>NZ_DATHFV010000025.1:0-26873 GCF_035317925.1 Sphingomonas sp.
AAATGGGCGAAGGACCATGACATTCCGGTCGGCCCGGGCCGCGGATCGGGCGCGGGATCGGTTGTCGCCTGGTCGCTGACGATCACCGATCTGGATCCGATGAAGCTCGGCCTGCTGTTCGAACGCTTCCTCAATCCGGAACGCGTGTCGATGCCCGACTTCGACATCGACTTTTGCGAAACAAGGCGCGGCGAGGTCATATCCTACGTTCAGGCCAAATATGGCCGCGACCATGTCGCGCAGATCATCACCTTCGGACGGCTCAAGGCGCGCGCGGTGCTCAAGGATACCGGCCGCGTCCTCCAGATGAGCTATGGCCAGGTCGATCGCCTCGCCAAGCTTGTCCCCAACCACCCGACCGATCCGTGGACGCTGGATCGCGCGCTCAACGGCGTGTCGGAGCTGGCGGCCGAGTACAAATCGGACAAGCAGGTCAAACGCCTGCTCGACTTGGCGATGAAGCTGGAAGGCCTGCCGCGCCACAGCTCGACCCACGCCGCCGGCGTCGTGATCGGCGATCGCCCGCTCGACCAGCTTGTCCCGCTCTATCGCGATCCACGCTCCGAATTCCCGGTCACGCAGTTCGACATGAAATATGTCGAGGGCGCCGGGCTGGTGAAATTCGACTTCCTCGGCCTCAAGACCTTGTCCGTCCTGCAAAAGGCGGTCGAGATGCTGGCCGACAAGGGTGTCGCGCTCGATCTGCTCGCGCTCCAGCTCGACGATCCGGCGGTTTACGCCTTGCTCCAGAAGGGCGACACGGTCGGCGTGTTCCAGCTGGAATCGGAAGGCATGCGCCGCACGCTCGCCGCCGTCCGGCCGACCAATTTCGGCGATATCATTGCGCTCGTCTCGCTCTACCGGCCGGGCCCGATGGATAACATCCCGATGTTCGGCGACCGCAAGAACGGCCGGGCGCCGATCGAGTATCCGCACCCTCTGCTCGAGACGATCCTCGCCGAGACCTACGGCATCTTCGTCTATCAGGAACAGGTGATGCAGGCCGCGCAGATCCTCGCCGGCTACAGCCTGGGCGAAGCCGATCTGCTGCGCCGCGCGATGGGCAAGAAGATCCAGGCGGAGATGGACGCGCAGCGCCAGCGCTTCATCGACGGCTGCGCCGCCAACGACATCGCGCCGCCCAAGGCCAATGAGCTGTTCGACTTGATCGACAAGTTCGCGGGCTACGGCTTCAACAAGAGCCACGCGGCGGCCTACGCCTTGCTTGCTTACCAGACCGCCTGGCTCAAGGCGCATCACAAGCCCGAATTCTTCGCGGCCTCCATGTGTTACGACATCAGCCTGACCGACAAATTGTCGATCTGGGCGGACGATATGCGACGCTCGGCGGTGGCGTTGCTGCCGCCCGACGTGAACGAGTCCGAAGCCGAATACAGCGTGTCCGGCGATGCCGTCCGCTACGCGCTCGGCGCGCTCAAGGGCGTGGGCGAGAAGGCGATGGAACAATTGGTCGAGGAACGGCGCGCCAACGGGCCGTTCAAGAGCCTCGACGACCTCGCCGACCGCATCGATCCGCGCCTGCTCAATCGCCGCCAGCTCGAAAGCCTGGCCGGGGCAGGGGCGTTCGATGCGATCGTGCCCGATCGCGCCGCTGTGTTCGCGGCGACCGAGACGATCCTCGCCCATGCCGCCAGCGCGCACGACGCGCGCACCAGCGGGCAGCATGGCCTGTTCGGCGGCGAGGCCAATGCCGGCGTCCAGCCGATCCGTTTGCCCAAGGATGCACGCTGGTCGGTGGCCGAGCGCATGACCGCCGAGAAAGAAGCCTTCGGCTTTTATTTCTCGGCACATCCGACCGATCGTTACCGCCATGTCGCAAGAAGTGAAGGCGTACGCACGTTTGAACAGATCGGCCAGATGGGCGCGCCGTCCGGGCCCGATCGTGACGAGCGCGGGCGCCCTTTGCCGCGCGGCCGGCTCAAGATGGCGGCTTTGGTCGAGGAGGCGCGATGGCGCACGTCGGCGCGCGGCAATCGCTATCTGCTCGCGACCTGTTCGGATGCTTCAGGCCAGTTCATCGCCAGTTCGTTCGACGACGATGCCTCGGAAGCGATGGAGGCTGCAGCGCGTTCGGGCGCGTGCATGCTGCTGGAGGTTGAATCCGACAAGCGCCCCGGCGAGGAAACGCCGCGCATCACCGTCCGCGCCGCCCGGCCGCTCGACGGCCTGTCCTCCAATGCGCGCCTCCTTATGGAAATCGAACTGGCCGACGATGGCGCGCTCGCTGATCTCGCCGCCGCGCTCGGTGAGGCCAAGGGCGGCCGCGGCGAAGTCCATCTGGTCATACCGGCCGGCGGCAGGTCCGCCCGCCTGCGTATCGGCCGCGATTACCGTCTCGATGGCGAGCTGGTCGAAGCGATCGAGCGCCTGCCGGGCGTCGTTGCGGTCCAACTCGAACCCCTCGATCCGCCTCGCCTCGCGCTGGTAAGCTGAGCAGGGAGCGAGCCACTGCTCTTCTGCGTCACCCTGAACTTGTTTCAGGGTCCATCGTGCACCAGGCGCGGCGATGCGGATGATGGATGCTGAAACAAGTTCAGCATGACGGTTAAACTCCGTCCTTGACAAAAGAGAACAAAAGTGTACGCATGATGCGTTCGCTGATCGGAATCCGGTCGGTGGACAATGACCGGCGCGAATCTCCTCGGCATGCATGAGACGGTACCTTCGCCCAAAGCGTACAGATCTCACCTTCTGGGTGATGCCGGCGTCGTGCACGGGAGCTATGCGGACGACGTTTGAGGGGTAACCCCCGGCCAATACCGCGGCTTCGGTGTCGGCATCGCGTATCGTGGCTAAGCGGGCGATGCTGGAGGGCAACCTCCAGGGGCTTAACTGCTACCCGTCCTGAACCGCAGCCACCGGCTGGACGTCGCGCAGTTGGCAGGCTTGCAGGCGCCGTCCAGGGCTTCACCGCCCAAGGCCAAATTGCAGCTTCCCCGCGGCCGAGCAGGTGGCGGACCGCGCCGGTCACAAAGCTTGCCCCAAGCCACGATCTCGTACGCCCTGAGTCCGTCGCTCTTCAAAACAACCGCAACTGGTCTCCCTCGGGCGGCCGGAACAGATCCGTCCGCAGCTTCAGCCGCTCGCCCTTCAGATCCAGCTTCCGGCACGCAATGTCGAACCGCGTGCGCAGCAGCTCCGCCCACGGCCCCTGGCCGCGCATCCGCGTGAAGAAATTGGGATCGTTGTCGCGCCCGCCGCGGATCGACTGGATCGTCGCCATCACCTTGTCCGCGCGATCCGGATGGTGCGCGTCGAGCCACGCGCGGAACAAGGGCGCGACCTCGTGCGGCAGCCGCACCGGCAGGAAGAAGGCGCCGCGCGCGCCCGCTGCCTTCGCCGCCTCCAAAATATGCTCCATCTCGTGATCCGTGATCTGTGGCACCACCGGCGCGAGGCTGACGAAGGTCGGCACGCCGGCATCGATGAGCGCTCTCACGGCGGCCAGCCTTTTGGCGGGGCGCGGGCAACGCGGCTCGAGCGTGTGCGCGGTCACCGGATCGATCGTCGGTACCGAAACCACCACCGCCGCCAGCCCCTTCGCCGCCATCGGCGCGATCAGGTCGATATCGCGCACCACCCGGTCCGACTTGGTCGTGATCGTGAAGGGGTGCTGCGTCTCGACCAGGATTTCGAGGCAGGCGCGCGTGATGCGCCATTCGGCCTCGATCGGCTGATAGGGATCGGTATTGGTCCCGAACGCGATCGGGCGGGGGACGTAATTGCGCGCCGCCAACTCGGCGCGCAGCAAGGCCGGCGCGCTGGGCTTGGCGAACAGCTTGGATTCAAAATCCAGCCCGGGCGACAGATCGTGGAAGGCGTGGCTGGGCCGTGCGAAGCAATAGATGCAGCCATGCTCGCAGCCCCGATAGGGATTGATCGAACGATCGAAGCCGACATCGGGCGACTGGTTGCGCGTGATGATCGTCTTGGGCCGTTCGACCGTCACCGTCGTGCGCAACGGCGGCGCGCCGCCATCCAGATCCTCACGCGCGTCGAGCCAGTCGCCGTCACTCTCGCGGCCCTTCAGGTTGAAGCGCTGCGGCGTCTCGTTGAGCGTCGCCCCGCGGCCGGGGCGGGGCGGGAGGCGCGGATTATCCATTCGGGCAGCATAGTATGATACCGGAACATAGCAAGAACGCTGATTGCGCGCTCGAGGCCGTCAGTTGGGCGCGTAGGTCGCTGCGGCGGCGCTCGCGGTCTCGACCGTGCGGGTGGTGGGGAAGGCGGGCCAGTGCCCTTGCGCCATCGCCGTCAGGCTCGGCGTCGCGGCGCCTTTCTGGCGCTGGTAGATCCAGTAATTGCGCAGCACGATCGCGACATAGGCCCGCGTCTGCGCGAACGGGATCGCCTCGATGAACAGCAAAGGATCGTTCATCCCCGCAGTCCAGCGCGCGACATTGTTCGGTCCGGCATTATAGGCCGCGATCACCTTGGGCAGCAGCCCGCCGGTACCGCCCGCCGACGCCAGTTCCTCAAGATAGGATTGGCCATATTCGAAGCTGATCGACGGATCGTCGAGCGGTCGCACGACATCGCCTTTATGGCGCGCGATCAATTGCGCGGTCGCGGGCATCAACTGCATCAGCCCGCGCGCGCCCGAACGGCTGACCGCGTCGGTTCGCATCTCCGATTCCTGAAGCGCATGGGCATAGACCAAAGCCGGATCGACCCGCCAGCCTTGGGCAGGGCTCCATGCAGGCATGGGGAAGCGCGCAGCCAGGCTGGTGCGTGTGCCCGACGGCGCATTCTGCGCCAGCCACACCTGTGTCGCGGGCAGCGACAGCCGGTCGGCGAAGGCGATCAATTGGCCATGCTCGGCGGGCGCCCCGATCCGCGCCTGATAACGGATCAACTGATCGGCCAGCGCGGTCTCGCCAATCTCCACCAAGGCGGCGGCGGCGCGCAGATTGGGGTGGCGCAGCAGCGCCTGCATGTCCGCCGCGTCGAGATAGAAAGCGGGCGTGCTCGGCACGCCGAGCGCAGCGCTGGCGAGCATGCCGTAGAAGGTCTCGCTCAGCCGGCTCGCCGTCTGGAGACGGTTATTGGCGGCGACCGCATCGCCCGTCGCGGCTTCGCTCCGCGCCGCCCAGAACAGTCCCGATGCCTTGGTCTCGTCATCGCCGGCATTGGATGCGACCCGATCGAACGCATCGGCCGCCGCCGGGTAATCGCCCGCGCGCCAACTCGCCAGGCCGTTGACCCAAGCGGCGTCGACCGCCCAGTCGCCCGCGCCGACTTGCGCGAGCAAAGCCACGCGCCGTGCGGACACATCGTCGCCATTCTGGAAATAGGTCCAGGCGACCTTTTGCCGCCATTCGGTGAGCGCTTCCGGCGACACGCTGTCCGCCGCCGCCTCGACCAGAGGCTCGGCGCCAATCGCATCGTTCGCCCGGAGCATGGGCTGGACCTTGGCCGCCAGCACGGTGCAATCGCGGTTCGGCCGGGTCGGCGCGCGCTTGCTCGGCCCCGCCATCCGCACCAGCATATGCTGTACCGGCAATGCCGCGCCCGTCGGCGACAGTTTGGCGAGGGAAGGGGCCTCGGGCAATTCGGGCGCCGCGCTCAGCAGGGCCGAGATCGTCGAAGGATCGCGCGTCGCGGGGCTGGCCAGCAGCAGTTCGGCTCGCGCCATCGGCGTCAGCACGCCATTGGGCAGGCCATCGAGCAAACTTGCCGCAACGGTGTAATTGTCCTGCCGAAGTGCCTGAAACACCTGCCGATAACTATCGCGCTCGCTGTCGCTCAATTGATGGTTCGAGGCCGTCGGCGGCGCGAGCGTGATGACCGGCACGTCCGCCCAGGCCGGCGCGGCCAGCGCCAACGCGAGTGCGGAGAGGATGGCGGTGCGGATCACAACGTTTCGAACCGCTGCAGATCGGCCCAGGCCAGCGCGCGATAGTCGCGGCGCAGATGGACCATGCGGGGATGGATCGACGCGACGGTCGGCACCTCGCCATCGGCGATCGCGAGCTGGTGCACCGTGTCGCGCGCCTGCGCGGCCGGCTTGCGCAGCAGCGCCTGCACCGGCGCATCACCTAGCAGCAGCAATTTGCGCGGTGCCGCCAGCGCCAGATGATGGAGCAAAAGCGGGGTCAGCTTGGTCAGCTCCGCCTCGCCGAGCTTCCCGGTGGTCGCCCGCACCGGCGAAAAGGGGATCAGATAGACCTGATCCCGGCCGAGATTGATCGCGCCCAGCATGCGATCGAACAGGGCGCCGACTTCGCCCGACAGCAGATTGCCCGAAATGCGGTCCTCGCTTTCGGGCATGTCGACGACGATGACGACGCCGCTGGCCGCATCGCCGGAGGCATCGACGCGCCCTTTGGGCGGGCCGGGAATGGAAGCATCCGCGAGCAAGAAGGCGCGGAAAGCGGCGAGCGTGTCGGGCAGAGCCGCCTTTGCCTGTGCCGGTGCGGCGGCAACGGATTCCGACAGGACAGGCGCGGCGGCGAGCCAGTTGCGCGGCAGATCGTCAGCGAGCGTATCGACGCCCGCTTCCGCCCACCAATCCAGCGCGCTCAACGCGACGCCATCGATCATGCAACTTCCCCGCTACCCGCCGCCTGTGACTAGACGGAGAGTTGACGAGGGGGTCAATCTGCGCTCACCGGCTTTCTGATGAGGCGTTCGGGCGTTACGACGACCGGACGCGGAGAGAGACATGACGACACGCGAAAGCATGAATTACGATGTCGTGATCGTTGGCGCGGGTCCCGCGGGCCTGGCCGCTTCGATCCGGCTCAAGCAGATCAATCCCGATATCGCCGTGTGCGTGCTCGAAAAGGGCTCGGAGGTCGGCGCGCATATCCTGTCCGGCGCGGTGATCGATCCGATCGCGCTCGACGAACTGATCCCCGATTGGCGCGACAAGGGCTGCCCGCTCGATGTGCCCGTGATCGAGAACCATCACTGGTTCCTGACCCGCACCAAACAGCTCGGCATGCCGCATTGGCTGATGCCGCCGTTCATGAGCAACAAGGGCACCTACACCGGCTCGCTCGGCAATCTCTGCCGCTGGCTCGCCGATCAGGCGCAGGAACTGGGCGTCGAGATATTCCCGGGCTTCGCGGCGGCTGAGATATTGTTCAACGACGATGGCTCGGTGAAGGGCGTCGCGACCGGCGACATGGGTGTCGCCCGCGACGGCACGCACCGGCCGGACTATCAGCCCGGCATCGAGCTCCATGCCCGCTACACCTTCTTCGGCGAGGGCGCGCGCGGCAGCCTGACCAAGGAAGCCAAGCGCCTGTTCGACCTCGAACGGGATAGCCAGCCCCAAATCTATGGTCTTGGAATAAAGGAACTTTGGGATATCATCCCGGCCAAGCATGTGCCCGGTCGCGTGATCCATACCCAGGGCTGGCCGTTGAAGGACGAGGTCGGCGGCGGCTTCCTCTATCACCAGGCCAACCAGCAGGTGGCGCTCGGCTTCGTGGTCGGTCTGGGCTACCGCAACCCGCATCTGTCACCCTTCCACGAATTCCAGCGCTGGAAGCAGCATCCGTCGATCCGTGCGATCCTCGAAGGCGGTCGCCGCGTCAGCTACGGCGCGCGCGCGATCAATGAAGGCGGCTGGCAGTCGGTGCCCAAGCTGGCTTTCCCGGGCGGTGCGCTGATCGGCTGCGCGGCCGGGTTCGTGAACGTGCCGCGCATCAAGGGCACGCATACGGCGATGAAATCGGCGATGCTCGCCGCCGAAGCGGCTGCTGAAGCGCTGGCGGCGGGGCGAGGCAACGACACGCTCGCCGCCTACCAGCCCGCGGTCGAGGCAAGCTGGATCGCGACCGAACTCAAGACGGTCCGCAATGCCGAGCCGGCGGTCGCGAAGATGGGCGCGTTTATCGGCACGCTCTGGGCCGGCATCGACATGTGGATGCGCCAGCTGCGCATCGGATTGCCGTATAGTTTCGAGCACCATCGCGACAACACGACCTTGTGGCGCAAGGATCTGGTGCCGCCGATCGACTATCCCAAGCCCGACGGCGTGATCAGTTTCGATCGCCTCTCCTCGGTGTTCCTGTCGAACACCAACCATGAGGAAGATCAGCCGATCCACCTGACGCTAAGGGATGCGGCGGTGCCGATCGACGTCAATCTCGCACTCTACGACGCACCCGAGCAGCTCTACTGCCCGGCCGGCGTCTATGAGATCGTTGAAGGCCCCCGGCTACAGATCAACGCGCAGAATTGCGTCCACTGCAAGACGTGCGACATCAAGGACCCGACCCAGAATATCAACTGGGTCGTGCCCGAGGGCGGCGGCGGCCCCAATTATCCGAACATGTGAGGGTACAGACAGCGTGCGGTATCTGCGTTCACTTCCACTTTCCGGCCTGTTGGCGCTGGCGCTGGCTGCACCCGCCGGGGCCGCACCGAGCTCGCTCGGCAGCCTCTACATCCATGCCCGCGCGGCCGAGGCCGCAGGCGACGTGCGCGAGGCCAATGCCGGCTTCTCCGCGCTGATGGCGCAGGATCCGGCCAATGCGGAGATCGTCACGCACGCTTATCGGCAAGCTTTGTCGGCGGGCGACATGACGCTGGCGATCCGCGCCGCGCATTTGCTCGACGGACAGCCGGCGATGCCGTCCGACGCACGGGTTTTGCTCGTGCTCGAACAGGTGAAGGCGCGCGACTGGGCCAAGGCGCACGATGCCACCGAAAAGCTGGCGCAGGACCGCGTGTTCGGCTTCCTCGCGCCTTATTGCCGCGCCTGGATCGCGGTTGGGTCGGGCAGCGGTGACCCGATTGCCTTGGTCGAGGGCGCGCGGGGTATGCCGCTCGCCTCGCCTTATTATCCGCAACAGCGCGCGCTGCTGCTGATCGCGCTCGGGCGTTCGCAGGAGGCCGCCGGCTCGCTCGGGCCGCAGGCCGCGGCGCAGCTTCCGGCCAGCGTCAAAGGGCCGGAGCATGGCCTCTCGCCCCTGCTGGTCGAGGTCGCGGCCGATTTCGCGCGTCAGCAATATATACCGGTCGGCATGATCATGGCGCGGATGGCGACCTATGCCGCGCCCGATAACGATCCCGGTTGGCTGGTCCTGGCCGAATTGCTCCACCGCATGCAGCGGTCGGATCTCGCGCTGATCGCGCTCAACCATATCGCGCCAGGCGGCGAGCTTGGTGCGAACGCGCGCATCTTGCGGATCGCTTTGCTCAACGATGACGGCCAGCATGAAGCAGCGCTCGCCGACGCGCTCGCCGCGGTGAAGCCCGCCAGCGCCGGTTCCGACGATTGGGGCCGGGTCGGCGATCTCCAGTTGATCCTGTCCCATCCGGCCGAAGCGGCGGCGGCCTATGCCAAGGCGCTGGCGCTGGCTGAGGCGGCGCACGCGCCGCCCGACGTGCTGTGGCCGATCCTGCTCCAGCAGGGCGGCGCGCTCGATCTCGCGGGCGACTGGCCCGCCGCCAAAGCCGCGCTCGAACGCGCTTATGCGATGGCGCCCGATCAGCCGACCGTGCTCAACCAGGTCGGCTATTCGGAAATCGAGCATCGCGAAAATGTGGATCGCGCCAGCGCGATGATCGCCAAGGCCAGCAATCTTCGCCCCGACGATCCCGCGATCACGGATTCGCTCGGCTGGGTGCTCTATCTGCAGGGCAAGGCGGGGGAGGCAGTGCCCTTGCTCGAACGCGCCGCCGCCGGCGAACCGGGCGAGGCCGCGATCAACGAGCATCTCGGCGATGCCTATTGGACGATCGGCCGTGCCTATGAGGCGCGCTATGCCTGGCGCGCGGCGTTGCTCACCGCCGAGGACAAGGACAAAGCGCGCCTGACCGCCAAGATCGATACCGGGCTCGACAAGGCGACGGCGGCGCCCTGATGGACGCGGCCGAGACCGCCTTCGCCAAGATCAACCTAGCGCTCCACGTCCGCCGGCGGGAGGCGGACGGCTATCATGCGATCGAGACCTTGTTCGCCTTCGCCGAGGATGGCGATCGGTTGTCGTTGACGGCCGAGCCGGGACTGAAGGTGACTGGCCCATTCGCGGCCGCGCTGACGATGGGCGACAATCTGGTGGCGCGTGCGGCTGAAGGCTTTGCCGATCTCACCGGCCAGCCGGCGGAGAGCGGTTTCCTGCTCGACAAGCGCCTGCCGGTCGCAGCGGGCATCGGTGGCGGCTCGGCGGATGCGGCAGCGGCGTTGCGCTTGCTCTGCGCGCGTGACGGCATCGATCCCGGCGAACGGTCGGTCCGCGAGCTGGCGGCTTCGCTCGGCGCCGACGTGCCAGCCTGCCTGGTGTCGCGGCCGGTGCGCGGGGAGGGGCGGGGCGATCTGCTCGCGTCGGTCGATGGCCTGCCAAGTGGGCAAGCCTTGCTGCTGGTCAATCCGATGCGCCCGCTCGCCACCGGTCCGGTCTTCGCGCATTGGGACGGCGTCGATCATGGCCCGCTCGATCAGGGCGATCCGATCGCCGCGGCGCAGGCCGGCCGCAACGACCTCGAGCCGCCCGCGATCGCGATCCTGCCGGTGATCGGCGAGATACTGGCCTTGCTGAGCGGCCATGACGGCGTGATCCTGGCGCGCATGTCGGGCTCTGGCGCGACCTGTTTCGCCTTGTTCGAAGACGATACCGCGCGCGATGCCGCTGCCACGGCCATCGCCGCCGATCATCCCGACTGGTGGCTGCTGCCGACGAGGCTCAGATGAGCGAGGCCTGGACCGATATCGTGGGCGATCCCGGCTCAGGCATGCTGCTGATCGGGGATCACGCCTCTAACCACCTTCCTGACGGTTACGATCTTGGTGTGCCGCACTGGGTGATGGCCCAGCATGTCGCGATCGATATCGGCGTGGCGCCGCTCGGTCGGGCGTTATGCGCTTCCCTCGGCTGCCCGGGCATTCTCGGCGGCATTTCGCGCCTGCTGATCGACCTCAATCGCGAGGAGGATGCGGCCGGGCTGATCCCGGAAACCAGCGACGGGCATAGCATTCCGGGCAATGCCGGCCTCGACCCCGTTGAGCGCAATAAGCGCATCGCCGCTTACTGGCGGCCTTATCATGATCACATCGCAGAGATGATCGAAGCAGGTAGGCCGAAACTTATGATTTCTTTGCACAGCTTCACACCGCGCCTCGCCACGAGTGATGCCGAACGCCCGTGGCAAATCGGTATCCTGTACAACGCGGACGAACGCGCCGCGCGGCTGGCCTTGCCGCTGTTGGCGCAGGCCGGGATCGTCGCGGGCGACAATCTGCCCTATTCGGGCAAGGTGTTGAACGCGACCATGAACCGCCACGGCGAGGCGAACGCCATTCCCTATCTCGGAATCGAGGTCCGGCAGGACCTGATCTCCGACGAAGCGGGCGTCGCGCGCTGGGGCGAGCGGCTGGCACCGATCATCCGCGCGGTTCGCAATGGACTGGGCTCCACATGAGTACGGCATTCCCCGTCCTGACCGCCGCCGAGATGCGCGCCGGCGAGCAAAAGACGATCGACGCCGGCACATCGGTCGACACGTTGATGGAGCGCGCCGGCGCGGCGATTGCCGAGGCGGTGTGGCGCATCGCGGGTGGGTCCGAAGTCCTGATCCTGTGTGGGCCCGGCAATAATGGCGGCGATGGCTATGTCGCGGCGCGCCTGCTGCGCGATCGCGGCATGACGATCCGGCTGGCGGCGAGCGCGCCCGCCAAGGCGGAAGCCGCCGCTAGGGCCGCCGCCCGCTGGACTGGCCCGATCGAGACGCTGGCGGAGGCCAAGCGGGCGGCCGTGATCGTGGATGCGCTATTCGGGACAGGGCTCACCCGGCCGCTCGACCCCGCGACCGCCGACGGGCTGGCCCGGCTATGCACGAGCGCACACCGCCGCATCGCCGTCGATCTGCCGAGCGGAATCGCCACCGATGATGGGACCGTGCTGGGTGCGGTGCCGCGGTTCGATCTCACCATCGCGCTGGGCGCCCTCAAGCCGTCGCATCTCTTGCTGCCGGCGGCGGAGCATTGCGGTCAGGTGGCGGTCGCCGATATCGGCCTTGGGCCGATCGACGGCCGCACGCATCGGATCGTTCGCCCGAGTTTCATCGCGCCGCCGCACGACGCCAACAAATACAGCCGGGGCAAATTGGTCGTGCTTGCCGGCGAAATGTCCGGTGCAAGCCTGCTTTCGGCCCTGGCCGGGCAACGGGCCGGGGCGGGCTATGTCGAACTGCTCGGGTCGGAAGGCGATGCCCCGCCGCATGCCCTCGTGCGGCGCGCGTGGAGCGAGCGGGCGCTTGACGATCCGCGCATCTCCGCGATCGTCGTCGGCCCCGGACTCGGGCGCGGCAAGAGCGCGCGAGCCCGGCTCGATGCCGCGCTCGCCACCGGCAAGCCGCTGGTGCTCGATGCCGACGCGCTGACGTTGATCGGTAAATCGCGCCACGATCGCCTCGCCGGCCATATCCTCACCCCGCATTGGGGCGAGTTCACGCGCCTGTTCGGCGATGGCGGCAAGGATCGGCTGACCCAGGCACGAAACGCAGCCGCGCAATCGGGCGCGATCGTCCTGCTCAAGGGCGCGGACAGCATCGTTGCGCATCCCGATGGGCGCGCTGCGATCGCGTCGCTCGCGTCGTCCTGGCTCGCCAGCGCGGGCACCGGCGACGTGCTGGCGGGGATTATCGGCGCGTTGCTCGCAGGCGGGCAGGCGCCGTTCGAGGCGGCGCAGGCCGGGATCTGGCTTCATGCCGAGGCGGCACGGCTCGCCGGCCCGGTCCTGATCGCCGACGATCTGATCGCGCATCTGCCGACCGCTTTGGCGGCCTGCCTGTGACCCTGTCCGAAGTGGTCAAGCTCGCCGCGCGGGGCGACGGCGTCACCGCCGACGGCCGTCATGTCGCGCTCGCCGCGCCCGGCGATATGGTCGACATCGCCGCCGAGATCATTCCCGGGCCGCACCATGTCGTTCCGCCTTGCCGCCACTTCCCGAAGTGCGGCGGCTGCCAGCTCCAGCATGTCGATGACGAGACCTACGCCGATTATCTGGTTGAACGGATCGGCTCCGCGCTGAGCGCGCAGCGGCTCGAAGTGCCGGAGATACGCCCGCCGCACCTCTCGCCGCCGCGCACGCGCCGCCGGGCGTCGCTGCGCGCCGAGAAGGTCGGCAAGCGCATCGTCTTCGGTTTCAACGAGGCGGTCAGCCACTTCATCGTCGACATCCGCGAATGCCATGTCCTGCTGCCCCAACTGTTCGCGATGGTCGATCCGTTGCGGGGGTTGCTCGACGTCCTGCTCGCGCCGCGCAAGACAGCCAATGTCACGCTCGCCTGGACCGATCAGGGCGTAGACGTCGCGATCGATGGCGTTTCGATCGAGGGATATGCCGCGCACGAGGCACTGACCGATTTCGCGCAGGCGCATCGCCTCGCGCGGCTGGCGATCGACGAAGGTTATGGCAGCGAGCCGCGCTGGGAGCCGGAACCCGTGACCGTCACCTTCGACGGCATCCAGGTCGGCCTGCCGATCGGCGGCTTCCTCCAGGCGACGGCGGACGGCGAGGCCGCGCTGACGCAGGCAGTGGCCGAAGCGATCGGGAAGGCGGCGACCGTCGCCGACCTGTTCGCCGGGCTCGGCACCTTCGCCGTGCCGCTTTCCGCCAAAGCGAAGATACTGGCGGTAGAAGGCGCGCGCGATCCGGCGTTGGCGCTGCGCATGGCCGCCAATCGCACGGGACGATCGATCGCGGTCGAGCATCGCGATCTCTTCCGCCGGCCGATGTCGGACGCGGAGCTCGGGCAGTTCGAGGCAATCATCCTCGATCCGCCGCGCGCCGGCGCGAAGGAGCAGACGCCGGCATTGGCGCGCGCCGATATCGCGCGCATCGCCTATGTCTCGTGCAATCCCGCCACCTTCGCGCGCGACGCACGAACCCTGGTCGACGGCGGCTGGCGGATCGACTGGATCAAACCGGTCGGGCAATTCCGCTGGTCGACCCATGTCGAACTGGCGGCGGCATTCAAGCGCGTATAAATACGGTAACAGGGTTAGCGTTCGCTAAAGAATTTAATGGCATACGCTCCGGATGGATTGCCTTGTCTTCCCTCCGGGCCCCGGCGCGCCGCGCGCGCCCGAGGCCCTGACCGCCATCGTCGGCGACATCGGCCGTCAGACGATCCGCCTTGGCCTGACCGATGCGGCGGGCGAGCTGCGGCGCGATACGATCCGCGCTTACGCCGGCGCTACCCAATCGACCATATCCGGCGCGCTAAGCACGTTCGCCCGCGAATGCGGCCTGACCAAGCTCCCCAGCCGTTGCGCGCTCGCTTTGTCCGGCACGCCACGCGGCGACACGATAGCGGTGACAAACAGCCGCTGGTTCGTGTCGCGTAGCGGATTGCGTTCGATGCTCCAGGCCGACCCGGTTCTGATCAACGATTTCGCTGCCATCGCCTGGTCGCTGACGTCGCCCAAAGGCAGCGCGCGCATCGAGCGCACCGAGCAGGGGCTGATCTGCCCCGCGACCAAAGCAGGGACCTATTGCATCGTCGGGATCGGCAGCGGGCTCGGCGTGGCCGTGCTCCAGCGCGACGATTTCGGCCATTACAGCGTGCTGGCGACCGAAGCCGGCCATTGCTCCTTCGCACCGACATCGGCCAACTGGCAGCCGATCCTCGAAATCATGCGCCGTTCGGCGATCTGCCAGACAGCGGAACAGATATTGTCCGCCAACGGCTTGCACCGCACCTATCTGGCCTGCGTCGAGCAACTGCAGGTGGAACGGCGGGCGGCCAATTCGGTCGAGGTTGTCCAACTGGCCGAAACGCAGCGGGATCCGGCCGCCATGAAGGCGCTCGACCTAATCGCGCAGGCCCTATGGCAATTCGCCGGCAACATGGTGTTGAGCCACGGCGCCTGGGACGGTGTGATCCTGACCGGCAGCCTCACCCACGCGCTTGCTAAGATTTTGCGTCAGCAAAGCGTGCGCGAACAATTCTGCCTTCCGGGTCCCTATGCGCGCCAGCTGACGCAGGTGCCCTGCAGCTTCGCCAGTTTCGACCATGCCGAGCTTGAAGGTGCGGCACAGGCGCTTTTGCTGCGAGATCGGGCGGAAGCGCGTTCGACAGTTGCCGTGGCCGCCTGAAGAAGGCACTTCTGCGGTAATGGCCGTCGTAGAGGAGCCTTGGGTATGAACGTTTCAAAAGGCGGCGTGGTCGAACGGATCGCGCGCGTGCTTGCCGGACAGCGGCTCAGCGCCAATGCGGAAGGCAGCAACGATCATGCCGCCGCCGCGGTCGACGCCGCGTGGCGCAATCATGTCGAGGATGCCGTCGCCGTGCTGCGCACCTTGCGCGAGCCCGACCCCCGCATGGCGGAAGCCGGCGATCCCGCGGTGTGGGAAAAGATGATCCGTGCCGCCCTCCCCGACGGCGTGGTACACGGCGCCTGAACGGAAAGGGGAGCGCGAACGCTCCCCCTCAGAGACTTAGTAGAAGGCCGCCGGGTTAGGCGGGGGCATGTCGCAGGCGCGCTGGTGGCCATGCTTGCACGCCCAGACCTGACGCCGCCACACGCGCATCGCATCGGCATAGGCGGCCTGCTGGCGGACATAACGCACGTCGGTGCGGTTGACCGCCGCATCATGCTTCACCAGCGCGGCCATATAGGCCTGCCGGTCGGCATCATAATCCGCCTGCGATTCCTGATACTGGGCAATCGTCGCGGCGTTGGCGTCGTTATTGGCCTGCGTGGTCGTCGAGACCTGATTGTTGAGCGCCGCCGTGCCGGGCGCCCCGGCCGCATTGATAGCGTCCTGGTGCGGCATCGGCGTGGTCGCATAGCCGCGCTGATATTCTTCCTGCGCCGAGCGACCGGTGTTTTCCGTACCCGTGGTGGATTGGGCAAAGCTGGGCGCCAGTGCGGTGGCGGCAAGCAGCAGCCCGAAAAGAGGTTTGGCCGACATATCGCTCTCCTTGTTTGCGATTTGCCGGGCGTAACGCGACCGCGACGCAGCCGTTCCGAATCGGACGCAAATCACGCCGGAGCGAAAGTGCCCTTTTGCTCGTCAAGCACGTGCAGTACGCCCTCCGCGATCGCGAAATAGGCGCCGCGCAGACGCAGCGTCCCTTCCGCTTCGCGCTGGGGGACGAACGGAAAGGTGCGCAGGTTGGCGAGGCTGACCCTGACGCATTCCAGCTCGAGCGCATGCACCGCTTCGGGACCCGTGCCATGCTCGGCGACAACGCGGTCGCGCGCCTCGTCCAGCAACGATACCCAGTCGGCGATGAAGCCGCCGCGCCCCGGCGCCGCGCCCGCGAAGGCATGATTGAGCGACGCGCTGACACCGCCGCATGCGCCATGGCCGAGCACGATCACTTCGGCGACGTCGAGCTGCGTCACCGCGAATTCCAGCGCGGCGGAAACGCCGTGATGGCCTTTGGTCGTCTCGAACGGCGGGACGAGATTGGCGATGTTGCGGACCACGAACAGGGCGCCCGGCGGCACGTCGAAGATCCGCGTGGGATCGACCCGGCTGTCCGAGCAGGCGATCACCATCGTCTTGGGCTGCTGCCCCTCGGCCAGCTCTGCCCAGCGGGCGCGCTGCTGCGACCAATCGTCGCTGCGAAAGCGGCGATACCCCGCAATCAGGCGATCGAACTCGGGGGAAGGAACGGACATGGCTTCCCCTTCAACGATCTGCACCGGACTGGCAAGCGCAGCATTTTCCCCGGGTCGGGGATTGATTTTTAGGTGAACCTCAGGTTAATAGATCCGAAGCGGACTCATCTTGGACGCTGTTTGGGGGACTAGGGATGCGTGGGGGATTTCTCGGCCTGGCGGCCGCGTTCTTGCTGGCCAATGCGGCGTCGGCGGCCGATCTCGTTCACGATTACGAGTTCAATGGCTCCAGTGTGACGGATTCGGTGGGCGGCATAAACGGCGCTTTGTTTGGCGATGCGAGCGTCAGCGGCGGCTATCTCCACCTCGACGGGGACGGCGATTATGCGCAGCTCGACAGCGCGATCTTCCCTTATGCCCCGACGACGGATTTCTCGCTCTATTTCGCCTTTACCGGGCATAATCCGCAATTCAATTATACGGAGGTCGTCTCGCAGGACGGCGGCAGTTTTTATGTCGGCCAGGATCCTGGCGGCAATGTCCGCGTCGGCGACGGCGCGGGTTCCATTCCGGTCGCTTTCCCGAGCGGATCGGGACCGCATGACTTCCTGCTGACCAGCAGCGCCAGCGGATCGCATTTGTATATCGACGGGACGCTCGTCTGGAATGGGGTCGGCTACACATCCTCTTATCCGAACCCCGGTTCGGTGACGCGCTTCGGCCGACAATATGGCCCCCATAGCGAATTTTTTCAGGGCGATATCGACGCGATCCGGCTCTACGACGGCATCGCCACCTATGCTGAGGCGTCAGGCGTGCGCGCTGCCGTGCCCGAGCCGGCAGGCTGGGCGATGATGCTGGGCGGCTTCGGTCTGATCGGCGGCCTGATGCGTCACGCGCGGCGCAACCTGCGCTTCGCCTGATGCAAGCAGCGTGGGGGTGGCAAGACCGCTTCCGCGACGCTATCTGGCGGGCATGAACGAGCCGCTGCCGATCCGTCCTCCCCGCGAGCGCAAGCCCGACTGGATTCGCGTCAAGGCGCCGACCAGCCACGGCTTCAACGAGACGCGCCAGCTGATGCGCCGCCTCAACCTCGCCACCGTGTGCGAGGAAGCCGCCTGCCCGAATATCGGCGAGTGCTGGACCAAGAAGCACGCGACCGTGATGATCCTGGGCGACACCTGCACGCGCGCCTGCGCCTTCTGCAACGTCAAGACCGGCATGCCGCGCGCGGTCGACCTGACCGAGCCGCAGCATGTTGCCGATGCCGCCGCCGAGCTTGGCCTGTCGCATATCGTCGTCACCTCGGTCGACCGGGACGATCTCAAGGATGGCGGCGCCAGTCAGTTCGTGAAGGTGATCGAGGCGCTGCGGCGTACGACGCCCACCACCACGATCGAGATATTGACCCCCGATTTCCGCAACAAGGCGGACAGCGCGGTCGAGGCGATCGTCGCCGCGCGGCCCGACGTCTACAATCACAATCTCGAAACCGTGCCGAGGCTCTATCCGACGATCCGGCCGGGCGCGCGCTATTATGCCTCGCTGCGCTTGCTCGAGCAGGTCAAGAAGCTCGATCCGTCGATCTTCACCAAGTCCGGCGTGATGGTCGGCCTCGGCGAGGAAAGGATGGAGGTCCATCAGGTGATTGACGACATGCGTTCGGCCGGCATCGATTTCCTGACGATGGGCCAATATCTCCAGCCCACGCCCAAGCATGCCAAGGTCGCCGAATTCGTGACCCCGCAGGCTTTTGCGGCCTATGGCGCGATCGCGCGTGCCAAGGGCTTCCTGCTGGTGGCGGCGACGCCGCTGACGCGCTCATCCTACCATGCCGGCGACGATTTCGAACGGATGCGCGCCGCGCGCGAGGAACAGCTCAAGGCGGGCCGTGCCCCGGCATAGGGAGACGCGCCGGCTGCCTTACACGCCGGAGCAGATGTTCGATCTTGTGGCCGATGTCGGCCGCTACGGGGAATTCCTGCCCTGGGTCGCGGCGGTGCGGGTCAAGTCCGACAGCGAGACCGAGATGGTCGCCGACCTCGTGGTCGGCTTTCGCGCGCTCAAGGAGCGCTTCACCTCGCGCGTCGCCAAGCAGCGTCCGCGCCATATCCATGTCGACTATCTCGACGGGCCGCTCAAATATCTCAAGAACGACTGGACGTTCGAGCCGGACGGCGAGGGCGGCACTATCCTCGGCTTCAACGTCGATTTCGAATTCAAGAGCCGCATCTTCGAAGCGCTCGCCGGCCAGATGTTCGGCATGGCTTTCAAGAAGATGGTCGGTGCCTTTGAGACACGCGCCCAAAAGCTTTACGGTTCGGGCGTTTCACCCGGAAGCAGCAATTCCAACGCGCAGAGTGCCGCCTGAAGGCGGATACCGGCGCGGCCGAGGTCACCAAAATCGCGCTGATCGGTGATCGCATCCTCGGGATCGTCACCCGCCTTGGCGAGCGCGAACACGACCGTGCCGACCGGCTTGCGGTCGCTGCCGCCGCTGGGGCCGGCAATGCCCGTGATCGCGACCGCTATATCGCTGCCCGATTTGGCGACCGCGCCATGCGCCATCGCCCAGGCGGTGGCGAGGCTGACCGCGCCGAACGTCTCGATCACATCGCTCGCAACGCCCAGCAGCGCGGTCTTGGCCGCGTCCGAATAGGTCACGAAACCCGCGTCGAACACGTCGGACGAACCCGGAATTTCGGTGAGCGCGGCGCTGACGAGGCCGCCGGTGCAGCTTTCGGCGACCGAGATGCGGCGGCCGGCCGCGCGATTGTCGTCGATCACGCGGCGCGCGAGCGCGACCATTTCTTCGGGAAGGAGGTTTTCGGTCACTGGCCGTTCGGCTCCAGATGGCAAATTTTGAGGATTTCAGCGAGGCCCTTGCCCTTGCGCTCGGCGATCGAGACCGCAAGCACGGTCAGGCGGCCGACATCGGCGCCCGACAGGTTGCGCGCGTCCATGATCGCCTCGTTGGCGATAAAGCAATCGTCGCGGTTGATTTGCTTGGCGAGCAGGCCGCCGAGCAAAGGCTCGGCCAGCGATCGTACGCCGTCCGAGTTCATATCGGCGGGCATCGGCTGACCCAGGAATTTCTGGAAGACCATGCTGATCGCGCGCCGCGCTTCAGGCCAGGCGGCCGCGCTGTCGGGAGCGTAGCGATCGGCCAGAGCAGGGCCGTTCGCGACGATATAGGCGTTGGGCGGCAGCACCTCGCTGCAACGCTTGCCGAGCTTTTCGGCGAGTGTCGGCAAGGCGAAGGTCACCAGCGCCGCCGCCTGACGCTGCGGCATGCAATCCGGCGCCTGCGCGAGCGCAACCGACGGCATCGCCGCCAGCATGAAAATCATTCCCAGACGTTTCATCATTCGGTCTCCGGCAGGCGCACCGTGGCGGCGGCCTGGGCGGCGACGCCTTCGCGGCGTCCAGTGAAGCCCAGGCGTTCGGTAGTGGTGGCCTTGATGCTGATCTTCGTCTCCGTGAGCCCGAGCAGTTCCGCAATGCGCGCGCGGATCGCGGCGCGATGCGGACCGACCTTGGGCTCCTCACAGATAATGGTTAAGTCGACATGATCGATCCGTCCGCCCCGCGCCGCGATCAGGCCGCGCGCATGGGCCAGGAACAGATGCGACGCCGCGCCGCGCCATCTGGGGTCGCTCGGCGGGAAATGCGTACCGATATCACCATCGCCGATCGTGCCGAGCAGGGCGTCGGTGAGCGCGTGCAACCCGACATCGGCATCCGAATGGCCGGCGAGCGCGCGGCTGTGCGGGATGCGGATGCCACCGATCCACAGCCCGTCGCCTTCGGTGAAGCCGTGGACATCGAAGCCCAGAGCCGTGCGCGACACCATCGCCGCAGCCAGCCTTTGCTCCGCCGCGGCGAAGTCGGCGGGAAAGGTGAGTTTGTCGAGCGCGGGCGAGCCTTCGACCGTCTTGACCGTCAGCCCGGCCGCGCGTGCGATCTGCGCGTCGTCGGTCGCTTCCTTGCCGGCATCCCAGGCGGCATGGGCGGCGCGGATCGCGTCCGTGCGGAACGCCTGCGGCGTTTGCACCCGCGCCAGCCGTTCGCGCGGCACGTTCGGGCCGAGATCGTCGCCAACTTCGGCCAAAGTATCCGCAACGGGCAGCACCGGCACCGCGCCGGGCGCCTGCTCCAGCGCCGCCAGCAGCCGATCGACCACATCGCCGGGCAGGAAAGGGCGGGCGGCATCGTGGATCAGGATTTGATCGCTTCGGGTGGCGGCGAGGCCGTTGGCGACCGACTCGCGCCGGGTCACGCCGCCGATCACAGGCACGGCGATCATGCGGGCACCGATCGCATCGGCATAAAGCTGTTCCTGCCCGGCACCGATGACGACGCGAATCTCATCCACGCGTGGATGCGCCGCAAGCGCGTCGATCGCATGCGCCAGCACCGCCTTGCCGGCGATCGGCGCATATTGCTTGGGAATGTCACCGCCCGCGCGCGTGCCGGAACCGGCCGCCACGATCAGGGCTGTGGTGCGGGGTTGCATGGGCCGCGCCTTAGAGCCTGGTCGTTTGCTGTGGAAGCGCTTTGCGCATCCGCAGCAAACGTGAATCAGGCTCTTTCAATATCGAGGACCTTGATTCACGACCCACATGGTGGGCCGATCAAGGTCCGGCGCTTCCCGGAGGCCAATGCCATCTTTGTTCGCAAGTGCGAAGAAAGCGTCAGCGCGCGGCCTGATGCGCCTCCTTGAGCGCCTCGGCAAACAGGCGGAATTCCTTCTCGCGCGGACTGGCATTGCGCCACACCAACGCGATCCGACGCGAAGGGTGATCGGCCGAAAGCGGGCGCGCGATCACATTGGTATGATCGAGGATGCCCGCGTCGATCGCCATTTGCGGCAGCATCGTCACGCCAAGCCCATTGTCGACCATCTGCACGAGCGTGTGGAGCGACGTGCCCATCATCGCCGCGCCCGCACGCAATTCGGGCCGGTTGCAGGCGGCGAGGACATGATCCTTGAGGCAATGGCCATCCTCGAGCAGCAACAGTTGCGACCCGTCGATCGCGTCGGCCTGCAGCGGATCGGGCATACTCGCCGCTTTGTCGGCGGGGAAGGCGACGAACAGGCGATCGTCGAACAGATCTGCATGCTCGATGTCGCCGCAGGCGTAGGGAAGGGCGAGCAGCACGCAATCGACATGACCACGATGGAGCGACTCGCATGCCGCTGCCGACGGCTCCTCGCGCAGATAGAGTTTCAGCTCGGGCCAGGATTCGCGCAGCTTGCCGAGGATGCGTGGCAGGAGGAACGGCGCGATCGTCGGGATCACCGCCATCCGCATCTCGCCGGCGAGCGGCTTGCCCGCCGCACGCGCCAGCGCCGTCAGGTCCTCCGCCTCACGCAGCACGCGCTCGCCCTTGTCCGCGATCTTGAGGCCCAAGGGAGTGAAGCGCACCACGCGGCGCGTGCGTTCGACCAGCATCACGCCGAGCAGTGATTCGAGCTCGCGCAGGCCGGCCGACAAGGTGGATTGGGTGACGAAGCACGCATCTGCCGCACGCCCGAAATGCCCCGTGTCGCGCAGCGCAACCAGATACTGGAGCTGCTTCAACGTGGGAAGGTATACCGCCATTTATCGCTCCACTCGATCAATAGGCTCTAAATAATCAATTGGATCGAAAATTGCCAGCACCGCAGAGGACGGCTCTACCTCTTCGCATCTGCAGCAAATTGGAGAATAGCTTCATGCTTACCGTTGGTGACAAATTCCCGTCGCTCAAGCTTCCCGTCCAGGAGGGCGTCTCCGCGCTTCCCGCAGGCGAAACGATCGACACCGGCGATACCGGCGGCAAGTGGAAGGTCGTGTTCTTCTGGCCGAAGGATTTCACCTTCATCTGCCCGACCGAGATCATCGGCTATGGCGAGCTCAAGAACGATTTCGCGGATCGCGACGCGGTGCTGATCGGCGCCTCGACCGACACCGATTTCGTCCACTTCGCATGGCGCAAGTCGGACGAGCGTCTGGCGAATTGCGATTTCCCGTGGATCGCCGACAACAAGAAGGAGCTGGCGAACGCGCTCGGCATCGTCGCGCAGGAAGAGGGCGTCGCCTACCGCGCCACCTTCATCGTCGATCCGCACAATGTGATCCAGCACGTCACGGTCAACGGCCTCAACCAGGGCCGCAACCCGGCCGAGGCGATCCGCGTGCTCGACGCCCTTCAGACCGACGAGCTCTGCCCGTGCAACTGGCAGCAGGGCGAAGAGGTGCTGAAACCCGCCGCCTAAATCACGACCAACATCGAAGGGGTGCGGGTGGCAGACCGTCGCTCGCGCCCTTTTCGCGCCTGCAACAGGAGAAGTTCATGTCCCTGCGTGAGTTCTCGGAAGCCTTGCCCGATTATGCCAAGGACATCCGTCTCAACCTCAATTCGCTGTCCGGCGACCAGATTCTCAACGACCAGCGCAAATATGGCCTGCTGCTCGCGACCGCACATGGCTCGGGCTACAAGCCCCTGGTCGAGGCGGCCGAGGCGGAATGCGCGCCCAAGCTGTCGCCCGAGGCCGCCAATGCGGCGCGCGCGGCCGCGGCGGTGATGGCGATGAACAACGTCTATTACCGCTTCACCCACCTCGCTTCGAACAAGGAATATGGTACCTTGCCGGCCAAGCTGCGCATGAACGTGATTGGCAATCCCGGCATCGACAAGGCCGACTTCGAACTGTTCAGCCTTGCCGTCTCCGCCCAGAATGGCTGCGGCATGTGCATCGACAGCCATGAGAAGGTGCTCAAAGGCCATGGCGTGTCCGCCGAGGTGATCCAGGCCGCTGCGCGCGTCGGCGCGGTCATGACCGCCGCAGCAACGGTTCACGCGACCCGCGTCTAAGCTTCCTCAATGTCCCCGAGCTGCCGCCTTCTCAGCGGCGGCTCGCGGGATATCTCGCTCATCTCCATGATCTTGGCGCGCAATTGCGCGCGCTTGTCGTGGATCGAGGCGATCACCGGCCCCATCGCCATCCCCAGATCGACCAGCACCGCTTCCGACAGCTGGAGCGAGGATTCGACCGTTTCTGGCACCGCGTCGGTCGCACCCGCCCGATAGAGCTGGGCGGCATGGTTAGGATCGCGCGCCCGGGCGACGATGGTCAGGGTGGGGAATTGCTTGCGCAGCGTCTTGGTAAGACGAACCACCAGCACCGGATCGTCCATCGTCAGGATGACCGCGCTCGCGCTGCCGACACCGAGCCGTTCGATCATACCCGAGCGCGCCATATCCCCGAACGACACCGAATAACCGCGCGCGCGGGCCGCCGTAACCGCATCCGCATCGGCCTCGATCGCGAGGTAGGGCAGTTTGTGCGCCTCCAGCATCTGCGCGACCAGGCGGCCGACGCGGCCGAAGCCGACGATCAAGGCGCGCGGTGCCTTGGCCTCGGCGAGGGAAGGGGGCGGCTCCATGCCGCGCCGCGCGACCCGTTTGGCCAGCCAGCTTCCCGCCTGCGCCAGCAAGGGCGTGATGGTGAGCCCGATCGCGGTCACGATCTGCCAGAAGGAGGCGGCATCAGGCGCGATCAGGCCGGCCGAAGCCATCGCGGTCAGCACGATCAGGGTCGTCTCGGCCGGTGCCGACATGAGCAAACCGGTTTCGAGACTGACGCTGCGCCGTGCGCCGCCGACGCGCAGCAGCAATCCCGTCACCACCGCCTTGGCCGCAACCACCCCGACCACGGCGAGCAAAAGGTCCAGCCAGCGCGCCGCGATCAGGGTCAAATCGAGCGACATGCCGACGCTGATCAGGAACACGCCGAGCGCCAGCCCCTTGAACGGCGCGATCATCGACTCGACCTCGCCGTGATAGTCGGTCTCCGCGATCAGGATGCCCGCGATCAGGGCGCCCACGATCGGCGACAGGCCAGCGGCGGTCGTCGCCACGCTGGCGAGGATCACCACCAGCAGGCTGGCGGCGAGGAACAGTTCGGGGCTCTTGGTGCGCGCCGCCTGCGCGAACAGAGGGGGCAGCGCGATCCGCCCCAGCAACAGCATCGCCCCGATCGTGATCCCACCGGTAAGGAGCGTGCGCATCAAGGTCGGCCAGGCATCGCCGCCATGCGGCGCGAGCGCGCCCAGCGCGAAGATGATCGGCACCAGCGCCAGATCCTCGAATAGCAGCATCGCGAAGGCGCGCTCGCCGACTGGTCCGCTCGTGCCGGCGATCGGCAGCACCAGAGCGGTCGAGGACAAGGCCAAAGCGAGGCCCAGGCCGAACGCGGTGGCTCCATTCTCGCCGAAAGTGAACAGGCCCGCCGCGAGCAGCAAGGCGCAGCCGATCAACTCGGCGGCGCCCAGCCCGAATACCTCACGCCGCATCGTCCATAGGCGCCGGAACGACAATTCCAGTCCGATCGAGAAGAGCAGCAGCACGATCCCGAATTCGGCGAAGGGCTCGATCGCATGGGGGTCGGTGATGGTCGCGTAAAACAGCCACGGCATTTGCGGCACGAACCGGCCAAGACCGGCGGGGCCGACCGCCATCCCAACCAGGATGAAACCGATCACCGGGTTGATCTTGAGCCGCGCGAAGGCGGGGATGACGAGCCCGGCCGCGCCCAGAATGACGAGCGCGTCGCTAAAACCCGCGGATTCGATCGGCAACGCCATGAACCGGTTTTTGCGCGACTGGCACAGGAAGGCTAGTGAAGAAGCAGGAGGCGCTCCCGTGGCCGAGACTGAAACCGAGCTTTGCGTCGTCGGCGGGGGCCCGGCCGGCATGATGTGCGGCTATCTGTTCGCACGGGCCGGGGTGAAAACGGTCGTGCTCGAAAAGCATAAAGACTTCCTGCGCGATTTCCGGGGCGACACCGTCCACCCCTCGACGCTCGATCTGTTCGATGAACTGGGCCTGCTCGACGCGCTGTTGGCACGACCGCATGACCGGATCACCAGCGTCGGCGCGGTCGTCGGCGGCGAGGAATTCCGGATCGCCGATTTCTCGCATCTGCCCGGCCCGGGCCGCTTCATTGCGCTGATGCCGCAATGGGAATTTCTGAACTTCCTCGCGGAGGAAGCACGCAAGCTGCCGGCTTTCACGCTCAAGACGGAAACCGAAGCGGTCGACCTGATCCATGAAGGCAACCGCGCCGTAGGCGTTCGCCTTAGCAACGGCGACGGCATCAGGGCGAAGCTGGTGATCGCCGCCGACGGACGCGGATCGGTGTTGCGCGCGGCGGCGGGGCTGCCGCTCTACGATCTCGGCGCGCCGATCGACGTCTTCTGGTTTCGCGCTCCCAAGCAGCGCACGCCCGAAAATCGCACGCAGGGCTATATAGATCATGGCCAGATGGTCGTCGTGATCGACCGCGGCGACTATTTCCAGTGCGCCCGCGTCATCAGCAAGGGCGGCGCGGAAGCGATCCGGGCCGAGGGGATTGCGCGTTTCCGGGCCGAGGTCGTCGCCACCGCGCCGATCCTGCAGGGCGCGATCGACACCGTAACCTCGTTCGACGACGTCAAATTGCTGACCGTCTCGCTCGATCGGCTGACACGCTGGTACGCTCCCGGCCTGCTCGCGATCGGCGATGCCGCGCATGCCATGTCGCCAGTGGGTGGGGTGGGGATCAATCTGGCGATCCAGGACGCGGTCGCCGCCGCGAACATTCTCGCCGGGCCGATGGCGCAAGGCCAGTCGGTCGATGCGCTCACGCCCCGCGTCCAGGAACGGCGCATGTTCCCGGTCAGGGTGATCCAGGGCATCCAACGCACCGTCCACGAACGTGTGATCGGCGCGGCCTTCCGCAACCAGACGCCCAGGGCGCCGATGCTGGTGCGTTTGCTGAGCGCCACGCCACTGCTTCAGCGGATTCCGGCGCGGATATTGGGGCTAGGCATCAGGCGCGAGCATATCCGCTCGCCCAAAACCTAGCCCTCAAAAGGCTTACGCCCAGGTCGCCATCTTCTTCTCGAGATTGGCGCGGACCGCCTCGAAGAATTGCTCGGTCGTCATCCACGCCTGATCGGGGCCGACCAGCAAGGCCAGATCCTTGGTCATCGCGCCGCTCTCGACCGTCTCGATGCAGACCTGCTCCAGATCCTCGGCGAAGCGGGTCACGTCGGGCGTGTTGTCGAACTTGCCGCGGAACTTGAGGCCGCCGGTCCAGGCGAAGATCGACGCGATCGGGTTGGTCGAGGTCGCCTTGCCCTGCTGATGCATGCGGTAATGGCGGGTGACGGTGCCGTGCGCGGCTTCCGCGAGCACGGTCTTGGCGTCAGGCGTCAACAGCACGCTCGTCATCAGCCCGAGCGAGCCGAAGCCTTGCGCCACGGTATCGGACTGCACGTCGCCGTCGTAG
>NZ_DATHFV010000026.1:0-16107 GCF_035317925.1 Sphingomonas sp.
GGGATTGTCGCAGGCGCGCTATATCTGCTGCACGCGCGCCGCGCCGCACATCCGATACTCGATCTGTCCTTGATGCGGATCCCGACATTCCGCCTGTCCGTGATCGGCGGATCGCTGACGCGCATCACGCAGGGTGCGCAGCCCTTCCTGCTGCCGTTGATGATGCAATTGGCGTTCGGGCTGAGCGCGGCCCAGAGCGGCATGATGACCGTCGCCACCGCGATCGGCTCGTTCGGGATGAAGGGGCTGGCGCTCCGTCTGCTGCGCCGGCTGGGTTTCCGATCGAGCCTGATCCTGATGGGGGTCCTTTCCGCCGGCGGTTACGCGCTGTGCGGATTGTTCCGGCCGGGCTAGCCGTTTCCGCTGATGTTCGCAGTATTGGCGCTGTCCGGCTTCTTCATGTCGTTCCAATTCACCGCCTACAACACGATCGCCTATGACGAGATCGGCAAGGAGCGGATGAGCGTCGCGACCAGCTTTTACGCCACCTTCCAGCAGCTGATGCTGTCGCTCGGCATCTGCACCGGCGCGACCGCGCTTCATGTCTCGATGGCGCTCGCGAAACGGGCGGAACCCGGCTTTGCCGATTTCTCGGCCGCTTTCTGGGTGGTCACTGCCATCTCGCTGGCGGCGTTGCTGGTTAACGTCCGCTTCCATCCCGATGCCGGCGCGGAAATGATCGGGCGCTGAGGCGCGACGGGTTATTTGCGGGCGCTGCCCGGCAACGGCGGTGGCGGCATCGCCTGGACCAATTGGTCGCCGCCGAGCGTCTGATACAGATCGACCAGATTCTGGGCCCTGGTCAGGCGGATGTTCACCACCGTCTGGCGCGCCGCATAGAAGGTGCGCTGGGCGTCGAGCGTGTTGAGATAGGGATCGATGCCCTGGCGGTAGCGCGCGATGTCGAGGTTGAGCGTGTCCTCGGCGGCGGTGGCGTTGAGCTGATCGGCCTGGGTCTCCGCATCGATCGTGCCGCGCCGGGCGAGCGCGTCGGAAACTTCGCGGAACGCGGTCTGGATCGCCTTCTGATAGGCGGCGAGATAGGCTTCGCGCTGCGCTTTGGCATAAGCGAGGTTGCCGGCATTGGCGCCGCCATCGAAGATCGGCAGGGTCGCCGATGGCGCGACCGTCCAGGCGAAAGCGCCCCCTGTGAACAGGCTCGACAGAGCGGTGCTGGCGAGGCCGGCGACCGCGGTCAGCGAGATGCGCGGGAAGAAAGCGGCGCGCGCCGCGCCGATCCGGGCGTTGGAGGCACGCAGCTGGTATTCCGCCTCCACCACATCCGGGCGGCGCAGCAGGATCGTCGAATCGAGGCCGGCCGGCAATTCGGCGAGCTTGCCGTCGGCATCCTCGATCGTCGTCGGCAGCAACGTATCCGCGACGGGAGCGCCGACCAGCAATTGCAGCGCATTGATGTCCTGCGCGACCAAGGTCATCTGGCGCGCGTGGTCCGCCTGCGCGGTCGCGAGCACGGTTTGCGCCTGGCGCAGGTCGGTGCGCGGTGCGACACCGCCATCGAGGCGCTTCTGGGTCAGATCGACGCTGGTCTGCGCGCTCTTTTCGGTATCCTCGGCGATCAGCAGCAGGCTGCGATCGGCGGCGAGCTGGAGCCACGCGTCGGCGATGTCGGAAACCAAAGTGAGCCGGGTCGCGCGCGCGGCCGCGTCGGTCGCGAGATATTGGTTGAAGGCGGACCGGCTCAGGCTCTGCAGCCGCCCGAACAGGTCGATCTCCCACGCGGTCGTGCCCGCCTGGAGATCGTAGGTCGTGACCGTGTCGTGGCCGCTGGTGCCGCCGTTGGTCGTGCCGCCCGTACCCGTATTCGTGCCGCCCGGGGTCGATCCGCGGCGTGTGGTCACGCCCGCGCTGGCGTCGATCGCGGGGAAGATATCCGCGCGCTGGACGCGGTAGAGCGCGCGTGCCGACTGGATGTTGGCGAGCGCCTGGCGCAGGTCCTGATTGTTGGCGAGCGCCTGCTCGACGATCGCTTGCAGCCGCGCGTCGCGGAAGATGTCGCGATAGCTCACGCTCGGCAGCGGCGCTTCGTTCTGTTGCGCGTAGGCGCCACCCTGCGGGAAGCTCGGCGGCACCGCCGGCGTCGGCCGCACATAATGCGGATCCATGCTGCACGCGGTGAGCGCACTCAGCGCGAGGAGAGCGGCTGCGCGCTTCATGCGGGCTGCTCCCCATCGGCGGCGCGCTTCGCCTCGATTTCCTGGTGGCGCTGTGCGTCGGCGGCGGCGCGCTCCTCGGGCGTCAGATCGTGGTGGCGGAAGATCTTGCGCACCAGCACGAAGAACAAGGGGATGTAGAAGATGGCGAGCACGGTTGCGGTCAGCATGCCGCCGATCACCGCGGTGCCGATCTCGATCCGGCTCTGCGCGCCCGCACCGCTCGCGATCACGAGCGGGAATACGCCGAACATGAAGGCGAGGCTGGTCATGATGATCGGGCGCAGACGCACGCGCGCGGCTTCGAGCGCCGCCTCGAGCGGCTTCTTGCCCTGATGCTCGGCCTGCTCGGCGAATTCGACGATCAGGATCGCGTTCTTGGCGGACAGGCCCATCGTGGTGAGCAGGCCGATCTGGAAATAGACATCGTTGGTAAGGCCGCGCAGCGCGACCGCGATTCCCGCACCGACCAGGCCCAACGGCATGACCAGCATGACCGCGAACGGCACCGACCAGCTTTCGTAGAGCGCCGCCAGGCACAGGAACACGACGACTAGCGACAGGCCGTAGAGGATCGGCGCCTGCCCGCCCGACAATTGCTCCTGATAGGAGATGCCCGACCACGCGACCGAGGTGCCGGGCAGCTTGGCGGCCATGCCGGCGATGACCCGCATCGCGTCGCCCGAGCTGTGGCCCGGCGCGGCCTGACCCTGGATTTCGTAGGAGCCATTGCCGTTGAAGCGCGTCAGCACGTTGGGCGCGAGCGACCAATGCTGCGACGAGAAGGCCGAGAACGGCGTCATCGTCCCGCTCGTATTGCGGACGTACCAGTCGCCAATATCCTCGGGCCGTGCACGGAAGGCCGCATCGCCCTGGATATAGACGCGCTTGACGCGACCGCGATCGACCCAGTCGTTGACGTAGGTTCCGCCCCAGGCGGAGGACAAAGTCGTATCGATATCGCTCTGGCTCAGGCCCAGTGCCCCGGCTTTCTCCGCGTCGATGTCGACCGAGAGGGTCGGCGTCGAGGGCAGGTTGTTCAGGCGCACCGCGGCCAGGCGCGGATTGTCGCGCGCGTCCGCCATAAGCTGATTCACGCTCTTCTCGAACGCGTCGCGGCTGAGGCCGCCCGTGTTCATCAGCTCGAGCGTGAAGCCGCTCGACTGACCGAGGCCGCGCACCGGGGGTGGATTGAGCGCGTAGAATTCGACGTCGCGCATCTGATGGCCAAGCTGCCGGGTCGCGCGCTGGGCGATCACCGGCGCGCTACGCTCCGAACCCGGGCGCTTGTCCCAGGGCTTGAGCGCGAGGAAGCCGCGGCCGACATTCTGACCGCTGCCGGCCTGATTGCTGCCCACGACCAGCAGGACCGCGGAGGTGTCATCCTTTTCCTTGTTGAGGAAATAATCCGAAATCGTCTTGGCGCTTTTGACCGATCGCGCCTGGGTCGCACCGGAGGGCAGGGTGAACTGGATCTGCGCGATGCCCTGATCCTCGACGGGCAGGAAGCTGGTGGGCAGGCGGATGAACAGGATCACCAGCAGCGCGCAGACCAGCCCGTAGGCGAGCATCGACCAACCCATATGGTCGATCATCGAGGCCACGCTATTGCGGTATTTCTCGGACGTGCGGCGGAACGAGTCGTTGAACTTCTCGCCATATTCGTGCGCCTTGCGGACCACGATGTTGCCGCCGGCGCGCGCCTCCTCGTCCGGCCGCTTGAGCAAGGTGGCGGCGAGCGCGGGCGAAAGGATCAGCGCGACCATCACCGACAAAGCCATCGACGACACGATCGTGATCGAGAATTGACGGTAGATCACGCCGGTCGATCCGCCGAAGAAGGCCATCGGCAGGAACACCGCCGACAGGACGAGGGCGATCGCGATCAGCGCGACGTTGATTTCGCCCATCGACTTGATCGTGGCCTCACGCGGGGAAAGATCGGGCTCTTCCTCCATCACGCGCTCGACATTTTCGACCACGACGATCGCGTCGTCGACGAGCAGGCCGATCGCGAGCACCATGCCGAACAGGGTCAGCACGTTGATCGAGAAGCCGGCCGCGGCGAGGATACCGAACGTGCCGAGCAGCACCACCGGCACCGCGATCGCGGGGATCAGGGTTGCGCGCCAGCTCTGCAGGAAGACGAACATGACGATGACGACGAGGATGATCGCCTCGATCAACGTCTTGACCACGTCGATCACCGACAATTTGATGAAGGCGGTGCTGTCGTTGGGGAAATCATATTTGTAGCCGGGCGGGAAGGCGCCGGCGCGCTGCTTGATATAGGCGCGTACCAGTTCGGACGTCTTGAGCGCGTCGGCCCCCGGCGCCAGCTGAACCGCGATGGCCGAGCCCGGATGGCCGTTCACGGTGCTGACGGTTGTATAATTCTCGCTGCCCAGTTCCATCCGGGCGACGTCCTTCAGCAGGACCTTGGACCCGTCCGGATTCGACTTCACCACGACCTGCTTGAACTGGTCGACCGAGGTCAGGCGCGAACGCGATGTTACGATCGCGTTCAGCATCTGCGTATCCGGCATCGGCTGCTGGCCGACCTGGCCCGCCGAAATCTGCGTGTTCTGCGCCTGCAGCGCGGTCGACACGTCGCCCGGCTGCAGCCCGTAGGTGCGCAATTTGTAGGGATCGAGCCAGATCCGCATCGCATATTGGGTGCCGAACACGGTGAAATCGCCGACGCCCGTGATGCGGCCAAGCCCGTCCTGAAGATTGGAGACGAGATAGTCGCTGACGTCGATGCTGCTCGATTTGTCGGTCTCGTCATAGACGCCGATCACCATCAGGAAGTCTGGGTTCGACTTGGTGACGACCAGGCCCTGCTGCTGCACCTGCTGCGGCAGCCGGGGCAGCGCCTGCTGGACCTTATTCTGGACCTGCACCTGCGCGATGTCGGGATTGGTGCCCTTGTTGAAGGTGACCGTGACCGTGACCTGGCCCGCCGAGTTGGACGTGGCCTGGAAATAGATCATCCCGTCGATGCCGGTCAGCTGCTGCTCGATCACCTGCGTGACCGAGGATTCGAGCGTGGTCGCCGACGCGCCCGGATAGGTGGCGCGGATATTGACCTGCGGCGGCGCGATGTCGGGATATTGCTCGACCGGCAGCGTCAGGACGCCGCCGATGCCGAGCATCATCACGATGATCGCGATCACCCATGCGAAGATGGGCCGATCGATGAAGATGCGGCTGAGCATGGTCCGTCAGCCGGCGCTGTGCCCGGCGGCCTTGTCAGCCTTGTCGGCATTCTTGCCGCCCGGTGCCGGAAGGGGCTTCGATCCCGCCGGGACCGGCTGGATCGGCTTGCCCGGCTTCACCTTGCCCAGTCCTTCGACGATCACCTTGTCGCCCGGCTTGAGACCGGAGGTTACCAGCCAGCTGTCGCCGACGGTCTGGTCGGCGGTGATCGCGCGGCTGACCGCCTTGTTGTCCGGCCCGACGAGCATCACGGTGGCGTGGCCCTGCATGTCGCGGCTGACGCCCGCCTGCGGCACGAGGATGCCGTTATGCGTGGTCGCCTGGCTGAATTCGGCGCGGACATACATGCCCGGCAGCAGCAGGCCCTGCGGATTGGGGAAGCGCGCACGCAAGGTCACCGCGCCGGTGGCGGGATCGACCATTTCCTCGGCGAACTCGACCGTGCCCGCAAAGGGATAATCGCTGCCGTTTTCGAGCTTGAGATGGACCACCGTCGATGACGGCGTCGTGCCGCCCGACGCCAGCGACTGGCGCAGCGCGAGCAGGTCCGAACTCGATTGCTGCACATCGACATAGATCGGGTCGAGCCGCTGGATCGTGGTCAGCGGATCGGCCTGGCCCGAGGTGACGAGTGCGCCGGTGGTGAAGAGCGAGCGGCTGATGCGGCCGGTGATCGGCGCGGGCACCCTGGTGAAGCGCAGGTTGATCCGCGCGGTATCGAGCGCGGCGGCATTTTGCGCGACGCTGGCACTGGCCTGGCGCGCGGCAGCGAGCGCGTCGGTATAATCCTGCTGCGCGACCGCCTGCATCTGGGCGAGCGGCTTGTAGCGATCGGCCTTGACGACGGCGGCCTCGCGGCTGGCCTGGGCGGACTGCAGATTGGCCTGCGCCTGGTTGACCGAGGCGCGATAGAGGCTCGGGTCGATCTGATAGAGCGTCTCGCCTTTGTGGACGATGCTGCCTTCGGTGAAGAGGCGTGCCTGGATGACGCCCGAAACCTGGGGCCGCACGTCCGATGTCTCATAGGCCGAGGTGCGCCCCGGCAGCTCGATCATCATCGCCACCGATTTCGCCTGCACCACGACATAGCCCGCTTCGGGCGTCGGCGGTGCCGGCGGCTTCTTTTCGCCGCAGCCGGACAGGGACAGCGCCGCGCCAGCCAGGAGCAGCGCGACATATTTATGGGGGGCTCGGCGACTCGATCTCATCGGCGCACGCCAAGAGCCGCAAAAAGCTGGCCGATCAAGCAAAACATCCAACAGGGAGGGCCTTCGCACAGAAGATGTGGCAGGGGAGCGGGATACTATCCAACGATAATATGCCGCCTATATCGAACGATCATAGCCGCGCTGCGGCGCAGCGGAAATAAAATAAAGTCTCTCAGGACCGGTTATGCGAGCAATGTTGGGTTACCCGACATGCGGGCGCGCAGCCGGTCAAAGCACGCCTGGGAAGGCGCCGCCGTCGATCAGCAGATTCTGTCCGGTGATATAGCCGGCCTGCGCAGAACACAGGAACGCGCAGGCCGCGCCGAATTCCTGCGGCGTGCCCAGGCGCCGCGCGGGCACTTTGGCGATCCGCTCGGCACGGGCCTGTTCCAGCGTGATGCCGCCATCGCCGGCGCGTTTCTGGTCGATCGCGGTGCCGCGCGCGGTATCGAACGATCCCGGCAACAGCCCGTTGATGGTGACATTGGCGTGCGCCACCTGGCGCGCGACGCCGGCGACGAAGCCGGTCAGGCCGAGCCGGGCGCCGCTCGACAGATCGAGCCCCGCATTCGGCATCTTCACCGATCCCGAGGTGATGTTGACGATCCGGCCGAAGCGCCGCTGCATCATGCCGTCGATCACCGCCTGGATCAGCGCGATCGGCGTGAGCATGTTCGCCTCCACCCCCGCGAGCAGCCGGTCGTGATCGAGCACGCGGAAATCGGCGGGAGGCGGTCCGCCATTATTGTTGACCAATATGTCCACGTCTCCGGCGGCGGCGAGCAGCGCCGCGCGGCCATCGGCCGTGCCGACATCCGTCACCACGGGCACGATCTCCGCGCCGGTCGCCGCCGCGATCTCGTTTGCCGTTCGACGAAGCTTGGCCTCGTCGCGGCCGTTGACGATCACGCGCGCGCCGGCCGCGGCCAGCGCTTCGGCGCAACCGCGGCCAAGCCCCTGGCTCGACGCGCAGACCAACGCCGTCCTGCCCTTGATGCCCAGATCCATAACCATTCCTTCGTCGTGCGCTTGCGGCGCCATGATCCTGCGCGGTGGTTCAAAGCAAGCCCGCAGCCGTCCGGCCTTTAGATTCTGGCAACTATAAGTGGATAAGCGTAGGGCCAATCTAGGAGAGCTGCGTGCTGGAGACGGGTCACATCAGGAATGGGCGCATGGCGCAGCGGCGGGCAACCGACGCGCCGAGCACGATGCGCACCGATGGCGGCGATCCGGTCGACGTGCTCGTGCTCGATCTTTCGCGCTCCGGCATCCGCATCATGACCGAAGCCGATCTCGGCATCGGGCAGGAAATCAGCATCGGCCTGGCCGGTGCCGGCGTGACCCGCGCCTATGTGACGTGGGCGCGAAGCGGCGAATATGGCTGCGCGTTCGAACGGCCGATCGCGGCCGAGGACGAAGCGGCTGCCTTTTCGCGCGCGCCGGTGAAAAGGCTGGGCCGTACTTTGGTCGAGCGCGGGGATGCCGCGGAGGACTATCTTCAGGACCTGTATCGCCGCCACCGCGTCTGGGCTTTGCCGTGGGACGCGGTGCTGATGACGCTGGCGATGCTGATTCTGGTCTGGGCCTTGTTCCGGCTCTAGTCTGAGAAAGCGCGAAAGAGCGCTTTCTGTTGCGGTTCCGGCTTTCTCAAATAGACCCCGCGGTTGGGTGCACGTCGAGCGCGGCCAGGAAATGACGTCCGGTTTCCGACACGCGTTGCTGATGGACCAGCCACATCGCGCTATTGGCCTCGGGCTCGTCGAAATCGCGATAGACCAGGTTCACCGCCTGCAGCGCGCGCAGCGAGCGCGCGACGATGGTGACGCCGACGCCGGCCGCGACCAGACCGAACATGGTCGATACCTCGCGCACTTCCTGGGCAATGATCGGTTCGACCTCGGCGGTACGCATCAGCCGCTGCAATTGCTCGGTAAAGCCGCCCGTCAGGCCGCGCTGATAGAAGATCATCGATTGGCGGTGGAGATCGCGTACCGTGACCGCCTCCTTGGCGGCAAGCGGGTGATCGGGTCGCATCGCCACGACCAGGCCTTCGCGCAGCACCAGGCGCGCCAGCAAGCCCGGCGCGAGCTCCGGCTGGCGGAAGCTGCGCAGAAAGCCGATCTCGACCGAATGTTCGGCCAGCGCCTCGCGCAGCTCCGGCTCGGGCAGTTCGGACAGGGTCAGATGCACGTCGGGCCTGGCGATGCGGAAATCGTGAATCGCGCGCGCAACCGCCGGAACGAACGGCGCCGAGGCGTTGAAGCCGATCGTGAGCTCGCCCAATTCCCCGCGCGCGGCGCGGCGCGCGACCGTGATCGCCCGGTCGGCCTGCGCCAGCGTCGCGCGCGCCTCGCGCAGGAACAGGGTGCCCGCGTCGGTGAGGGCGACGCTGCGGCTGGTGCGGTCGAGCAATTGCACGCCCAATTCGCCCTCGAGCGCCATGATCTGCTGGCTGAGCGGCGGTTGCGAGATGCCGAGCCGCGCGGCGGCGCGGCCGAAATGCAGCTCCTCGGCGACGCCGACGAAATAACGAAGGTGGCGTAATTCCATGGATCGATATCTATAACGTCTCGATCAAACTGCAATTGATATTGGACTGACCGGTAGCTTAGTCCCATTTCGCAGCTGCACAACGATCGCGGCGCTGCCGACGGTCATTCTGCCTGTTCGTTTTTTATGCTCCTGGCCCTATCGGGCCTCCAGAGATTCCGCCGAAAGCCCCCCATGATCGGCATCGTACGCATCGCGCTGCTCCGCCCGCTGACGTTCATCGTCATGGCGATCCTGATCCTGATCATCGGCGTGCTCGCCGCGATCCGGACGCCTGTCGATATTTTCCCCAATATCGGCGTGCCGGTGATCGCCACCGCATGGCAATATCAGGGCCTGTCGCCGGGCGACATGTCGGGCCGCATCATCACGCCGTTCGAGCGCGTGCTGACCACCACCGTCAACGACATTGACCATATCGAAAGCCAGTCGCTGCCGGGCATCGGCGTGATCAAGATCTATTTCCAGCCTGGGGCCGACATCCGCACCGCCACCGCGCAGGTGACGTCGGTGGCGCAGAGCGTGCTCAAGCAGCTGCCGCCGGGTGTGACGCCGCCGCTGATCCTGAACTATAATGCTTCGACCGTGCCGATCCTGCAGCTCGCTCTGTCGGGCAAGGGCCTGTCCGAAGGCCAGATGTTCGACATCGCGGTCAATCAGGTCCGTACCGGTCTGGTGACCGTGCCGGGCGCCGCAATCCCTTATCCGTCGGGCGGCAAGACGCGCCAGATCCAGATCGATCTCGATCCCCAGGCGCTGCAATCCAAGGGGCTGTCGGCCCAGGATGTCGGCAATGCCATCGCCGCGCAGAACCAGATCACCCCGGCCGGTTTCGCCAAGATCGGCGGCTTCCAGTACAATGTGCAGCTCAACAATGCCCCCAATTCGGTCGAGGCGCTGAACGACCTGCCGATCAAGCAGGCCAATGGCGGCACCGTGTTCATGCGCGACGTGGCGCACGTCCGCGACGGCTCGGCGGTGCAGACCAACGTCGTCCATGTCGACGGTTCGCGCTCGGTGCTGATCACCGTCCTCAAGAACGGCGCGACCTCGACGCTGGCGATCGTGCAGGGGATCAAGGACGCGCTGCCCAATATCGAGGCGACCTTGCCGTCCACGCTCAGGATCGTGCCGATCGGCGATCAGTCGATATTCGTGCGGGCAGCGATTTCGGGCGTGGTCAAGGAAGGCGCCATCGCGGCCGCGCTGACCAGCGCGATGATCCTCTTGTTCCTGGGATCCTGGCGGTCGACCGTGATCATCGCGATCTCGATCCCGCTCGCGATCCTGTCCGCGATCATCGCGTTGGCGGCGACGGGCAACACGCTCAACATCATGACCTTGGGCGGGCTAAGCTTGGCGGTCGGCATCCTGGTCGACGATGCGACCGTGACGATCGAGAATATCAACTGGCATCTGGAGCATGGCAAAGGCGTCAAGCAATCGATCCTCGACGGCGCCGCGCAGATCGTGACCCCGGCGTTCGTTTCGCTGCTGTGCATCTGCATCGTGTTCGTGCCGATGTTCTTCCTGCCGGGCGTGGCGGGCTTCCTGTTCGTACCGCTCGCGTTGGCGGTGGTGTTCGCGATGATCGCGTCCTTCATCCTGTCGCGGACTTTGGTGCCGACGATGGCGATGTTCCTGCTCAAGCCGCACAAGGCCGGCGAGGACGAACATGCCGCGGGCAGCGCGACGTCCACCAATCCGCTGGTCCGGTTCCAGCGCGGCTTCGAAGGCCGGTTCGAGCGGGTCCGCGTGCGCTATGGCGCGTTGCTGGAGCGTGCGCTGCACGTGCCCAAGCCGTTCGTGATCGGCTTCCTCGCGGTGGTCCTGCTGTCGTTCCTGCTGGTGCCGTTCCTCGGCGAGAATTTCTTCCCGAACGTCGATGCCGGGCAGATCGCGATGCACGTGCGCGCGCCGATCGGCAGCCGGATCGAGGACACGTCGGCGCAGTTCGACCGGATCGAAGCGCGTATCCGCCAGGTCATCCCGCCCGACGAACTGGTATCGGTGGTCGAAAATATCGGCCTGCCGGTCAGCGCGATCAACACGACCTATAACAATTCGGGCACGATCGGCCCGCAGGACGGCGATGTGCTGATCCAGCTGTCGAAGCATCATCGCCCGACCGCCGACTATATCCGCAAGCTGCGCGAGACTTTGCCGGGTGCCTTCCCCGGATCGACCTTCGCCTTCCTGCCGGCAGACATCACCAGCCAGATCCTGAACTTCGGCGCGCCCGCGCCGATCGATATTCAGGTCTCGAGCAAGGATAGCGACGCCAATACGGTGTATGCGCAGAAGATCCTCAAGCGGATCGCGGCGATCCCCGGCGTCGCCGACGCGCGTATCCAGCAAAGCTCGCGCTATCCGCAGCTCAATGTCGATATCGACCGCAGCCGGGTCGGCCAGCTCGGCCTGACCGAACGCGACGTGACCAACAGCCTCGGCAGCTCGCTCGCGGGCACGCAGCAGACCGCGCCGGTCTTCTTCCTCAATCCCGACAACGGCGTGTCCTATCCGGTGGTCGCACAGACGCCCGAGCGCCAGGTCGCCTCGATCAGCGACCTTGCCAACGTGCCCGTCACCGGATCGCCCGGCAGCACGCCGCAGGTGCTGGGCGGCATCGGCACGATCACGCGCGGCACGTCGCCGGCGGTGGTGTCGCATTACAATATCGCGCCGGCGGTCGACATCTACGCCACCCCCAACGGGCGCGATCTGGGCGCGGTCGCGGGCGACATCCAGCATGTGCTCAAATCGCTCAAGGCAGAGGCGCCCAAGGGCGCGACCGTCACCTTGCGTGGCCAATATGCGACGATGAAGACCGCCTTTTCGGGTCTTGGCTTCGGTCTGATCGGCGCGATCGTGCTGATCTATCTGCTGATCGTCGTGAACTTCCAGTCCTGGCTCGATCCGTTCGTGATCATCACCGCTTTGCCCGGCGCGCTCGCGGGCATCATCTGGATGCTGTTCACGACCGGCACGACTTTGTCGGTTCCCGCGCTGACCGGCGCGATCATGTGCATGGGCGTGGCCACCGCCAATTCGATCCTGGTGGTGAGTTTCGCGCGGGAAAAACTGGCCGAACATGGCGATGCCGTGCGCGCCGCGCTGGACGCCGGCATGACGCGCTTCCGTCCGGTGCTGATGACCGCGCTGGCGATGATCATCGGCATGCTGCCGATGGCGATGAGCCTGGGCGAAGGCGGCGAACAGAATGCGCCGCTGGGCCGCGCGGTGATCGGCGGATTGACCGTCGCCACGTTCGCGACCCTGATGTTCGTCCCCGTCATTTTCAGCCTCGTACACAAGAACCGCCCCGTCGCCGCCGCGCCGACGCTCGACGACAGCCCGCTGGAGGAAGCCCATGCCTGATGAAGGCAGCACCCTGAAGAAAGTCGGCATCGCCGCCGCGATCATCGCGCTGGCGATCGTCGCCTGGGGCCTGTTCAGCCGCTGGCACAATGATCGCCAGCTCGCGACCTGGACGCACGAACAGGCGACGCCGCTGGTGACATTGATCCACCCGACCGGGATCGCGAAGGCCGACGGGCTGACCCTGCCCGGCAATCTGCAGGCCTATAACAGCGCGCCGATCTTCGCGCGCACCAACGGCTATGTGCAGCGCTGGCTGGTCGATATCGGCGACAATGTCCGCGCAGGCCAGCTGCTCGCCATCCTCGACGCGCCCGAGGTCGATCAGCAACTCGCCGCCGCGCGCGCCGACCTCCAGACCGCGCGCGCCAATCAGGATCTCGCCCGCTCGACCGCGACGCGCTGGTCCGGCCTGCTCGCCAAGGATGCGGTGTCGAAGCAGGAAACCGACGAGAAACTGGGCGATCTCAAGGCCAAGAGCGCCGCCGCCAACGCGGCCGCGGCCAACGTCGCGCGGTTGAGCGCGACGCAGGGTTTCACCCGCCTGGTCGCGCCCTTCTCCGGCACGATCACCAGCCGCGCCACCCAGATCGGCCAGCTGGTGACCGCCGGCGCGACCGGATCGTCGCCATTGTTCACCGTATCCGACATCAGCCGCATCCGCATCTATGTCCGCGTGCCGCAGGGCTCGTCGGGCCAGATCCATGTCGGCATGCACGCCAGCCTGGCACTGCCCGAATATCCCGGCCGCGACTTCGACGCGGTGCTGACCCGTACCGCCGATGCGGTCGATCCCGCATCGGGCACGGTGCTGATCGAATTGCAGGCGCCGAATGGCGACAGAGCGCTCAAGCCCGGCGCCTATGCGCAGGTCAGCTTCCCGGTCCAGGGCACGTCGAACCGCGTGCAGTTGCCGGCCAGCGCGCTGATCGTGAACGGCAAGGGCACGCAGGTTGCGGTGCTCGGACCCGACGGCAAGGCGCAATTCCGCGCCGTCGCGGTCGCGCAGGACAATGGCAATAATGTCGAAATCGGTTCGGGCATCACCGCGCAGGACAACGTGATCGACAGCCCGCCGGATTCGCTCGCGCCGGGTGACCCGGTCCGGGTCGCGCCGTCTTCGGGAAAGCCGAATGCGGCCAAGTAAACTGATCGCGCTCGCGCTGGCGGCGACGTCGCTCGCCGGCTGTTCGCTTGCGCCCGTCTATCACCAGCCGGCGGTGCCGACGGCGGCGTCCTTCAAGGAAGTGCCCGGCTGGCAGCCGGCCGGGACGGCGGTCCCGCCCGCCGGCAAATGGTGGCAGGCATTCGACGATCCGACGCTGAGCGCGCTCGAGGATCGGATCGAGGGCGCCAATCCCAGCCTCGCCGCCGCCGCGGCGCGCTACGCCCAGGCGCGGGCGCAGGCGCGGGTTGCGCGCGCCGATCTGTTTCCTGAGGTCGATGCGCAGGCGGGCTACGGCCGCAGCCGCGAATCCGCCAACCGGCCGTTCTCGCCGGGGACGACGCAGACGTTCAACGACGCCGCCGTCGGCGCCTCGCTGTCCTACGAGCTCGATCTGTTCGGGCGGATCGCCAATTCGGTTCGCGCCGCCACCGCCGAAGCGCATGCGAGCGGATCGGACCTGGCGGCAGTGCGGCTTGGCCTTCAGGCGCAGCTTGCGACCTCCTATTTCGACATGCGCGGGCTCGACGCGCGCATCGTCCTGCTGCGCCAGACAGTCGACGCGTTCGGCCGCGCCTCGGCTCTGACCAACGACCGCCATCAAGGCGGCGTCGCCTCCGGCATCGACGTCAGCCGCGCCGATGCACAGCTTGCCAGCGCGCGCTCCGAACTGGACGCGGTGCTCGCCGACCGTGCCAATCTGGAACATGCGATCGCGATCCTGCTCGGTGAAAGCCCGTCGAGCTTCGCGCTCGCGGTTGCCGACACCAACCTCGCACCGCCCGCGATCCCGGCCGGTCTGCCCTCGACCCTGCTCGAGCGGCGACCCGACATCGCGGCGGCGGAACGGCGCGTCTATGCCGCCAATGCCCGGATCGGCGTTGCCCGGGCCGCTTTCTTCCCCACGATCAGCCTGGGCGCGGCGGGCGGTTACGAAGCGACGCAGGGGCATAACCTCCTGTCGGCTTCGAGCGGTTTCTGGGCGCTGGGTCCGATCGGCGCCGCGCTCACCTTGTTCGACGGCGGCGCGCGCAGTGCGCAGGTCAAGATATCTCGCGCGCAGTTCGACGAGGCGGCGGCCAATTACCGCTCGACCGTGCTGACCGCCTTCCGCGAGGTCGAGGACGATATCGCGCTCGGCCGGCAATTGGCGGCACAGGAGCAGGATCAGCAGCACGCCGTCACCGCCGCCGAGCGGACGCGCGATCTGGCCCTGATCCGCTATCGCGACGGCGCGTCCGATTATCTGGAGGTGGTCACCGCGCAGACCGCCGCGCTCGACGCCGAACGCACCTTGCTCCAGATTCACGCCCGCCGGCTCGACGTGGCGGCCGATCTGGTGCGCGCTTTGGGCGGCGCGTTCTGACTATTTCGCCAGCACGCGGATCCGCGACAGCCGGCAATCGCAATGGACCGCGCTGACGACCAGCCGGTTATTGCCCGGCAGGAAGACGAAACCCGGCGCGCGGACGTTCGCCCAATCGCTGCCCGATAGCGCCACCGTCACCGGCGGTGCTCCGTTGAGCGACAGCGCGATCGTACCGCTGCCGCCACCGTCCAACGCGATCGCGCGGCTGCCCGCAGCTTGCGCGTCGAGCGTGTAGGCCATCCACTCGCCGTCGCGGAAATCGGCGACTTCGGGGCCATTTTTGCCGATCGCGATATCGACGCCGTCATTGCGGTAGGTCCGCCCGCTATTGCCCGCCGTCTCGGCCGTGCCCGTCGCGATATGATAGTCGGCGTCGACCGTGTCGCGATAGACATGGCCCGCGCGGCCCATGTCGTAGTCGACCGCCGCGATCGCTGCCTCGCCTGCGCCGATCGCGTGATGCTTGAACGGCAGGCTCGCGTCGCTGTGCGGCTGCCGGAACATGGCGTCGATCACCTCGGGATGCGGCAGGTTGTTCTCGAAGCGTATGTCGTGATTTGCGAGGCCGGACAGTGCCGCCCACGCCGCGTCCGCGCTCGGCTTCGCCGCGCCGGCATCGCCGCGCAGCCAGGCGGCAAGCGGCGCCCAGCCGGGATTGGGCACGACTTCGAGCGGATTGTTGAAGCCCAGTTTCTTGAGCGGCCAGAAGGACCAGCCGATGTCGTGCGCCTCGACCAGGGCGATCACGTCGCGGAACCAGACGTCCGAATTCTCGCCCGATTCGCCCATCCACACCGGGGCATGATTGTCGTCGCGCAGCTTCAGCGCCGCCGCGACCGAGGCCTCGTCATTGGCGTTCCAATATTTGTGAAAGCTCAGCGCCATGTTGCCGTCCCACAAGGGCAGCACGCCGGCATAATTGTTACCCCAGCAATTGCCCTCGATCACGATCATATGATCCTTGTCGACCGAGCGGATCGCGGCGGTGATCTCGATCATGAACTGGCGCAGTGGCGCGCTATCTTTCTCCTGGCAGCCATGGCCGCC
>NZ_DATHFV010000027.1:0-18379 GCF_035317925.1 Sphingomonas sp.
ATGACGCCGCAGTTCCGGTTCCCGATGACCCACGGGTTCCCCTGCTCGATCTGCTGAGGGAACAACTCCACCTGACGGGCACGAAGAAGGGATGCGATCAGGGCGCGTGCGGCGCCTGCACCGTGCTGGCCGATGGCGAGCGCATCCTGTCCTGCCTCGCGCTCGCGATCCAATATGACGGCCGGTCGATCACGACGATCGAAGGGCTGGGCGCACCCGGCGCTCTCCATCCACTGCAGCAGGCCTTCGTGGAGCATGATGGCTTCCAGTGCGGCTATTGCACGCCGGGACAGATCTGCTCGGCGGTGGGGATGGTCGCGGAGCTGCGGCGCGGCGTGCCGAGCCATGTCACCGCCGACATCGCCGCCGAAGCGATCCCGTTCGACCATGACGAGTTGCGCGAGCGGATGAGCGGCAATCTATGCCGCTGCGGCGCGCATAACGGCATCATCGACGCGATCAACGATGCTTATGCGGAGGCGGCGGAATGAACCCCTTCACCTACAGCCGCGCGGGTGATGCCGCCGCGGCGATCGCGCAACTCAAGAATGAGGGCGCCAAATATCTGGGCGGCGGCACCAATTTGGTCGACCTGATGCGCGAGACGATCGAGCGCCCGACGGCGCTGGTCGACGTGACCGGTTTGTCCGACGCCATCGAAGAGACGGATGAGGGCGGCCTGCGGATCGGCGCGGCCGCGCGCAACACCGCGCTGGCCGAGCATCGTCTGATACGCACCAATTATCCGATGCTGTCGCGCGCGATCGTCGCGGGCGCATCGGCGCAAATCCGCAACATGGCGACGGTGGGCGGCAACCTGCTCCAGCGCACGCGCTGCGCCTATTTCTACGATGATGATGGCGCGCGCTGCAACAAACGCCGGCCGGGCGAGGGCTGCGACGCGATCCACGGCTTCAACCGGATGCATGCCATCCTGGGCGCGTCGGACGCGTGCGTGGCGGTGCATCCATCGGACATGGCGGTGGCGCTCGCCGCGCTGGATGCGACCGTCCATGTGGAGAGCGCAAGCGGCGCCAGGCGCCTGCCCCTCTCCGAACTGCATCGGCTGCCGGGCGACCAGCCGCAGGTCGAGACCTTGCTGGAACCGGGCGAGCTCATCACCGCGATCGAACTTCCAGCCATGCCGTTCGCGGCCCGGTCGACCTACCGCAAGGTGCGCGATCGTTCGAGCTACGCCTTTGCGCTGATCTCGGTCGCGGCGGCGCTAGAGCTCGAGGGCGGGCGCGTGCGGCAGGTGCGGATCGCGCTCGGCGGCGTAGCGCATAAGCCCTGGCGGGCGCGCAAAACCGAGCAGGCCTTGCTCGGACAAACCGCAAGCGAGGCGGCGTTCCGCGCGGCGGCCCAGGCGGAACTCGCCGACGCCCGTCCGCTCCGCGACAACGGATTCAAGATCGAGCTCGCCGAACGGACCATCGTCGCCGTGCTGGCCGAGCTTGCGGGAGGGGCGGCATGAGCATCGTCGGCGACGCCAAGCAGGCGGTGCAGGGTCTGGTGCAGGGCGCGATGGCCAAGGCGGTGGCGCTCGCGCCGGACAGCTGGATACCGGGCGGCGAACCCGATCCGCTGATCCGTCACCAGCACGGCCATATCGGCAGGCCCATCTCGCGCATCGACGGGCCGATCAAGGTATCGGGCAAGGCGACCTTCGCCGCCGAATTCCCGATGGAGCGTATGGTCTACGCCGCGCTCGCCTACAGCACGATCGCGCGGGGGAGGATCCGCGATCTCGATACGTCGGCGGCGGAAACCGCGCCCGGCGTGATCGCGGTGATGACCTATCGCAACGCGCCGCGCCTGCAGCAGCCGCCGGCATTCATGACCGCGCCCAAAGCGGCGAGCGGCGACACGCTCCCGATCCTGCAGGAGCCCGACATCCATTGGAACGGCCAGCCGATCGCGGTGGTGCTGGCGGAGACCCAGGAACAGGCCGATTATGCCAAATCCCTGATCCACGCGGCCTATGACGAGGCGCCATCGCTGGTCTCGTTCGAGGAAGCGATCCGCAAGGGCACGAAACCGGGCCTGTTCATGGGCGGGCCGCTCCACAACGAGATCGGCAAGGCGGAGGAGGCGCTGGCGGCGTCCGACTACCGCATCGATGCGACCTACCGCACGCCGCGCCACAACCATAACGCGATCGAGCTGCATGGCGTGACCGTCGTCTGGGACGGCGACACATTGCGGGTCCACGACGCGTCGCAACTCGTAGCGCACACCGCCTGGTCGATCGCGCATATGTTCGGGATCGAAGAGGACAAGGTGGTGATCACCTCGCCCTTCGTCGGCGGCGGCTTCGGCGGCAAAGGTCTGTGGCAGCATCAGGTGCTGGCGGCGCTGGCGGCGAAGCTGACGAGCCGGCCGGTGAGGCTCGTGCTGTCGCGCGAAGGGGTCTACCGCGTCGTCGGTGGGCGCAGCCTGACCGAGCAGCGGGTCGCGCTTGGCGCTGGTAAGGATGGCAAGCTCAAGGCGCTGATCCACACCGGCACCACCGCCAAGACATCGACCAACGCCATGCCGGAGCCGTTCATCCTGCAGACGCGCAGCTGCTATGGCGCCGAGACGATGCTGCTCGACGTGCAGGCGGTCGAGCTCGATATGCTCGCCAACACCTTCATGCGCGCGCCGGGAGAGTCCGTCGGCACCTTCGCGCTGGAAAGCGCGATGGACGAGCTGGCCGAAGCGCTGGGCCTCGACCCGATCGAGCTGCGCCTGCGCAACGAGCCGGAAAAGGATCCGACCACCGGCCTGCCCTTCTCGTCGCGTGAGGTCGAAAAGGCATTCCGTGATGGCGCGGCGCGTTTCAACTGGGACAAGCGCAATCCCGTGCCGGGCAAGACCCGTGAGGGCGAATGGCTGGTCGGCATGGGCTGCGCCACCGGCACCTATCCTTATTACCGGATGCCGGGCGGTGCGGCGCGGATCACGCTGTCCAGCGACGGCCATGCCGTGGTCGATATCGCGGCGCACGAAATGGGGATGGGCACCGCGACCGCGCAGACCCAGGTGGCGGCGGAACGGCTTGGCCTCTCGCTCGATGCCGTGACGTTCAACTATGGGGATTCGACGTTGCCCGGCTTGGTGCTTGCGGGCGGATCGCAGCAGACTGCCTCCATCGGCGCGTCGGTGATCGCGGCGCATCGCGCGCTGGTGACCGAATTGCTGACGCTGGCAGGCAACGATTCCCCGCTGGCTGGCCTGAAGCCCGGCGAAGTCGGCGCGCGCGACAGCGGGCTGTGCAAGCTCGACGAGCCCAGCAAGTTCGAAAGCTACGCCTCGATCCTTGGTCGCGCGCGGCGATCGTCGATCACGGTCGAGGCGAGCCCGCCGGCCCCGCTCGAGACGCTGCATTGGTCGATGCACAGCCATAGCGCGGTCTTCTGCGAAGTCCGGGTCAACACGGTCACGGGGGAGGTGCGCGTAAACCGGCTGCTTGGATCGTTCGATTGCGGCCGCATCCTCAACTCCAAGACCGCGACCAGCCAGTTTCGGGGCGGTATGATCATGGGACTCGGCCTGGCGCTGATGGAGGAAACCCAGTTTGACGAGCGCAACGGGCGGATCATGAACCCCAGTCTCGCCGAGTATCACGTGCCGGTGCACATGGACGTTCCGGAAATAGACGTGATCTGGACCGACATTGCCGATCCGCACGCCCCCATGGGGGCACGCGGCATCGGTGAAATCGGGATCACCGGTACGGCGGCGGCGGTGGCCAACGCGGTCTACAACGCCACCGGCAAGCGCATCCGCGACCTGCCGATCACGCTCGACAAGTTGCTGTGAGCCGCGTGCGGCTCGGATTGCGATCCTTCTTGGCTGAAGGCGTGCGCATCCTTACGCTCACGGCATGACAGATATTGACGATGCTATTGCCGCCGCAGCGTTTCGAAGGCTGGTCGCCCATCTCCAACACCGGACCGACGCGCAGAACGTCGACCTGATGGGCCTGGCAGGCTTCTGTCGCAATTGCCTGGGCGACTGGTTGGCGGAGGCCTCTGACGGCACGTTCAGCAGCCTCGACGGGCGAGACTATGTGTACGGCATGCCCTACGCCGAGTGGAAAGCGCGCCATCAGCAACCGGCCACGCAGGAGCAGCTCGAGCGGATGGCCGAAAGCCTGAAGCGCAACCCTGCCTGACCGGGCAATGGACCCCTTGGGGCGGCAAATGGCCTTCGGTCACAACAGATGGTAAGCCAGCCGCATGGCACGGCAACCGGCTCGACATTGGGTGTACCGGCATACGGTTTCGACGCGGCTGTGGCATTGGTTGAACGCGCTCACGATCTTCATCATGCTGATGAGCGGACTGATGATCTTCAACGCGCATCCCCATTTGTACTGGGGCAAATATGGCGCCAATTTCGATCCGAGCTGGCTCGGGATCGGGCCGACTCCGCAAGGCGGCGGCGAGCTCAGGGTCTATCAGGCGCACATCCCCACGACCGGCGTGCTCGGCCATTGGAAGGACCAGCACGGCCATGTCCAAACCCGCGCTTTCCCTTATTGGGCCACGATCCCGGCCCATTACAGCCTGGCAGGGGCGCGCCGCTGGCATTTCCTGTTTGCCTGGGTCCTCGTCCTGGGCGGCACCTTTTATGTGATCGCAAGTCTGATCAATCGGCATTTCCAGCGCGATCTTGCCCCGTCGCGCGATGATCTGCGGCCGCGGCATCTGTGGCAGGACATCAAGGATCATGCGCGGCTGCGCCTGCCCCGCGGCAAGGCCGCCGCACGCTATAATCCGCTTCAGAAGCTTGCTTATATCGGCGTGATCTTCTTCCTTATTCCGATGATGATCCTGACCGGACTCGCGATGGGGCCCGCATTCGATGCCACCTTTCCCCAGTTGTTGGTCGTGTTCGGTGGGCGCCAATCGGCGCGCTCGATCCATTTCCTGTGCGCAATGGGATTGCTCGCCTTCGTCCTGGTTCATCTCGCCATGGTCGTGCTGGCCGGACCGATCCGCGAGATACGGTCCATGATTACCGGCTGGTTCAACCTCCCGCCGTCCAGGCCGCGCCGTGGCTAAGCTGGTTTCGCGCCGCAACGCGCTGACGATCGGGGGCGGGCTACTGGTCGCTGGCTGCGACAGGATCGCCGCCACCAGGACCGCCCAGCATGGTTTCAAGGGGGCCGAAGATCTGACCTATCGCGTCAGCCGGTTGCTGACCGCGCGCGACGCGCTGGCGCCGCAGTTCACCGGCGCGGACGTTTCGCCAATCTTTCGATCGAACGGCACCGCGATGCCGCGCTCGCCCGAATATGCGCGGCTGGCGGCAGCCAATTTCGCTGGCTGGCGGTTGCATGTCGGCGGACTGGTGAGCCGCCCGCTCGCCATTTCGCTGGAATCGCTGAAGGCCCTGCCTCAGCGCACCCAGATCACGCGCCACGATTGCGTGGAAGGCTGGAGCGCGATCGGGCAATGGACCGGGCCGGTGTTGGGGCCGATCCTGCAATTCGCAGGTCTGTCGAGCACGGCACGCTATATCGTGTTTCATTGCTACGACGATTTCGGCGGCACGCAATATTACGAGAGCGTCGATCTGGTCGACGCATTCCATCCCCAGACGATCCTGGCATGGGCACTAAACGGCCGCCCTTTGCCCGTCCCGAACGGCGCGCCGGTACGACTGAGGATCGAACGGCAGCTCGGCTACAAACACGCGAAATATCTGCGCGCGGTCGAAGCGGTTGCAAGCCTTGATCAAGTCGGCGGCGGCAAGGGCGGCTATTGGGAAGACGTCGCGGATTATGCGTGGTTTGCCGGCATTTAGCGCAGGAAAGAGATTGGCGCGAGCATGGCTGCGCTTGCGTGGCTGGCCCAAACGGCGCAACTTTCGCGTGGTCGTTTGAGTCTCTCGAACGCCGCACGGACTGAGGTTGCGAGTATGCGGATAGAATGACGGTCGATTCCTATATCCCGCCGCTCCCGGCCGATGAGCCGAATCGTCAGAAAGCGGTGGATCGCGCGATCGGCAAGGCGAGCGCGGTGCGCAAGCAGCTCCAGAAGCTGGTCGACGAAGCTGCGAAGCGTTTCCACACACCGATGGCGGCGCTGTCGATCATCGACAATCAGCGCCAATGGTTCGCCGCCACGCACGGCTTCGACGATCCCGAAACGCCGCGCGCCATTTCCTTCTGCGCGCATGCCATCCTCCAGCCAGACGAGGTGACGGTGGTCGGCGACGCGACCCAGGATCGGCGGTTCGCGACCAATCCGGTGGTGCGCTTCAAGCCCAATGTCCGTTTCTATGCCGGCGCCCCGGTGATCGATGCCGACGGCTTCGCGCTCGGCACCCTGTGCGTGATCGATCAGGAAGCGCGGCTGCCGGACGTGGACCGCGAATATCTGTCCAGCCTGGCCGCCGAAGCCAGCCGCCTGCTCGCGGAATAGCCCCTCTCCCGCTCGGCGCGGGCGCTTCCTATATTGGCGGCAACCAACCCATGGGAGCCAATATCATGGCCGATTATGTCCGCGACGAAGCCGCCATCGCCAAGCTGACGCCCGAGCAATTTCGCGTCACCCAGCACAGCGGCACCGAACGCCCCGGCACGGGCGAACTGCTCTACAACAAGGCGCCCGGCATCTATGTCGACATCGTCTCGGGCGAGCCTTTGTTTGCGTCGTCCGACAAGTTTGAATCGGGCTGCGGCTGGCCGAGCTTCACCAAGCCGATCGAGCCCGCTTATGTCGCCGAACTGCGCGACACCACGCATGGCATGATCCGCACCGAAGTCCGTTCCAAAAATGGCGACAGCCATCTCGGCCATGTGTTCGAGGACGGCCCGATCGATCGCGGCGGCCTGCGTTACTGCATCAACTCCGCGTCCCTGCGCTTCGTCCCGCGCGAGGAGATGGAGGCGCAGGGTTATGGCGCCTATCTCGACCAGGTCGAGGACATCGCCTGAGCCTCTTCGGAATTCGAGCCCCTTCAGCTTTTGGCAAACATCTTCCGGCATATAGCTGCGGCGCTATAGTGTCGCGGCTTCCCCGTGACGCGGAATGAACTGATCGGAGGCGCACGCGTTGCGCTTCCGATGGGTTCAGTTGAGGGTCGTATGGGTAATGTAGCTGCTATCGCCGGCGTCGTGTTGCTTCTCGCCGGTATTACCCTGGTCGCGCTGCTGGGCGATCGGCGCTCGCGCTCCTGGATCCCTTATTTCGGTATCCTGCTCGCCGTGCTGGGCCTGGGCATCGAGCTGGCCGGCGCGGTCTCCGCCGCCTGACGCCTTTTCACTCCTGACGCCTCTTTTCACTCCCGATTGACAGGTTCCGCCCTTCGGCGGAGTTTGTCGCCAGCCGCGACGACAGCGGCATGGAGAGAGGGAGCCGACATGAAGACTTTCGCTTTGGCGCTGGTGCTTGCCCTGGCCGCCGCGCCCGTCGCCGCGGAGACGGTCGATCCGCTGCAATCGGAAACGCTGATCAAGAAGGTGATCAACGAGCCTGGCACCGCCTACACATTCTATGGCGGCGGCATGACGCAGAAGTCGATGAAGGATCCGGACCTTCCCGGCGGCGCGTTCGTGCGCGTCGACGTGAGCCAGAAAGGCGGCCATCCGTGGGACGTCGGCGGCGGTTATCCGATCCTGAAACCGATCAAGGCGGGCGACGTGATCTTCTTCGCTATTTACGCGCGCGCGCCCAACCTCAAGCCTGGCGAGACGGCCTCCATGCCCGGCCTCGGCGTCTGCGAGAACGCATCGCCCTACACGCCGATCGCGGTCGAGGATAAAAAGCTCACCAATCAGTGGAACGTCTATTACGTCTCCGCCAAGGCGACCTCGCCCTGGCAGCGCGGCCAGGCGCATGTCGCGATGCAGCTTGCCGCCGACAAGCAGGTGATCGACCTCGGCCCGGTCTTCGTGCTCGACCTTGGCCCTGATTACGATATCAATACCCTGCCGCATAACTAAGCGAACAAGGGGATGACAGGGCGATGCGCACGATTTTCCGGAGGGGAGCGGGCGTATTCGCCCTGTTGTCGGGCGCGGCGTTAGCGGTACCGGCAACAGCGCAATGGACGGCGGAGCAGGACCGCACGGACATGATGCGCCAATTGGGCATCACCGCGCTGATTCCCGGCCCGAGCGGCGACGAGAAGGCACCCAACCACGCCAATGTGGATGAGGCCAAGGCCAATCCCTATCCGGTCCTGCCCGATCCGCTGACGCTGAAGAATGGCGGCAAGGTCGCCGACGCCAGGATCTGGTTCGACAAGCGCCGCTCTGAAATCCTCGAAGACTATACGCGCGAAGTTTACGGCCGCGTCCCCGCGAACCTGCCGCCGGTGCAATGGAAAGTGATCGCGGCCGACCACGAGATGGTCGACTTCTTCAACCCGATAATCGCGCGGCGCGTGGTCGGCCATGTCGAGGATCCAGCGGACCCATCGCGCAGCATCGACATCCGCATGATGGAGGTGCTGCCGGCCAACGCCAAGGGACCGGTGCCGGTGCTGATCATGTTCGGCTTCGGCGCGAGCGCCTGGCCCGAACCGTCGCAACCGACACCGCCCGAATATGACCGCATCAACGCCGCGATGAAGGCGATGCTGATCAAGCAGGACCCGAGCCTGGCGGCGGTGTTCGACGCGCATCAAGCCTTCGCCTTCGCCACCCCGCCCGGCTTCCATCTGCCCCAGCACGACGCCAACGGCGATTTGTCGCCGGCCGAGCAATTGATCGCGGCCGGCTGGGGCTATGTCGCGCTCGACCCGACCAGCGCGCAGCCCGACAATGGCGAGGGCCTGCGCAGCGGCATCATCGGCATCGGCAACCACGGCGCGCCGCGCAAGCCCGAGGATTGGGGCGCGCTGCGCGCCTGGGCGTGGACCGCGAGCCAGGTGCGCGAATGGCTTTCGACCGACAAGGCGGTGGACGCCGGCAAGATCGGGATCGAGGGCGTGTCGCGCTATGGCAAGGCCGCGCTCGTCACCATGGCCTTCGATCCCAAATTCGCGGTCGGGCTGATCGGATCGTCGGGCAAGGGGGGCGGCACCCTGCTCCGCCGCAATTTCGGCGAGAATGTCGCCAATCTCGGCACCGGCGAATCCTATTGGTTCGCGGGCAATTTCCTGAAGTACAATACGAAGGGTGTGTCCAAACCCAATATGGATGCGAACGACTTGGCCGTCGATTCGAACGAACTGTTCGCGCTCGCCGCGCCACGCCCGCTTTTCATCAGCCATGGCGTGCCGGAAGCCGGCGACGCGCACTGGATCGACCAGAATGGCGCGTGGAAGGCCGCTTATGATGCGGGTCGCGTCTACAAGCTGCTCGGCAAGACCGGCGTCGGCGTGGCCGGGCCAGCCGAGATGCCGCCGCCGACCACGATGATCGATGGCGCACTCGCCTGGCGCCAGCATACCGGCGGCCATACCGACGTGCCCAATTTCCGCTACTTCATCCCCTGGGCGAACAAGGAACTCGGCGTCGGCAAACCCTAGTCGGACGTTTGGAGGAGGGGTGCAAGCGTGGGGCGGCGCGCTAACGATCGCATACGCCCCGCGCGAACCGCTGCCTAGGCAGTCCATCCGCCGTCGATGGTCAGACTGGCGCCGGTCATATAGCTGGCGCCTGGACCCGTCAGCCAAGCTACCAAGTCGGCGATCTCTTCCGGCTTTCCGATGCGACCAAGCGGCAGCTTGGGGACGATGTACTCCATCAGGTCGGCGGTCATGTCGGTTTCCACCGGGCCGGGCTGCACGTTGTTGATGGTGATCTGGCGGGGCGCGAAGTCGAGCGCGGCGCCGCGCACCAACTGGGCCACTGCGGCCTTGGTCATGGCATAGACGCTGGAACCGGGCGAGCCGATCCGGTCGGCGGTGTTGCTGCCGATGGTAATAATGCGCCCGCCGTCCAGCATGTGTGGGGCGGCATAGCGGATCGCGGAGAAAACCCCGCGCACGTTGACCGCCAGCATGCGGTCGAAGTCGTTCATGGCGAACTGGTCGATGGCGCCGCTGATCAGGACGCCAGCGTTGACCACCAGCACCCCCAGCGTTCCGAAGCGCTCGACGGCAGCCTCGACCGCGACGCGCACGGCCTCGGGATCAGCGCTGTCGGCGCGGATGGCAAGGACAGCCCCGCCGCTGGCTTCGATGTCCTGGGCTAGCCTGGCTGCCCGGTCTGGCGAGCTAACATAGGTGAAGGCGACAGGGCGTCCCTCGGCGGCTAGGCGGCGAACGATGGCGGCGCCCATGCCGCGCGCGCCTCCGAAAATCAGAGCGGGAGTTGTGTGGGAAAAGGTGGAGGTCATATGCGGCTTCCATTATTGACTGATTGGTCCGCAACCCATCCTCCATTCCAGACTGCTTGGTCAATAACATTCTGGACTGATCGATCAAAATTGGTAGAATGCCGCTATGGCCAGGCCGTCCGAGTTCGATCGATACGAGGCGATCGCCAAAGCAATCAAGGTGTTCGCGCGCCAAGGATTTGAAGCGGCCTCGACCAGCGACTTGCTCGAGGGCATGGGCATTGCCCGGCAGAGCCTCTACGGCGCATTCGGGGACAAGCGCGGCCTGTTTATTGAGGCCCTTCGCCGCTATGCGGCCGGCTCCCTCGCGCAAATGCGCGGCACCCTGGCGGACGGAACGGCGGGCGAGGCTATCGAGGCGGCCCTGCTGGTCGGGCTCGGCTCCAGCGACGATGTCGAAAGCGGATGCCTGGGGGTCGGTTCCATCGTCGAGTTCAGCCGCTCGGACCCGGAGATCAACGCCCTCAACGATGCAGCCGGCGAGGCCGTGGTCGCGGCCTTCTCCGCCCGGGTTCGCGATGGCATTGAGGCTGGTGAGTTGGATGCGGGGCTCGACACCGACGCCGTCGGCCGGATGCTGCTGATCCTGCGTTCGGGCCTCAAGGTGGCGGCGCGTGGCGGTGCGAGCGAGTCTGAACTCCGCGATACCGCCCGCCTGGCGTTGCGCGGTCTGGCCCGCGATCAGACTTAGCCGCTAATGCCCGTTTTCCACCCTCCCGCGACCTTCCGAACGTCTGCAAACGGGTAGGGCCGCGCCGCTCTTCCCCGAGCCGTGAGGACGCTCTCGGGCGGGTACCAAGCGTCCAATTCAATCCACTAGCGGATCGGGGCCGGGCTCGCCCCGGCAGCGCTCTGCGCATAGGGGCCGATCAGCGTGCCGACAAACCCGCCCGCCTTCGCGGTCGAGAGGTTGGTCGCATCGACGTCATGTGCCGCCGGCAGCCACTGGCCGGGCTTGACCGCATAATCGAAATCATAGGCGCCGCCGCGCGCATGAATGCGGAGCTGGATCGGGCCCGCGGGTACCGGTCTGCGCGCCATCACCACGCCGCCCGGGGGATCGCCCGGCCCCGCGCGCCGCGTGACCCGCACGACCAGCTTGCCGTCGATGCGCGCAAGCGCGACGCTCAGGAAATAATTATCGTTTTGAAGCGCCGCGAGACCGGCCTCCTCGCCCTCGACGGGCGCGAAGCGGAGCGACGCCACGACGATCGCCTCGGGATTCTGCTGCCGCCGCGCGATAAAGCTCGGCTGCTTGCCGTCGCCCAGCCGCTCGTTACGTACCTCCAGCACAAGCGCCCCGTGCTCGAGCCGGTGCCAATTGGTGGTCGGCGAGCGCATCATCATCCATTCGGGGCCGAGCGCCGCGCCGGTAAATTCCTCGCGCGTTTCGAAAGCGCCGGTGGTCGGCGGCGCGGTATCGCGCGGCAGATCCGGCGCCTTGGCGAGGATCGGGATCGGGATCGGGGTGGCGTGCGGCAGGATTGTCGGCCAGCCTTCATGCCAGGTCACCGGGGCGAGAAAGGTCTCGCGGCCCGTATTATAGAGGCCGCCCGCATAAGGCCGGGTCGCGAGGAACACCGACCACCAATCGCCTTTTTCGGTCTTCACCAGATCGGCATGGCCGGATGACGTGATCGGATTGGCGCGCGCGGGATCGAGATCGCGCTGCGTCAGGATCGGGTTCACCGATGCGGGGGCGGGCAGATATGGCCCCTCCACCTTGTCGGACCGGAAAATGACTTCGCTGTGATTTTCCGCGGTGCCGCCTTCGGCCGCCATCAGATAATAGGTACCGTCCTTCTTGAAGAGGTGTGGCCCTTCGATCCAGATCGGGTTCTTCGAGGGCTCGACGCCGGCATCGACGATCACCTTCGCCTCGCCCACCGCCTGCAGCGTCCTGGGATCGAAGCGGGTCAGCCAGATTGCGGTATGGCCCTGATAACGCCTCGCCTGCGGATCGCCATTGTGGACCAGCCAGGCGCTGCCGTCGTCGTCGAAGAAGAGCGAGGGGTCGATCCCGTCGACATTCTTGAGCCAGACCGGGTTCGACCACGGCCCCTTGGGATCATGCGCGGTCACCACGAAATTGCCGCCGCAAACGACGCAGGTGTTGACGATGTAGAACAGCCCGTCGTGGTGCGAGATATCGGGCGCGAACGTGCCAAGCGACATGCCGAGCCCGGTGAAATCCAATTGTCCCTTGCGGTCGATCGCGTTGCCGATCTGGCGCCAGTGGACGAGGTCGCGGCTGTGCCAGACCGGCAGGCCCGGGAACCACGAGAAGCTCGAATTGACGAGATAGAAATCCTGCCCCACGCGAACCACGCTCGGGTCGGGATAATAGCCGCCCAGCACGGGGTTGCGATATTCGCCTGGCCCCGCCGCAGGGCCCGGCTCGACATTGCGATAATCGACCCAATCGAAGCGCGCAAAATCGGTCGCGCTGGACATCGATGTCAAATTGAGCGACAACCCAAGGAATGTAAGCGTTTTCAACAGATTGCGTGGGGCGATTTTGATCATGAAAACTGCTTTCCGATGGCTTTCGGGTCAAGAGTCGGTATTGAACGCGTCACCCGCAGCATAGCGGGATTACTTGGGAGAGGTACATGATGCGCGATTTGAAGCGCTTAGCCGTGTCGGGACTCGCGATCGCGCTGGCCACCGCAACGACCGCGCAGCCCGCAACCGAGCGCGGCGTGGCGCATCCGGCGCTCTGGCCCATGGCCAGGAGCCAGGGGCTGGTCGATCCCAAAACCGAGGCCTTCGTCAGCCAGTTGATGGCGAAGATGACGCTCGAGGAAAAGGTCGGCCAGATGGTCCAGGGCGATATCTCGACCATCCGCCCCAATGATCTGCGCACCTATCCACTCGGTTCTATCCTCGCCGGCGGCAGCTCGCCGCCGCTCGACAGCCCCGACCGTTCGCCCGCCGCCGCCTGGCTGGCGACATCGCGCGCGTTCAACGCGGTGGCGAACGAGACCCGGCCGGGCCACACCACCATTCCGATCATCTTCGGCATCGACGCGGTCCACGGCAATGCCAACATCGTGGGCGCGACCGTCTTCCCGCACAATATCGGCCTCGGCGCGATGCACGATCCCGCGCTGATGACGAAGATCGGCCGCGCCACCGCGGAAGAGACCGCCGCCGCCGGCATCGATTGGGCGTTCGGCCCGACCCTGACCGTGCCGCAGGACGAGCGCTGGGGCCGCGCCTATGAAGGCTATTCGGAGGATCCGGCGGTGGTTGCCTCCTATGCCGGGGCGATGGTCGAAGGCCTGCAGGGTCCGCCCGGCAAGGGCACGCTCCAGCAAGGCTATGTCGCGGCCAGCGCCAAGCATTTCCTCGGCGATGGCGGCACGATCGGCGGCGTCGATCAGGGCGATGCCGACATTCCCGAAAGCGAACTGATCCGCATCCACAATGGCGGCTATCCCAATGCGATCGACGCCGGCGTGATGAGCGTGATGGCGTCGTTCAGCATGTGGCAGGGCGTCAAGATGCACGGCAACAAGAGCCTGCTGACCGACGTGCTCAAGGGCCGGATGGGCTTTGACGGCTTCGTCGTCGGCGACTGGAACGCGCACGGCCAGGTGCCGGGCTGCACCACCGAGGATTGCCCGGTCAGCTTCAATGCCGGGCTCGACATGGCGATGGCACCCGATGGCTGGAAGGCTTTGTTCCACAATACGGTCGCTGAGGTGAAGGCGGGCAAGATCCCGATGGCGCGCGTCGACGATGCGGTGCGCCGCATCCTGCGCGTCAAGGTGAAGCTCGGCCTGTTCGATCCGGCGCGCCCTTATGCCGGCCGGCTCGATGTGGTCGGTGCGCCCGAGCATCGCGTGATCGCGCGGCAGGCAGTCGCCGAGAGCCTGGTGCTGCTGAAGAACAATGGTGTCCTCCCGCTCAAGGCGAGCGCGCATATCCTGGTCGCGGGCGCTGACGCCGACGATATCGGCCAGCAATCCGGCGGCTGGACCCTGTCATGGCAGGGCGACGGCAACACCAATGCCGATTTCCCGGGCGGCACTTCGCTTTATGCCGGGATCGCCGCAGCGATGAAGGCGGCGGGCGGCAGCGCCACGCTCAGCCCGGACGGCAGCTATACCGCCAAGCCCGACGTCGCGGTCGTGATCTTCGGCGAACAGCCTTATGCCGAGATGCGCGGCGACATCCGCACGATGGAATTCCAGGCCGGCGACAAACAGGCACTGGCGCTGCTCAAAAAGTTCAAGGCGGCGGGTATCCCGGTCGTTTCGGTCTTCCTGTCCGGCCGACCCTTGTGGGTGAATCCGGAGATCAATGCGTCCGATGCGTTCGTCGCCGCCTGGCTGCCGGGCAGCGAGGGCGGAGGCGTCGCCGACGTGCTGATCGGCGATGCAGCCGGCAAGCCGCGTCACGATTTCCACGGCACCCTGTCGTTCAGCTGGCCCAGGACGGCGGGCCAGTTCACGCTCAATCCGGGCGAGAAGGATTATGATCCGCTCTTCCCGCTCGGCTATGGCCTGACCTACGCGCATGGCGGCACGGCCGGCGCGCTGAGCGAGGTGTCTGGGGTCGACCCCAGCCTTGGCAATACCAGCACCTTTTTCGCCAAGGGCCAAGTGCCGGCGCCGTTCACCTACAAAGGCGATCCGCAGGTGGTGCTGAAGCCGGTCAACAGCGCGACCTTGCAGGAAGGCGCCGCGCAACTGACCTGGCCCGCCGGCCAATCGGGCACGGTCGGCGTCGCCAGCAAGGGCATGAACCTGCTGCGCGAGGTCAATGCCGACGTGCAGTTGCAGATCACCTATCGCGTCGATCGCGCACCCACGGCACCAGTCAAGCTGACGCTCGGCAATGCGGCGGTCGATGCGAGCTTGTTATTCGCCAAGGCCGGTCCGGACTGGCGCACGATCAAGGTGCCGCTGCGCTGTTTCCGCGACCATGGTGGTGATATGGCCAATGTCATGACGCCTTTCGCGCTCGGCACGACCGGTCCTTTCACCGTTTCGATCAGCGAGCTGCGGCTCGCCGCCGATCCGGCGGGGTCGATCTGCCCCAAATGAGGTCCGTGCTCCGGGCTGCGGCGACCGCTCTGGCTGCGATCCTGCTGATCGCTGCCGACAATGCCCCGCAGCCCGCGATCCGGCTGAACCAGCTCGGCTTCCAGCCGGGCTCGCCCAAGCATGCGGTCGCGGCCGATCCTTCACCGACAGTGCTTTTATGGTCGGTGACGGATGCCGGCGGCGCGGTCGCCGCCCACGGTTCGACCAGTTTGTTCGGGGACGATCCTGTCTCGGGCGACCATGTCCATCAGCTCGATCTGAGCGCGGTGAAGCAGCCCGGCACCTATCGCCTCACCGTAGGCGCCAATACAGGCCGTCCGTTCGTGGTCGCGCCGGACGTCTATCGGCCGCTGGCGCGCGCGGCGCTCAATTATTTCTACCAGACACGCGCGGGCACACCGATCGAGGCGCGGTTCGCGGGCGGGGCGCAATGGGCCCGCCCCGCCGGCCACCCGCACGAAATCGCGCCCTGCTTCTCGGGCACGGACGAAAGCGGCACGGTCTGGCCCGGCTGCGGCGCGTACAAACGCGACGTGACCGGTGGCTGGTACGATGCCGGCGATCAGGGGAAATATGTCGTCAATGGCGGCATTGCGGTGTGGACGCTGCAGAATCTCTATGAGGTCGAGCGGACGATCCCCGAGACGAAACGCTTCACGCACGGCGCGGAACTGGTGCCCAATCAGGGCAAGCTCGACCCTCTGCTGGTAGAGGCGCGGTGGGAAATGGATTTCCTGCTGGCGATGCAGGTGCCCGACGGCACGCATATGCAATTGCCGGTCGGCCGCCAGGCGTGGAATGCCAAGATGACGCTCAGCGACGTCGATGCTTCGGGCATGGCGCATCACAAGGTCGCCGATCTGCATTGGACCAAGCTGCCGATGCCGCCGCAGGACGATCCCGAGCCGCGCCTGCTCTATCCGCCGACGACCGGCGCGACGCTCAATCTCGCCGCCACCGCCGCGCAATGCGCGCGCATCTGGAAGACGATCGACCCGGTCTATTCGGCACGCTGCCTCGATGCCGCGACGCGCGCCTTCGATGCAGCCCTTCGCAATCCGGCCATCTATACGGGCAATTTCACCGGCAGCGGCGGCTATGGCGATCCCAATCTCGCCGACGAATTCTATTGGGCGTCCGCCGAATTGTTCGCGACCACGCACGACCCGCTCTACGCCGACGTGCTGCACCGCGTGCATTTCTTCACCGATCCCGTGCACGAGCCCGGTTGGGGCAGCACCGCCGCGCTCGGCACGATCACGCTGGCACTGACCGACGGCGCGCTCAGCGCGCCGGAACAGGCAGCCCAGCGCAAGCTGATCGTGGCGGCGGCGGATGGCTTCCTCGCCGAGGAAGCGCGCTCGGGCTACCGCCTGCCTTACGCCTCGGCTAATTATAGTTGGGGTTCGAACTCCAGCCTGCTCAACCGCGCGATCCTGCTCGGCCTGGCCGCGCGCTTCACCGGCGAGGCGCGCTATCGCGACGGCATGGTCGACGTGATGGACTATATCCTCGGCCGCAATCCGCTCGACGAAAGCTTCGTCTCGGGCTTCGGGGCGCGCGCGATGCACAATCCGCATCACCGCTTCTGGGCGCATATGCTCGACCCGCATCTGCCGCCGCCGCCGCCGGGCGTGGTCTCGGGCGGGCCGAACAATGGTCGGCCCGCGGACGATATCGCGCGCACGATGGGCCCGTGCGCGCCGCAGCGTTGCTGGCAGGATCATGCCTTCGCCTATTCGCTCAACGAGGTGGCGATAAACTGGAACGCACCGTTGCTGTGGGTTGCGGCTTATCTCGACGATACGCGCTAGCGTCCTCGCCTCGTCATGCTGAACTTGTTTCAGCATCCATCGAGAGGCCGGACGCCAAGCCGCTAAATGGACCCTGAAACAAGTTCAGGGTGACCGGATGAAAAGCAAAAGGCAGCAGGATTCCCGCCTTCGTGGGAATGACCAAGAACTACCCCCGCCCGCTCAACGTCATCAGTAGATAATGGCGGATCTTCTCGGTCCGCTCATGACTGCCCGGCCCCATCACGCCCTGGGCATGGTCCGGCAGATGCGCCGCCGCCTGATCCGCATCGTCGCCGAACACGAGATGTTCGAACCAGGCGCGCCACGCCTGCTTCTCCGCCGGCGGCAGATCGCGCACGCTCATCAGCGCATGGACGAGCGCGATGAACGGCGTCGCCGAGCTGTCATAGGCCCACCAATAATTGACGAGCACGTTCAGCCGATCGAACGCGCGGACATGGTGCCACCAGATGGACGGAATGAAGAGCGCGTCGCCCGGCTCCATTTCGGCCACTTGGGCATGCGCCAGCGCCTCGGCGAAGCGCGGATAGCGTTCGAGATCGGGCGCGTCGGGATCGACCATCGAATTGGGAGGCCCGGCGAGCGTATTGTCGAGCGGCCCGAGATAGAGGTTCGCGACCTGCTCGGGCGGGAAGAGCGTGAAACGGCGCCGGCCCGCCACGCAGACAGCGAGGTTGGGCGAGGAATCGAAATGGGTCGCGACCTGGGTCGCATTGCCGATCCACAGCCGCGGCACCGCATCGGACGGCGGCAGGTCGAGCGGGTTCGCTTCCTGCCAGCCGGGCAGATGCTCGGGCGCGGCGGCGGCATTGGCATAGATCGCTGGCGGCGCTGCGACACGCTGTTCGGCCAGCCGCAGCAATTCGCCGACCAAATTGGGCAGCGGCACATGCTGCCGCTGAAAATTGAAGCCCTGCATGTCGTCGCGATAGAAGAAGCGGCCCCCGATCTCGGGCGGCCCGACCAGCACCTCGAGCGGCTTGCCGCCGCCGAAGCCGGCCAGATATTCCGCTATCGCGCGATCGCCGCCTTTCGCGTGCTCGACCGCGCGCCAGTCGGCGACCTGGCCGCGCAGCAGAACCGGGACATGCCCACTCGCGACTTCAGCCCGGAACGTCGCGGCATCGACAGCATCGCGTTCGATCACGCGATTGGGGGTGGCGGCGGGACGATCGGCGATCATTCCCGTGGCTTAGCCATCCTAGCGAATGGTGCCTAGCTTGAC
>NZ_DATHFV010000028.1:0-7267 GCF_035317925.1 Sphingomonas sp.
GGGCGCGCCACCGGCTGGCCCGGCAGCAGGAAGTCGAACCGGCTGTTTTCCATTCGCAGATTGGCGCTGTCGCGCACGCGCCGTTCGGACAGGACCACGCCCCGCTCCGCCGTCAGCGGCCCCGGCGCGATCAGCGCGCGATCCGCCACCTCACGCAGCAGGAACAGGCCGGTCGTCACGTTGGACAGCCGCGACGCCGGGAAATCGAGCCCGAACACCGTCTCTTCCGGAAAGGTGAAGGCGGTGGTGTCGGATCCCATCGCCAGCCCCATCTGCTCCAGCGACCGTTCGAACTCGCCGTCGGGCACGTTGGTGCTGCCGCGGAAGATCATATGCTCGACCAGATGGGCATAGCCCGCCTGGTCCGGCGTCTCGTCGGCCGAACCGACCCCGATCCGCAGACGGAAGGATACGGCACCATTCGGCGTGCCGTTGGCGAGGATCGCGTAGCGCAGTCCGTTGGGCAATTGCCCGAACCGCACGCGCGGATCGGCCGGCGGCGCGGTCGCGGCGGGATCGTTCACCGGATCGGGCGTCGGCTCATAAATCGGCTGCTGGGGCAGGCGGAAGGCCGGGCGCGGGGTGAAACGTTGCGGGCTGCCCCAGGGCGGCGGCGCCATCATCACCGGCGGCTTGGGCAGGGTCCAGCGAATGCGGCTGCTGAAGGTCGAGGCGATCGGCCTCCCGGCGCCGTCGCGCGGCGCCGCGAAATGCGCGCGCTGCAGCAGCAGATCGCAGGTCGGCTGGTCGAGCAAAGGCTGGCCGCTCGACGCGGTGACATGGCAGCCCGTCACCTTGCCGTCGGGGTCGATGTCGAGCTGATAGCCGACCGCGCCTTCGACATTCTGGCGCAGCGCCGGCTTCGGATAATCGTCCGCGGTGATCCAGGTGACTATATCGATCGGCTGCGGCGACGGCGCGGGCGGCGCGGCGGCAATCGAACTGAGCAGCAGGAGCAGCATTCGCCTGTCACTGTAGAGACGAACGCGCCGCGCGCCAGCGTCCAGGCGACACGTCTGCACCATTTCTGCACGAAGAAGGGACAGGATCAGCAAAGGCGCGCCACACGCACGCGCGATCGCGTCCCTAGTGCCGGATCCTCAACGGCGAGGATCGACCTATGCGCGTGCTTTCCCGGAACTATGGATTCCTGCTCAAGATCGGCATCACCATCCTGCTGGTCACCGCGTTCGACTGGCTCTTCCCCGATTTTGCGGGTGGCACCGTCATCGGCGCCTTCGCGTTCCTCTGGCTGCTGGGGCTGATCCTCGCCCGGCCGGCGGTGCGGCGTCCGCAGCTATCGGCGGCGGTCGCGTTGAGCCTCGCCACGCTGTTCTGCGTCGCGCTCGCTTACGATCCCGGCCCGCTCGCCTGGGCCATGTTCTGGTCGGCGCTGTCGATTGCCGCCCTGCTGCCGCGTACCGCCGGGTTCGACGATGCGTGGCGTTGGGCCGCGCGACTGCTGCTCCACGGGCTGAGCGGGCCGTTGACGCCGATCGCGGACATGGTCCGCCTGGCGCACCTGCGCTCGCGTGGCGGCAAGGTTTCGCTGCGCTCGCTGGCGGCTTTGCTCGCGCTGCCGCTGATCGGCACCGCGCTCTTCACCGCCTTGTTCGCCAACGCCAACCCCGTGATCGCGGACATATTGAGCCGCATCCAGCTACCCACGCCCGGCCAGTTGATCGAATGGACATTGGTGACCTTGCTGGTCTGGCCGGCCTTGCGCCCGCACCGCATCGTTACCCGCCTCGCCGCGCACCTGCCCGAACCCGGCATCCGCCTCCCCGGCACGTCGCTGCCGTCGGTCCTGCTCGCGCTCGGTTTGTTCAACGCGTTGTTCGCGCTGCAGAACGGGCTCGACATCGCCTTCCTGTGGAGCGGCGCGGCGCTGCCCGCGGGCATGAGCATGACCGAATATGTCCATCGCGGCGCCTACCCGCTGATCGCGACCGCGTTGCTCGCCGGCTTCTTCGTCATCACGATGCTGCGCCCGGGCACGGCCGCCAATCCGCTCGCGCGCCGGCTGGTCGCCCTGTGGGTCGCGCAGAACGTGTTCCTGGTCGCATCGAGCGCGCTGCGCACGATCGAATATATCGAGCAGTTCGAGCTCACCGCGTGGCGGATCGCCGCGCTCGCCTGGATGGCGTTGGTCGCCACGGGACTGATGCTGATCTGCTGGCGGATGTGGTTCGCCCGCAGCGCGCGCTGGCTGATCAACGCCAATGCGCTGACGGCGACTTTGGTGCTGATCCCCTGCTGCTTTGTCGATCTCGACGCGACCGCCGCAACCTGGAACGTGCGGCATGCGCGCGAAGTCGGCGGCGCCGGATCCACCATAGATCTCTGCTATCTTCGCCAGATGGGGGCGCCGGGCTTGCTCCCGCTGATCTATCTCGAACATCGCCCGTTGCCGCCGGAGACGCTCGACCGGGTTCGCTATGTCCGCAGCGCATTGTTCGACCGTCTCGCCGCGCGCCAATCCACCTGGGAGAGCTGGACCCCGCACGGCGCGTCACGGCTGGCGCGCGCGCAGATGTTGCTCGGGCCCACGCCGCCGCAGCCGCAGGCCCTGAAAGCGGGGGCGTTCCGGAATTGCGACGGCTCGCAAGGAACGGCGGCAGACTTGACCGATGGCCCCGCGCAGTGATCCAGTGTCCCATGCCTCGCACGATCCTGGTTGCCGACGACGATCCGCATATCCGGCAATTGATCGTCTTCGCGCTCGCCAAGGCCGGGCTCGACGCGATCGAGGCGGAGGATGGCGAGGCCGCGCTGGCTGCGGTGGCGGCGCATGCGCCCGATCTGCTGATCCTCGACATCAACATGCCGCGCATGGACGGGATCGAGGTCTGCCGCCGCCTGCGCGCATCGGGCACGCTGCCGATCCTGTTCCTGTCGTCGCGCGACGACGAGATCGATCGCGTGCTCGGCATCGAGCTGGGCGCGGACGATTATGTGACCAAGCCATTTTCCCCGCGCGAAGTGGTGGCGCGCGTGATGGCGATCCTACGCCGCGTCTCAGCCCATCCGCCCGAAGCCCAGTCGGTGACCGGCACGCTCCACCATGGCCGGCTCGCGCTCGATACGGACGGCTGGCGCGCAAGCTGGGACAAGGCCGAGGTGCCGCTGACCGTCACCGAATTCGGGATATTGCGGACCCTGGTGGCGATGCCGTCCAAGATCTTCAGCCGCGACGCGATCATCGATCGGCTGCACGGCCCCGGCTTCGCCGTCACCGACCGCACGATCGACAGCCATGTCCGCAACCTCCGCGCCAAATTCGCCAAGGCCGGCGCGAACGATGTGATCGAAACCCGCGCGGGTGTCGGCTACCGCATCGGCGCCTGCGCGGGGGCATGATCGCGCGCCTCAAAACGATCGCGAAGCGGCACTGGCCCCGGCTCGGCCTGCGCACGATCCTGCTCAGCACCTTCATCCTGGTCGCGACGCTGCCGGGCTTCGGCGCATTGTTCCTGCGCGTCTATGAGAACACGCTCGTACGCCAGACCGAGAGCGAGCTGATCGCCGAGAGCGCTGCTTTGTCGGCGGCAACCGCCGCCGCCTGGCCGGGGTTCGCGATCGACCGCAACCGCCTCTATCAACCGGAACCGCCGACGATCGACCTGCGCGGCTCGCCGATCCTGCCCGAGCGCCCCGCCCCGGCAGCCGCGCTGGGAACGGTCGACACGGCGGCCCGGATCGCCGCCGCCCGGATCGCGCCCGTGATCGCGCAAACGACACGGACCACGCTCGCTTCGGTCCTGCTGCTCGACGCGCGCGGCCGCATCGCGCTCGGCCCGCTCACCGGGCGCAGCTATGCCACCCTGCCCGAGGTTGCCGCCGCGCTCAACGGGACGCCCGATACGGTGCTGCGCCGGAACGCAGCCTACAACCGCACGCTGCCCGTGGAATGGCTCAGCCGCTCGGCCGACCTCAGGCTCCACCATGCCCGGCCAATCGTCGTGAACGGCCGCACCGTGGGGGTGCTGTTGCTGTCGCGCTCGCCGCCGGCGCTCTACATGGGGTTGTATGCCGACGCCGGGAAGATTGCGTTCGGCTTCGCGATCATCCTTGGCTTCGTGGTCGTGCTGAGCGGCCTCCTCTCGCGCGGCATCGTCCGCCCGATCGAACGGCTCGGCCTGGCGACCCGCGACGTCGCGCGCGGCGCGGTGGTGGCGATGCCGGAAATGCCCGAAACCGCCGCGATCGAAATCCAGGCGCTTTATGCCGACTTCACCGCGATGGCGGCCGCGATCGAGCGGCGATCGCGTTACCTGCGCGATTTCGCGCATGCGGTAAGCCACGAATTCAAGACCCCGCTCGCCGGCATTCGCGGCGCGGTCGAGCTGCTGCAGGATCATCACGCCACCATGTCCGAAGCCGAGCGGCGACGCTTCCTCGGCAATGCCGCGGTCGATGCCGAACGGCTGGCTTTGCTCGTCACCCGCCTGCTCGAACTGGCGCGCGCCGACATGACGCCGGCCGGCGCGGAGGCGAGCGATCTGACGATGCTGTTGCGGCGGCTGGCCGATGCCTATTCGGTCCCCGGCTTCGCGGTCCTGCTGGAGCTGCCGCCGGATTTGCCGCCGGTCGCGGTCCCGGCGGGCACGATCGAGACCGTGATCGGCGGCCTGATCGACAATAGTCGCCGCGCCGGTGCGGCGCGCTGCACGATCGCGGCGACTTTGTTGGCCGACAGCATTCGCCTCGACATGGCGGACGATGGCCCGGGCATCGCCCCGGCCGACCGCGAGCGGCTGTTCGAGCCATTCTTCACCACGCGGCGCGCGGACGGCGGCACCGGCCTCGGCCTGCCGATCGCCCGCTCCCTGCTCGATGCCTGCAACGGCACGATCCGGCTGGAGGACGACGACAAGGGTGCACACTTCGCACTCGACCTTCCGCTCGCCTGACGCAGCAGGGTCCCTTCACCGAAGCGGTGCAGGTTGGTGGTCCTTCCAGTCCGTTTCGGGGGCGGTTGCGGGCCGAGGCCGGCCCCGAGTCCCTATAGGAGTCCCACGGGGTCGGAATGTTGGGGGAGCCAACAGATCGGCATGTGCATGCGTACCGCCTGTGCGGTGCCCGTGATCGCTGTGTGTAAGTTTGGCGTAATGGAGTTTTGAGTGAGACCTCCCCGCAGGGGCTTTGGCCTGACGTCGTCAGACCTCAACGATCTCGAATGGCATGCGATCGAACCGTTGCTGCCCAAGGCGCGCGGCATCAGGCGGGTCGACGATCGGCGCGTGCTCAACGGCATCCTTTGGCGCCTGCGAACGGGGCGGTCGTGGGCGTCCATCCCCGCACGATACGGACCATCCGGCACCTGTCACGCCCGCTTCATCCGCTGGCGCGATGCCGGTCTGTGGTCGCGCATCGTCCGTGCGGTGTCCGATGCCCGCAACGGACGGGTCGAACTGATCGACGCCGCCACGGCCTACGTGCCGCCTAGCTATCAACGAACGCCGATCGTCGCGAACGATGCGGTGGCCTGGCGCGCCAGCGCCTAGAAATCCACCGAGGCCGACGCGTCGGAAAAAATACCGGGCCGGGCGGAGCGTGCGCCGGATCGCGTGGGGGACGCTGCCTCATAACTTCAACAAAGATGTCGCAAACCCCGAATGATAGTAACGTCGCGACCAGAATCTTTGGGGGAGGAATGAGGATGAAGATCGCGCGGGTCCTGCCGGCCTTGCTGTTGATCCTCGTGCTGGCGGGCGTCGGCTTCGGCATCTACCGGTCGCATCAGGTGGCGGCGACGCATGCGCGGCTTGCCGCCACCGCCCAGATCGTGGGCGCGATCGGCTCCGAGAAAGGACCGCTCCTCGCCGATCCCGATGTGGTGAGCGCGCTCGGCAAAGCGGGTCTTGCGCTGCGCGTCGACAAGGTCGGCAGCCGCGAGATCGTTACCAGTTTCAAGCCCGGCGCCTATGCCTTCGGCTGGCCCTCGGGCGCGCCCGCCGCCGCCGAGCTCAAGGCGCGCGCGCACGCCGCGGGCGACGTGACGCCGATCTACACCCCGATGGTGATCGCGACGTGGAAGCCGATCGCGGACATACTCCAGGCGAACGGCATCGTCTCCGGCGCGGGCCAGTTCCGCCGCGTCGACATGCACAAGCTCGCCGAATTGATGCTCGCCGGCAAAAGGTGGAACCAGCTCGACCATGCCGAAGGCTTCCCGGTCGGGAAGGCCATTCTCGTCACGACCACCGACGTCCGCCGCTCCAACTCGGCGGCGATGTATCTCGCGCTGTTGAGCTATGTCGAGAATGGCGATCAGGTCGTCGACGACAAGGCCACCGCCAACGCCATGGCGGAAAAGCTCGCGCCCTTGTTCCTGCGCCAGGGTTTCCAGGAAGAAAGCAGCGCCGATCCCTTCTCCGACTATGCCGCGATGGGCATGGGCAAGACCCCCCTACTGTTCGCCTATGAGAGCCAGGTGATCGAATATCTGCTCAAGCCGGATGCGGCACGGCGCAGCGAGATGGTTTTGCTCTACCCCTCCCCGACCATTCTCTCGAAGAACGTGTTCGTGCCCTACAATGATGCCGCGCGGCGTCTCGGCGACCTCCTCGCCAACGATCCCACGATCCGCGCCGCGGCGCAGCGTTACGGCTATCGCCTCCCGTCGAGCGCCGCGATCCCGCAAGCGTGGCGGACCGCCGGCATCGCCGCGCCCGATACTTTGATCGACGTGGTCGACCCGCCGAGCTTCTCGACGCTCGAAACCATGATCACCGTGATCCAGGAGAAGCTCCAATGAGGATATTCTTCAAATGCCTCGCGCCCGCGCTCGCCTTGTTCGCGGCGGCCTGCTCGCAGGGCGGCGGCGCTGGCGACGCCAATGATCCCAACGCCTTTCACATCCTCGCCGGATCCGAGCTCAAGGACATCGAGCCGACGGTTAAGGACGCCGCGCACAAGGCCGGCATCAATGTCGTGTTCGACAATGCCGGCTCGCTCGACGTGATCGATCGCATCAACAGCGGCGAAAAGGTCGACGCGGCGTGGGTCGCGAACGGCGCCTACACCTCGCTGGCGCTGGCGCGCAAACCCGCGGCCTCGACCAAGACGATGTATTCGCAGGTCCTGCTCGGCGTGAAGCCGGATGTCGCGCACCGGCTGGGATGGGACGCGCATGCCCCCACTTGGGCCGAGATCGGCAAAGCCGCGGCCGATGGCCGCTTTCGCTATGCGATGACCAACCCGGCCGCCTCGAACAGCGGGCTTTCGGCTTTGGTGTCGATCGCCACTTCGGTAACCGGCAAGG
>NZ_DATHFV010000029.1:0-15376 GCF_035317925.1 Sphingomonas sp.
CGCCATTTCCAGCATCCGGTCGAGCGGGCGCTTGGCGGCAATGCGCAAAGCCTCGTCCATCTCGATCCGGGGCGTGAGGTCGCGCAGCGCGAGATAGAGCTTCTCGACCGAATTCATCGCCATATACGGGCACATATTGCAGTTGCAGTTCCCGTCCGCGCCGGGCGCACCGATGAAGGTCTTGTGCGGCGCCGCTTTCTCCATCTGGTGGATGATGTGCGGTTCGGTCGCGACGATGATTGTCTGCGCGGGCGAGGACAGAGCGAATTCGAGGATCGCGCGGGTCGATCCGACCTGATCGGCATGGTCGAGGATGTAAGCCGGGCATTCGGGGTGGGCTGCGACCGGCGCGTCCGGATATTGCGCCTTGAGCTTCAGCAGCTCGGTTTCGCTGAACGCCTCGTGCACGATGCACGCGCCCGGCCACAACAGCATGTCGCGCCCGGTGATGCGGTTGAAGTAAGCGCCCAGGTTCTTGTCGGGCGCGAAGATGATCTTCTGATCCATCGGAATCTGGGCGAGGATCTTCTCCGCCGAAGACGACGTCACGATGATGTCGGAATGCGCCTTCACCGCCGCCGAGCAGTTGATGTAGGTCAGCGCGATATGGTCCGGATGCGCCGCGCGGAAGCGCGCGAACTGCTCGGGCGGGCACGAATCCTCAAGGCTGCAGCCTGCCGCCATGTCCGGCAGGATGACCGTCTTGTCGGGGCTCAATATCTTCGCGACCTCGGCCATGAAACGCACGCCGCAAAAGGCGATCACGTCCGCGCTCGTCTCGGCCGCCTTGCGCGACAGATCGAGGCTGTCGCCGACGAAATCGGCGAGGTCCTGGATTTCCGGTACCTGATAATAATGGGCGAGGATGACCGCGTTCTTCTCCTTGCGCAGCCGATCGATCTCGGCGCGCAGGTCAAGCCCGGCCAGGCTTTGCGTGGGAGCGTTCATGGTGCCCAAATAGGGAGCGCGATCGTGTTTGTCGAAGGGGCAGGCTGTGAAATAGCTGGCGCTCATTTATCATATGAAATGGGGGCGCGGCATTCTATGCGCAGAAGCAACAAAAAGACGGAGGAGAAGGTGACGATGAAGGGCATGATGGCGGCCGCGACGGGGATGCTGCTAGCGGGAAGCGCGCTCGCGGCACCGATGGCGACCGTGGAGCGCAACGGCGCGCTGGTCGCGATCGAACCTTACGCACCCAACATCGTGCGCGTCACGATTGGGCTCGATCGTGAGCTTTCCGATAGCACCCCCGGTTACGGGATCGTCGCCAAGAGCGATGCGGCCGGCTGGACGCATGCGTCCTCCTCCAGCGGCGACAGTTTCACGTCCGGGGCGGTCAGCCTGACGGTCAAGGCCGAGCCCTGGCCGGGTGCGCCGAGCCAGATGGCGCGTTATTTTCTCTCCGCCCTCCCGCCCGTCTCGATCGTGCTCAACGACGCATCCGGGCAACCGATCGTCACTATGGGCGGCTGGGACATGGCGCCGCACGACGTAGCCGGCGAACACACCTTCCGCGTCGGCGCGAATTTCTCGGTCACGCCCGACGAGCATTTCTACGGGCTCGGCCAGAATCAGGAAGGCATGCTCGATCTGCGCGGCCGCACGATCGACTGCCGCCATTATTACGACGCCGCCGCCGGCGAGCAGGTATGCGTGCCGGTGCTGGTGAGTTCGCGCAACTACATGATCGTGTGGGACAATCCGTCGGCGACCACCGTCTCTGCCGGCATGAACAACGGCACCCATATCCAGTCCGAGGTCGGCGAGCGCGTCTCCTTCTTCCTGATTACGGGAAACAACAGCGACGATCTCTACAAGGGCTATCGCCTGCTCACCGGCGTCACGCCTTTGCCTCCCAAGGCCGCGTTCGGCCTGATCCAGAGCAAGGCGCGCTACGAGAGCCAGGCCGAGCTGATGGATATCGCCAAGGGCTATCGCGACCGTGGCTACCCGCTCGACGTGATGGTGCTCGACTGGTTCTACTGGACGCGGATGGGGCAGATCGACATCGACCGCACCTATTTCCCCGATCCGAGCGCCATGAACCGCCAGCTCCACGATTGGGGCATGCATAGCATTATCTCGGTCTGGCCGCGCTTCGAGAAGGAAGGCCGCTACTTCAACTTCCTCGCCTCGAAAGGCTGGCTGCTCAAGGACAAGGACGCCAAGCCGGTAGACGGCCTGGAGGTGCGCAACGATCGCGCCGGCGCGCTGATCGACAGCACCAATCCCGACGCGCGTGCCTGGTATTGGGGCAAGATCCGCGACAATATCGTGAGCCAGGGCTTCGACTGGCTGTGGCTGGACGAGACCGAGCCCGATCTGGTGCCCGACGGCTTCTTCTATTCGATCGGCTCGGGCGACCGTTACCACAACGTCTTCCCGCTGCTGCATACCGGCGGCGTCGCCGAGGGTTCGGCCAAGGACCGCCCCACGTTCCGTAACCTGATCCTCGCGCGCGCCGCCTATCTTGGCGCGCAGACCAGCGGCGCGATCTTCTGGACCTCGGACGTCCAGGGCACGTGGGATGCTCTCCGCCGTCAGATTCCCGCCAATCTCGACATGGCGGCGAGCGGTATCGCCTACACCAGCAGCGACACCGGCGGCTGGCAGTGGCCGAACGGCCCCAAGGCGGCGCATCCGCCTTTGGTCGATCCGGCCGGCGCAACCGCGATGGCAGCCAATTATCCCGATTATCCGGAACTGTTCGTGCGCTGGTTCCAGCTCAACACCTTCACGCCGACCTTGCGCATCCACGGCCAGCGTCCTGCGACCGCGATCTGGCAATATGGCAAGGCGGCCGAGCCGATCCTCGTCGACTATCTGAAGCTGCGTTACGCCTTGATGCCCTATCTCTACGCGCTCGGGCACGGCACCTATGAGACCGGCGCACCCTTCATGCGCGCCCTGTTCATGGACTTCCCGAACGATCCGACCGCCGCCACGCTCGGCGACGAATATATGTTCGGCCCGGCCTTCCTGGTCGCGCCAGTGACCGAACAGGGCGCGACCAGCCGCAAGGTCTATCTGCCCGCCGGCAGCGACTGGTACGATTGGTGGACCAACCGCAAGGTCTCCGGCGGCCAGTGGATCGAAGCGTCCGCCCCGATCGATCGCATTCCATTGTTCGTGCGCGCGGGCTCGATCGTGCCACTCGGCGCGCCGATCCAGAACACCGCGACCAAACAGGCGCTGACCGAAATCCGCGTCTTCCCCGGCCGCAACGCCAGCTTCACGCTCTATGACGATGACGGCGTGAGCAATGCGTACAAGAAGGACGGCGGAAAATCGGCGACGTTGCGCTGGGACGAGGCTTCGCGGAAGCTATCGGCCAGCGGAGCATTGCCGACCGGCCAGACCCCTGCCCCGCTCGTGAAGGTGATCGGAACTCAGTGACGCATATAATCGGGCTCTCGGGCAGTCTCCGCCGCCACAGCTATAACGGCAGCCTGCTGCGCGCAGCGGTGGAAGCGATGCCCGAGGGCGCGACGCTGGAGATCGGCTCGATCGCCGAATTCCCGCTCTACAATGGCGATGTCGAGGCCGAGGGCATCCCCACCGCCGTCGCCGCGCTCAAGGACAAGGTCGCGGCGGCCGACGGGCTGCTGCTGGTCACGCCCGAATATAACAACGGTATTCCCGGTGTGTTCAAGAACGCGATCGACTGGCTGAGCCGCCCGAGCAGCGACATTCGCCGCATTTTCGGTGGAAAGCCGGTCGCCCTGATCGGCGCCTCGCCCGGCAATTTCGGGACAATCCTGAGCCAGGCCGCCTGGCTGCCAGTGCTGCGGACGCTCGGCGCGGATCACTGGGCCGGGGGACGGCTGCTCGTCCCGCATGCCGGGCAGGCGTTCGACAACGAAGGCAATCTGACCGACGAGGTCGTACGCGAGCGCCTGGGTGCCTACCTTGCGGGCTTCGTCACGCACATTTCGGGGTAGGTCAGGCCGCGATCGCCCAATTGTCGCCGTCGCGCCAGACGCGGTCGCGTGCTTCCAGATCGATCAGATGCGCCAGCACCGACCGGCCGGCCGCTCCATGCAGGCGCGGATCGATGCCGCGATACATGCGATCGACCATCGCCGGGATCGGCTGCGCTTCCTGTTCGAGCAAATCGAGGATCTGGCGCTCGCGCTGGCGGCGGTGCGCGGCGACCGCGCGCACAAAACGCTGCGGCTCCTGCACCGGATCGCCGTGCGCGGGGTAATAGATGCGGTCGTCGCGCCCGAGCAGCCGGTCGAGGCTCGCCATATAGTCCGCCATGTCGCCGTCGGGCGGGCTCACCACCGTCGTCGACCAGCCCATGATATGATCGCCCGAGAACAGTGCCTTGCTCTCGCGCAGCGCGAAACAGAGGTGGTTGGAGGTATGCCCCGGCGTCGCGACTGCCTCCAGCGTCCAGCCCGGGCCAGAGATAAGCTCGCCATCCGCCAGCACCCGATCGGGCCGATAGTCCGCGTCGAAGGCCGCATCCGCGCGCGGGCCGTCATCGTCCAATGTCAGCGGCGCACAACCGATGATCGGCGCACCGGTCGCGGCCTTCAGCGCGCGGCTGGCCGGGCTGTGATCGCGATGCGTGTGGGTGCATAGTATCGTGCTGATCCGCTCGCCCTCAGTCGCCGCGAGGATCGCCTCGACATGGTCGGCCAGATCGGGGCCTGGATCGATCACCGCCACCTCGCCCCGCCCGACGATATAGGTCTCGGTACCGGTATAGGTGAAAGGCGACGGATTGGGCGCAAGGAGCCGCCGTACCAGCGGCTCCAGCGTTACCGGGAAGATCGGCACGGCGCTTACGACGCCGCGGGGACGCCCTGATCCTGCATCAGCTGGCTGAGCTCGCCGCTCTCATACATTTCCATCATGATGTCCGAGCCGCCGACGAATTCGCCCTTCACATAGAGCTGGGGAATCGTCGGCCAGTCCGAATATTCCTTGATGCCCTGGCGCACGGCCTGGTCCTGCAGCACATCGACGCTGGCATATTGAACGCCGAGATGTTCGAGGATCGCGATCGCGCGGCTCGAAAAGCCGCATTGCGGGAATAAAGGCGTGCCCTTCATGAACAGGACAACGTCACTCCCCTTCACGGTGGAATCGATGCGGGCGCGGGCGTCTTCGGTCATGGTCTGATACTCTATTGGGGGCAGGCGGTGGTGAGCTGGAGCGCGTGGAGCACGCCGCCCATCCGCCCTTCGAGCGCGGCATAGACGCGCTGATGCTGGCGGACGCGCGGCAGGCCGCGAAAGCTTTCGGCGACGACGCGCGCGGCATAATGATCGCCATCGCCCGCCAGATCGGTGATCTCGATCACAGCATCCGGGATCGCCGCCCGGATCATCGTTTCGATTTCGTCGGCTGCCATCGGCATGGCTTAATTCTCGATGCCGATAAGCTGGCGGCGCGCCTCGACCGTCGCGTCGTGGAGCGCGTGGCGCACGCGGCTCTCGTCCATGTCGACATTGGCGGACAGCAGGTCGCCAAGCAGCTTGCGCACGACATCCTCATCGCCCGCTTCCTCGAAATCGGCCTGGACCACCGCCTTGGCATAAGCATCGGTCTCTTCCGGCGTCAGGCCCATCAGGCCTGCCGCCCAGGTGCCGACCAGCCGATTGCGGCGCGCGGTCACACGGAACGCCATCTCTTCGTCGCGCGCGAACTTGTTTTCGAAGGCCCGTTCGCGATCGTCGAAAGTGGTCATGCAACAGCGCTCCCTTGTTCACGCACGAAGATAGGGACGCCTGCGGAACGGCGCAACCGAACGGTCAAAAGGGAATTTTGAACGTGATCATCGCCGCAGTGGTGCCGTCCACGCCGTTGGCACCGTGCAGGGACAGCGCGCCCTTCCCGAGCTTCATCGCGGCTAGCAAAGGTTTGTCCTCGAAACCCTTGTCGTTCTCGACAGGCTTGAGCCGGTAGCGCGCATCCAGATCCTTGCTGCCGCACACCACCACCTCGTCCGCGCTCCGGCTGTCGCAGCCGTCCGTCGGCGGATGCAGATAGATATGCGGTGGGGCGTCAGCCTGCGCTGCGGGAAGCGCCGGAGGCTCATCCATCACCACGGCAAGCAGGTACAGGAGCATGCGCTTCTCCTCGCTTGCCGCCGCCTTACCGCGTCAGGCGTCGCGCACCAACCGATCGCGAGCGATTCGGCGATAAAAGCAGCTGCGTTCGCCGGTGTGGCAGGCGGGTCCGGCCGGATCGACCTTGAGCCAGACCGCGTCCTGATCGCAGTCGATCCGCATCTCCGTGACGCGCATGACGTTGCCCGACGTCTCACCCTTCTTCCACATCTTGCCGCGCGAACGCGACCAGAACCACGCCTCGCCACTATCGATCGTGCGGTCGAGCGCATCGGCATTCATATGCGCGACCATCAGCAATTCGCCGCTGGTGCGATCGGTCACGACCGCGGTTACCAGACCCTTGCTGTCGAATTTAGGGCGCAACTCGTCACCGGTTTCGCGATCTTTGCTCATGCTCTCGCCTTAGCGGATCGCGCAAAATACGAAAACTTCGTCATTTGCCTGTCACAAGGGGCGACATCCGCAAGAACCGACCCTATATGGGCCAGCGCGGCGGCAATAGGGCTGAGATGCTCACCACCAATCCATTCGATGACGACAAGCTACGCGAAGAGTGTGGCGTCTTTGGCGTTTATAACGCCGAATCAGCGGCCGCGGTCGTGGCCTTGGGGCTGCATGCGCTTCAGCATCGCGGTCAGGAAGCGGCTGGCATCACCAGCTGGGACGGGCATCTGTTCCACAGCCATCGCGCGATGGGCCATGTCGCCGGCAATTTCGATCAGGACGCCACCATCCGCGCGCTGCCCGGCCGGGTCGCCTGCGGCCACGTCCGCTATTCGACCACCGGCGAGACCGCGCTGCGCAACGTCCAGCCCTTGTTCGCCGAACTGGCGGGCGGCGGCTTCGCGATCGCGCATAACGGCAATCTGTCGAACGCGGCCCACATCCGACAGGAGCTGGTCCGGCGCGGTTCGATCTTCCAGTCGACCAGCGATACCGAGTGCATCATCCATCTCGTCGCGACCTCGACCTACCCGACCCTGATCGATCGCTTCATCGACGCGCTGCGCCGAATCGAGGGCGCTTATTCGCTGGTCTGCCTGACGAGCGAGGGCATGATCGCCTGCCGCGATCCGCTCGGCATCCGTCCGCTTGTGATGGGCAAGCTCGGCGATTCGACCATCTTCGCATCCGAAACGGTCGCGCTCGACGTGTGCGGCGCCGAATTCGTGCGCGAGGTCAAACCGGGCGAGATCGTGATCGTCACAGACACGCTCGTCCGCTCGATCCGCCCGTTCGCGGCGGTGCCGCCGCGCCCGTGCGTGTTCGAGCATGTCTATTTCTCGCGCCCCGATTCGGTGGTCGACGGCCAGTCGGTCTATTCGGTGCGCAAATCGATCGGTGCGGAGCTGGCGCGCGAGGCGCCGGTCGATGTCGATTACGTCATTCCGGTGCCCGATTCGGGCGTGCCGGCGGCGATCGGCTTCGCGCAGGAATCGGGCGTGCCGTTCGAACTCGGCATCATCCGTTCGCATTATGTCGGCCGCACCTTCATCCAGCCGGCGGACAATATCCGTCATCTGGGCGTGAAGCTGAAGCATAATGCCAACCGGGCGCTGCTCGAAGGCAAGCGGATCGTCCTGATCGACGATTCGATCGTGCGCGGCACGACCAGCATGAAGATCGTGCAGATGATGCGCGATGCCGGCGCGACCGAGGTGCATATGCGCATCGCATCGCCGCCGACCCGCCATAGTTGCTTCTACGGCGTCGACACGCCCGAGCGCTCCAAATTGCTCGCCGCGCGCATGACGGTCGACGAGATGGCCAAGCATATCAACGCCGACAGCCTCGCCTTCATCTCGGTCGACGGCATGTATCGCGCGCTGGGCGAAAGCGGCCGCATTCCGGAGCGGCCGAGCCGCTGCGACGCCTGCTTCACCGGCGAATATCCGACGCCGCTGACCGACCATGACGAGGTCGATCAGTTCGCGATGCTGGGCGAACCGATCCCCGCCTGATCGGATCGGAAAGACGTTCTTTCTTGCCGTCGCGCGCCGTGAGCCCTTAGGGCCGCCGCCATGTCTCAAGCCTTCACCGACCAGATCGCCCTCGTCACCGGCGCCAGCCGTGGCATCGGCGCCGCCACCGCCCGCTCGCTCGCCGCCCGCGGCGCCCACGTCCTGCTGGTGGGACGCACCGTCGGCGGGCTCGAGGAGACCGAGGAGGCGATCCACCAGGCGGGCGGCAGCGCCACCATCGCCCCACTCGATCTGACCGATGGCGATTCGATCGGCCGGCTCGCCGCCGCAGTGGGCGAACGCTGGGGCAAGCTCGATCTGCTCGTACTTAATGCCGCGATGCTCGGCACGCTGACGCCGGTGCCGTCGATCGACGCCAAGGAATTCTCGAAGCTGCTGACGCTCAATGTCGGCGCCAACCAGGCTTTGATCGCCGCGTTCGACCCCTGGCTTCGGCAGAGCGCCGCGCCGCGTCTGGTGGCGATCACCTCCAGCGTCGGCGCGGTCCCACGCGCTTATTGGGGCGGCTATGGCGCATCCAAGGCGGCGCTGGAGACGCTGGCTCTGGCTTATGCGGACGAGATGGCGGGGCTGGGCGACCTGCGTGTCGCGATCGTCGATCCCGGCGCGACCGCGACCGCGATGCGCAAGGACGCGTTTCCGGGCGAGGATCCGGCGACGATCAAGCAGCCCGAAGCCGTCGGTGAGGCGATCGCCGATCTGCTCGCCTCCGATTTCGCCACCGGCAGCCGGATCAGGGTTGAGGCTTAGCCGGAGGCGCAGCAGCGCGCTGCTGCTGCGCGAGCATCAGCGTCCGCAGGAACACGCCCTTGTCGTCGTCGGGCAATTGCTTGGCCGCCATGATCAGGCGATCGGTATTGTGCGTCCGTACCGCCGTCAGCGCGTCATCCTGCGCGTGCAGCGCCGCGGCGACCTTGTCCATGTCGATCACGGGCGCCATCGTCGCCGCCATCAACTGGTCGTGCGCGGCTTTGGCCTGACGGCCGAGCGCCTGCAGCTGCGGATCGGGCGTGGTCTGCGCCTTGGCGAGAATCGCATTGCCCGCGTCCGACACGCCGGGAAAGCGCTTCGGCGCCTGCGGCTGGGCGACGGCGGGCGCTGCCGACTTGGGAGCGGTTTGTGCCTGTGCCGCGCCGGCGGCGAGCAGGAGGACGAGCGACGGTACAATCTTCATGAAAATCTGCTCCAGGGAACGCCCGGCCTACCAGGGATTGCCCGGCATAGTGGCGGTACGTCCCTGAACACAATCTTGATCCGGCGCGCGATCTGAAGGAAGCAAAAAGCATGAAGGATTTGCCCTACCGCCCCGCCGCCGGGATCATGCTGCTCAACGCCGACAACAAGGTGTGGGTCGGCAAGCGCATCGATAATATCGCCGAAGCCTGGCAGATGCCGCAGGGCGGCCTCGATCCGGGCGAGGACGCGCAAGCGGGCGCGCTGCGCGAGCTGGAGGAGGAAACCGGCATCTCCCCCGACATGGTCGAAATCATCGCCCGCGCGCCGCGCACGCTCGATTATGACCTTCCGGCCGATCTGATCGGCAAATTGTGGAAGGGCAAATATCGCGGCCAGCGCCAGACCTGGTATCTGATGCGCTTCATCGGCGACGATGCGGATATCGACCTGGAAACCCGCCACCCCGAATTCAATGCCTGGAAATGGGCCGAGCCCGGTCATCTTCCCGACATGATCGTACCGTTCAAGAAGCAGCTCTATCGTGATGTGCTGGATATATTCGCGCCTTGGCTCGGCTAGGGCGCGCGGAGGCCTGATGCTGATCCGTACCCCCCTCGCCTGCAGTGCGATCCTGCTGCTCGCCGCGCCTGCGCTTGCAGACGACGTGAAGTCGCAACCGCGTCAAATCGATCCGACCGACACGATCGCAGCGATGCTGGATGCCGCCTACCGTAGCGGCGACGACGCCACCATCCGCTCGGTCATTGGCGTCGCCAAGGCGACCTTTCCCGATCAGGCGGTCGAGATCGACCGGCTCGCTTCGGGCGACGCCGCCGTGCTCGCGCAGACGCGTAAGGAAGCGCAGCTCAAGCAGCAGGAACGGATCGCCGAGGCGACTTTCTTCGAAATCTGGAAAGGCGAGCTCGAGGTCGGCGCGAGCCAATCCAACGGCACGTCCGATGTGGGTGGTGTCTATGTCTCGGCCAAGCTGACCCGCGACGGCCTACTCTGGAAGCAGAAGCTGACGGGGCGGATCGACTATCAGCGCACCAACGGCCTTACCACCACCGAACGCGCACTGATCGCCTATCAGCCCAACTACAAATTGGATGACGACAGCTACATTTACGGCCTCGCCCAATATGAACGCGACCGCACGCTTGGCTATCTCAACCGCGAGACGATTAGCTCGGGCATCGGCCTCACCGCCTTCAAGAGTCCGCGCGGCAAAATCGACTTCGAGGGCGGCCCCGCCGTGCGCGAAACCGACTTCATCGATCAGCCCAATCGGCTAACTCTTGCCGCCCGTGCCAGCGTGGCCGCGCGCTATGCGCTCACACCCGCGCTCAATTTCAGCCAGGACGCCGCGGTGTTCGTCGAATCCGGCGACACCACCGCCAGCTCGACCAGCGGGATCGACACGCGCCTGCTCGGCCGCCTCAAGGCGAAGCTTTCCTACAATGTGCAGTATGAGCAGGATGCGGCCCCCGGCCAGAAATCGCTCGACACGACAGGACGCGCAACTTTGGTCTATGCTTTCTGATGACCTGTGTCGTTCGCATTGCCCGCCCCAAGGATATCGACGCCCTTTATGAGATGGCGAAGCTGACCGGCGGCGGCTTCACCAACCTGCCCGCCGACCGCGACGCGCTCGCCGCCAAGCTCGCCCGCTCCGACGAGGCGATCGCCGAGGACGAGGATCAGCCCGGCAATCATCTCTATGTGCTGATGATGGAGGATCTGGAGACGGGCCGCATCGCCGGGACCGCGCAGATCATGTCGCGCGTCGGCGAGACCCAGCCTTTCTATTCCTACCGCCTTGGATCGGTATCGCAGCAATCGGTCGAGCTCGGCCGCACCTTCCGCGCCGAGATGCTGTCGCTCGTCACCGATCTCGAAGGCGCGTCGGAAGTGGGCGGCCTGTTCCTCCATCCGCGCTATCGCGCCGGGGGCCTCGGCCTGCTGCTCGCGCGCAGCCGCTATCTGTTCATCCGCCGCCACCGCGCGCGCTTCGCCGACCGCCTGCTCGCCGAATTGCGCGGCGTGATCGACGAAGGCGGCAATGCCCCCTTCTGGGACGGGCTCGCCGGCCGCTTCTTCGGCATGACCTTCCGCGAGGCGGACGCCTTCAATGCGATCAACGGCAACCAGTTCATCGCCGATCTGATGCCCAAGCATCCCATCTATCAGGCGATGCTGACCGATAATGCGCGCTCGGTGATCGGCGTCCCTCACCCCAATGGCCGCGCCGCGATGCGCATGCTGGAGGAAGAAGGCTTCGCCTGCGAAGGCTATGTCGATATTTTCGACGGCGGCCCGACCATGACGGTCGGAACCGATCGCGTGCGCACCGTGCGCGACGCGGGCGAAGCGGCGATCGAGACTATCGGGATCGACCGCGGCCACCGCGCGATCCTGTCCGCCGGGCGCCTCGCCGATTTCCGGGCCACGTTGGGCGAAGTCTCGTTCAGCGGCGGGCTCGGCATCGACGAGCAGGCCGCAGCGGCGCTCGACGTCCGGATCGGCGACACGATCCTGCACGCGACGCGCTGATGGCCGAGCACCCATGATTGGCGAGATCAATTTCGACGGACTGGTCGGTCCCAGCCACAATTATGCGGGCCTGAGCCCCGGCAACCTTGCCGCCAGCCTCAATGCCGGCAGCGTATCGCATCCCCGCGCCGCCGCGCTGGAGGGCATCGCCAAGATGCGCGCCAATCTCGCGCTCGGGCTGACGCAGGGCCTGTTCCTGCCGCATCGCCGCCCCGACCGCGCGTGGCTGACGAGCCTCGCCACCGATCCGGCCGGGGCCGCGCCCTGGCTGCGCGCCGCCGCTTTGTCGGCCTCGCCGATGTGGGCCGCCAACGCCGCGACCGTCTCGCCCGCCGCCGACACGAAGGACGGGCGCTGCCACCTGAGCGTCGCCAACCTGATGACGATGCCGCATCGCAGCCACGAATGGCCCGAGACACTCGCGCAATTGCGCCTCGCCTTCGCCGATCCGGCCTTCGCGGTGCACGGCCCGGTGCCGCCGCCGTTCGGCGACGAGGGCGCCGCCAATCATATGCGGCTGGCGCCCGGCCATAATGCCGCTGGCGTCGAGATCTTCGTCCATGGCGTCGCCGGCGGCGGTTTTCCGGTGCGCCAGCATGCCGAAGCCGGCCGCGTCGTCGCCCGCGCGCACGGGCTCGATCCGGCACGCACGCTCCATGTCGTCCAGTCGGAGGCGGCGATCGCGGCGGGCGCCTTCCATAACGACGTGGTCGCGGTCGCCGATGGCCTGACCCTGTTCGCGCACGAACAGGCGTTCGGCGATCCCGCCGGCTTCTATGCCGAACTTCGCCGCATGCTGCCCGAGGTCGCGATCGTCGAAGTCCCCGCGAGCGCGGTGCCGCTCGGCGATGCGATCCGATCCTATCTGTTCAACGCGCAACTCGTGACCCTGCCCGAAGGCGGCCAGGCGCTGATCCTGCCCGCCGAGGCGCGCGAGACGCCCACTGTCTGGGCCTGGCTGGAGGCGATGGTCGCGGGCAACGGCCCGATCCGCCGGCTCGAACTGGTCGACGTGCGCCAGTCGATGGCCAATGGCGGCGGCCCCGCCTGCCTGCGCCTGCGCGTCGTCGCCGATCCGGCAAGGGTCGACCCACGCTTTCTAGTGGACGAGGCCAAACTCGACAGGATCGCCAGGGTGGTCGAGGCGCACTGGCCGGACAGCATCGCACCCGATCAGCTTGGCGATCCGGCTTTGTGGACGCGCATAGAGAAGGCGCGCGCAGCCTTGCTGGACCTGTTGGAATTGCGCGAACTCATCTGAGCCTCGGCGAACCTCCCCCGGCTTCGCCGGAGGGAAAAAACAAAAAAACCCCAGAAACGAACTAAAGGATTTGGCCCGCGCGATGGGTCGGACGGCCGGGCTTCGTGGCCAAAGCCAGGCTGCTCAGCGCGCATTCGCCGCTGTTGCCGTGCATGAGAAAGAGCTGGATTCCGGGAGACGTGTACATGGTTTGTTCTAATTTGTCAAGGGCGATTATGTAGTTTGCAAACACGGCCCGAGCATGTGGTTTCTTAGCGAAGTCCGGCACGACCGACGCAGCTAGGCTGCGCGCCTCTTTCACGATTGGTCGCCTTGAATGACGCGATCTTACGCTCGCAGTCGGTCTTGGTGTACCAGCGCGAGGCTTCCTCCCAATCTTTGTGTTTGACGTGAAACTCGTATTGGACCGTGCAAAGCCGGATAGCCAAACAGATGGTTCCGGCCCAACTCACTCCGGCTTCTCCGGCGCTGGCTTCTGCTCCAGAGACGCGGCGCTTCTCGCCTTCCGGTTTACAACGATGCAAGCAAGTACACTCATTGCGGCGCCGAACGCTGCGGCTCCCACGCCGAACCAAAAGGCGAAAGGGTCTGTGGCTCGGTACACCGTCGTCATGCGGCCGTAGGCTATACCGGTGATAAGGTTATAGGCGATTATTGTGCCGAACACCGGCACGAATAGGAGATACCACCATCCCCCTCTCACCGGGGCTTCTCCGCTTCCTTCACTGGCTTCTGTCCCGCGATCTTGCGCAGCCGCTCATCCCACGCTCTTGGATCGGGGTCGGCCTCTACCTCGCGGGCGAGGTCAGCGAACTTTTCGGATTGGGTTTTGTCGGCAGTCATGCATAGCCTTCGTTATTTCGGGGGCGATGATATACTTTACTAACCAAGGCTTATCCTCAAGGCGACGTGCGCCGTGAGGTAGACCCACCAGATCACCAATCCGAGGTACAACGTCACACAAGCCCAGAACCACCGTGGGCTTTCTGACCGTGAGTATGAGCCGCCACGCCCGCGAACGACGCCTTTGATCAGCCCCTCTATTCCCAACCACCCACTTACCAGCGGCACCGCCACCCACAGAGCTATAGCGAGTACCGCCCAAATCACTCCGACTTCTCCGGGCCGGTTTTCTGCGCGATCTCACGGAGAATGACGACGATTTGCGAGACCTTGGCACAAATTACATAAAGAAGGCCGATAGCGGCCCCGCCCATGGCGCCAACGATCACGACCAGCGGTCCATTCATTCCTGGTTCTCCAGCGCCTGCTTATGGCCCACGACCTTCCTTGACCGCTCATCCCACGACTTTGGGTCGGCGTCAGCCTCAATCTCGCGGCAGGTGAGCCGATCGACACAGGCCAGCTCCGGCATCGACCTCACGGTGGACGCTGAAACAAGCCTGTCTTGAGCTTGTCGAAGGGTTAAGCATGACGGAGCTAGTTAGGCTCGGACTCGCCGCGCTCGATCCGGCTCTGCTCGACCGTCTTGGTAAGCCGTTCCAGCTCAGCCTTCTCGACCGCCTTTTGCCCCTTGGTCCGGCCATGCAGCGCCCGCGCCTCGGCTGCCGCCTGTTCGGCCGCCTTGCGGTCGCGCGCCTTGCGCGCCTGGCGGAGATTGATCACGTCACCCATCAGGCCGGTACTGCCATCTTGATGGCACGCCGGGCAAGGCTGGCGGTAACCGGCGTCCTGGTCACCACTTCGCCATCGATCGAGATCGGCAGCGGCGGTTCGGTCGAAAGGCGGAACTCCCCGCCGCGATATTCGCGCAAGGTGCCGCGCACCTGATCGGGCCCAACCAGGCTCAGCCCCCAGCTCCACAGCAATTTGCCGCGTAGCCGCCCGTCGATCACCTGGATCACGATCTGGCCGTCGTCGACCTCGGTATCGACCAGCTCGGCCCCGCCATGGAAGCGGCCATTGGCGATCCGCACCTCAAGCGCATCCAAAGTCTCGCTCTTACCGCGCTGTTCGATCGTCAGCTTGAACGGCTTGAACCGCGCCATCTGCAGCGCCGCCCATGCCAGATAACCGGGCCGCCCCAGCCATTTCTTGAGGCCGTGCGGCACCGTCTCCGCGATCAGGGGCGACAGGCCGATCGCGGCGCAATTGGCGAAATAATCGCCGTCGATCATGCCGAGATCGATCGTCTTGACCTTGCCGCTCGTGATGACACCGACCGCGCCCGCGATATCGATCGGTATTTCGAGCGTCCGCGCGAAGCTGTTGGCGGTGCCGAGCGGCAGGATCGCGAAGATGATATCCGTGTCGACGAGATGGTCGACCGAGGAGGAGATCGATCCGTCGCCGCT
>NZ_DATHFV010000030.1:0-36071 GCF_035317925.1 Sphingomonas sp.
GATCCGCCGCAAGGCGCTCGGCGAACTTTACGCCGCTGATGCCGAACGCATCGCGCGGGAGCAGGCGGCCCAGCCGGTCAGCGCCGATCGGCTGCGCGCCTTCTACCAATCGCTTTCGCCGCGCCATGCGATCGGTGCCGACGCATCCTTCGCGTCGCTCAGCGGCGATTCGCTCAGCTACGTGCAGGCCACGATCCTGATCGAGGAAGCGATCGGCGAACTGCCGCCGGGCTGGGAAACGATCAGCATCGGCGAGCTCGAAGAGCGCATGCAGAACGCGGCCGCCACGCGGCCGCGCCGCGGCATGAAGGCCGTGGAAGGCGAAATGCTGGCGCGGTCGTTCGCGATCACGCTCATTTCGGCGAGCCATGCCTGGTGGCCCAACCATTTGGGCATATCGTTAGCGGGCGGGTCCAGCATCCTGTTGCTGATCTTCGGCCTCAACCTGTTCCGGTTTCGCGGCCCGACGCTGCTGTCGCGCAGGCCGTTCGACGTCGTGCCGTCGATCTTCGTACGCTACATCCTGCCTTATTATCTGGTGATGGTCCTCTATTCGCTGAAGGACGGTTTCGACTGGCGCAATTTCGCGCTGATCGGGGTGTTCTTCTCGGGGCCGTCGGGCTCGCTTCACATGTATTGGTTCTTCGAAGCGCTGATCCAGATGACCATCATCATCGCGGCCCTGTTCGCGATTCCGGCGTTGCGGCATGCGGTCGAAAAGCGCCCTTCGGCCAGCCTGATCGGGCTGGTCGTCGCGGCGATCGTGCTGCGTCTGGTCGTGAACGAACTGCGGCCGATATACGATCTCCCGCCGCGCACGCCCGACGCGTTCCTGTTCCTTGCCTTCGGCGGCATGGCGCTCGCCGCGCTGCCGCGCTTGTGGGAGCGGGTGATCGTCTCGGCGATGATGGTGGCGACGGTCGGCTGGGCCGCCGGCTGGGGCAGCTGGCCGATCGTGCTGACGATCGGCCTGATCCCGTTGCTGTTCCTGCCGCGGGTGCGCGTACCGACCCCGCTTGCCTTTTGCGTGCGCCTGATCGCGAGTTCGACCATCTACATCTATCTGGCCAGCCGGATCGTGGTGTCGATCAGCGATGGCCCGCTGCACGGACGCTATCCGATCTTCATGTTCCTCGGCACGTTGGTCGTCGGCGTCGCGATCGGCGAATGCGTGCGCGGGTTCGAGGCGCGGCGCAGCCGCAAGCGGGCACCGCTCGATCCGGAAAATGCCGCAGCTTAGAGCGATTTCGAAGCAGGCGGAATCACCTGCTGGCTCGGAAATCGCGGTAAGACAAAACGTAGAGCGGTTGATCCGATGCAATCGGATCGCGAACCGCTCTAGCCGTCGAGCGCTTTCTTCAGCAGTTCGTTGACCACCGCCGGATTGGCCTTGCCCGCCATCGCCTTCATCGTCTGACCGACGAAGAAGCCGAACAATTTGTCCTTGCCGCCGCGATATTCGGCGACCTTGTCGGCATTGGCGTCCATCACCCTGGCGATCTCGGCCTCGATCGCGCCGGTGTCGCTGGTCTGCTTGAGCCCGCGCTCCTCGACGATCTTGCCCGCATCCTCGCCGGTTTCGAGCATGATCTCGAACACCTGCTTGGAAAGCGTGCCCGACAGCGTGCCGTCGGCAACCAGCGCGATCAGCTCCGCGCCCTGCGTCGGGCTCACCGGACTGTCGGCGATATCCTTGCCCAGCCGGTTCAACGCGCCGAACAATTCGGACGTCAGCCAGTTGGCGGCGGGCTTGGCGACTTCGGTTTCGGGCTTGCCGGTCGCGGCGAGCAACGCCTCGAACCAGCGCGCGGTCTCGACGTCGGCGGTGATCACGCTTGCCGAATACGCCGAAATGCCGAGCGCATCTTCATAGCGCTGGCGCTTGGCGTCGGGCAGCTCGGGCAGGCTGCCCGCGCATTCCGCGAGGAAATCGTCCTCCAGCACCAACGGCAGCAGGTCCGGGTCGGGGAAATAGCGATAATCGTGCGCATCCTCCTTGGAGCGCATCGATCGCGTCTCGTTGCGGTCCGGATCGTAGAGGCGCGTTTCCTGGACGATCTTGCCGCCGGCTTCGAGCACGTCGATCTGACGGCGCGCCTCGCCCTCGACCGTCGCCATCACGAAGCGGACCGAATTGACGTTCTTGGTCTCGGTGCGGGTGCCCAGTTCGCCGCCCGGCTTGCGCACGCTGACATTGACGTCGGCGCGCATCGAGCCCTGCTCCATATTGCCGTCGCACGAACCGACGTAGCGCAGGATCGCGCGCAGCTTGCGCAGATAGGCGCCGGCTTCGGCGGGCGAACGCATGTCGGGCTTGGACACGATCTCCATCAGCGCGACGCCCGAGCGGTTCAAATCGACATAGGAACGCGTCGGATGCTGATCATGCATCAGCTTGCCCGCGTCCTGTTCGACATGGATCCGTTCGATCCCGATCGTTTTGGTCTCGCCTTCGGCCGGTTCGATCTCGATCGCGCCTTCGCCCACCAGCGGATGGTAGAGCTGGCTGATCTGATAGCCCTGCGGCAGATCGGCGTAGAAGTAATTCTTGCGGTCGAACTGGCTCCAGCGGTTGATCTGCGCGCCGATTGCCATGCCGGTGCGCACTGCCTGGCGGATGCACTCCCGGTTGGGCACGGGCAGCATGCCGGGCATGGCGGCGTCGACCAGGCTGACCTGGGTATTGGGCTCGGCGCCGAACGCGGTCGCCGCGCCGGAGAAGAGCTTGGCGTTCGACGTGACCTGGGCGTGGACCTCCAGCCCGATCACGACTTCCCACGGGCCGGTGGCGCCCTCGATACGATAAACAGTCTCGGTCATGGTTTTCCGGTCGATCAGGCGCGGGCCATTGTCAATTCCCCTCTGTACGGGCAAGCCTCTTGCGCTTGGTGGATGAGGCGGGGACGATAGCGGCATGAAGCCTGTTTCCGTGCTCGTGGTGATCGTCAATTACCGTACGCCCTTGCTCGCGCTCGACGCGGCCGGCGCGCTCGAGATCGACGTCCGCGTGCGCGCTGATAGCCACGTCGTGATCGTTGACAATGGCTCGGCCGACGGCTCGGCGGAGATCATCGCCAAAGGCATCGCGGATCGCGGCTACGAGGATTGGTGCACCTTGCTCGCCGAAACGCGCAACGGCGGCTTCGCGGCGGGCAACAATGTCGGCATCGCCTGGTATGCGCACGAAACCGGCGCGCTTCCCGAATATGCCTGGCTGCTCAACCCCGACACGATCGCCGAGGAAGGCGCGCTCGGCGCCCTGGTCGATTTCCTGAAAGACCATCCGCAAGCGGGCATCGCCGGCAGCCGCTGCCTCGAACCCGACGGCACGATCTGGCCGAGTGCGTTCCGCTTCATGTCGCCGCGTTCCGAATTCAACGCCGCGGTCAATTTCGGCCCGATCACGCGCCTGCTCGGCAATCCGGTGATCGCGCCGCCGCAGCCCAATGCGCCGATGAAGACCGACTGGGTCAGCGGCACCAGCATGATGGTGCGCGGCACGGTGCTCGAGCAGATCGGGCCGATGGATGAGGAGTATTTTCTCTATTTCGAGGAAACCGATTATTGCGCGCACGCCGCCGAGGACGGGTTCGAAAGCTGGACCGTACCGGCCAGCCGCGTCACCCATATCGGCGGCCAGGCGACCGGCGTCACCGGCGAGGCGCGCGCGCAACGGCCGCGCCCGCGTTACTGGTTCGCGTCGCGCGCCCGCTTCTTCCTGCGCCAGCACGGCCTGATCTGGACGCATATCGCCAATCTGCTGTGGCTGATCGGCTATCCGGTCGGCCGCCTGATCGCGCTCTCGCGGGGCCGCAAGAGCGAGGACCCGCCCCATTTCTGGCGCGACTTCCTGTATCATTATTATGGAGTGGGCGGGATCATGTACGATCCGCGCAAACGCGCGCGGCTGATGGGGACGGGGGAGGAATGACGACCGATCTGATGCCTCATCCCTCGGCCGATCCGGCGGTGCGCCCGCGGAGCGATGTCGATCTCGGCCGTTTCAACCGGAACCCGCCCGACATTTCGTTCGGCGCGCTGATCCGCGAGGATTACGCGACCCATGGCCGCGATTTCTGGTCGCAGGGCTTCTGGGCGATCGCGATCCACCGCTTCGGCAACTGGCGCATGGGCGTGAAGAGCGGTCTGCTCCGCGCGCCGCTGACCTTGATCTACCGGGTTCTGAACAAGCATGTGCAGTGGCTGTGCGGGATCGAGCTTACCTACACGGTCAAGATCGGCCGGCGCGTGCGCATCTGGCACCAGGGCGGGATGACGCTCGAGGCGCTCGAAATCGGCGACGACGTCCATATCCGCCAGAACACGACCTTCGGCCTGCGCCAGCACGGCGATCCGCGCTGGCTCAAGCCGATCATCGGCAAGGGCTGTCAGATCGGGGCGGGGGCGGTGATCGTCGGGCCGATCATGATCGGCGAAGGCTGCACCATCGGCGCGAACGTGGTGCTCGCGCAGGACGTGCCGGTCAACAGCATCGTCACCGTGCCGAAGCCAGTGATCAAGCCGATCCGCTAAGCCCGACCCGTCATGCCGGACTTGTTCCGGCATCCACCTGGCCCCAAGCACCAAGATCAGAGGTGGACCCCGGAACAAGTCCGGGGTGACGATTAGTGGCTACCACCACTCGCCCGGCCGTGCCGTGAACCCGGCCCGCTCCTCGATCGCCAGGCACGCATTCAGCACGCCCTGCTCGTCGAGCGGCCTTCCGATCACCTGCAGCCCCAAGGGTAGCCCGGCCTGATCCAGCCCGCCCGGCACCGACATCGCCGGCAGGCCCGCGAGCGAGCTCGGCACGGTGAAGACGTCGTTCAGATACATCGCCAGCGGATCGTCCGATTTCTCGCCGAGCGCGAAGGCGGACGACGGTGCGGTCGGGGTCAGCAGCAAATCGCATTTCTCGAACGCCAGCGCGAAATCGCGCGCGATCAGGGCGCGCACCTTCTGCGCCTTGGTGAAATACGCGTCGTAGAAGCCGGCCGACAGCACATAGGTGCCGATCAGGATGCGGCGCTTCACTTCCGCGCCGAAGCCGTCGGCGCGGGTCGCGGCATACATGTCCTGCAGATTGGCGCCGTCGGGCAGATCGCGCAGGCCGTAACGCACGCCGTCATAGCGCGCGAGGTTGGAAGACGCCTCCGCCGGGGCGATGATGTAATAGGTCGGCAGCGCATATTTCGTGTGCGGCAGCGACACCTCGATCACGTTCGCGCCCGCATCCTTGACCAGCTGGATGCCGCGTTCCCACAGCGCGTCGATCTCCCTGGGCATATTGTCGACGCGATATTCCTTGGGAATGCCGATCGTCTTGCCGCGCAGGTCGGACGACAGGCCCGCTTCCCATTCGGGCACGGGCAGGTCGAGCGAAGTCGCGTCCTTCGGATCGAAGCCGGCCATCGCCTCCAGCATGATCGTGCAGTCGCGCACGTCGCGCGCCATCGCGCCCGCCTGGTCGAGGCTGGACGCGAACGACACCACGCCCCAGCGCGAGCAGCGGCCATAGGTCGGCTTGATCCCCGAAATGCCGGTGAAGGCGGCGGGCTGACGGATCGACCCGCCGGTATCGGTGCCGGTCGCGCCCGGCGCGAGCCGCGCGGACACCGCCGCCGAACTGCCGCCCGACGATCCGCCCGGCGCGAGCGGCGCATTGCCGCCGTCGTTGCGCCGCCAGGGGCTAATGACGTTGCCGAAATGGCTGGTCTCGTTGGACGAGCCCATCGCGAACTGGTCCATGTTCAATTTGCCGAGCATGCCCGCGCCGGCGACGAACAGCCGTTCGGTGACGGTTGATTCATAGGTCGGCACGAAGCCTTCGAGTATGTGGCTCGCGGCCGTTGTCTGCACGCCTTCGGTGCAGAACAGATCCTTGATCCCCAGCGGCACGCCCGACAGCGGCCGCACCGCACCGGCTTCGCGCTCCTGATCGGCGGCATCGGCGGCGGCGAGCGCATGCTCGGGCGTCTCGACGATGAAGGCGTTCAGGCTTTTGGCGGTCGCGACATTGGCGTTGAACGCCTCCGCCACTTCGCGCGCGGTGAAGTCGCCGGCCTGAAAGCCGTCGCGGATCTGGGCGATGCCGAGGTCGGTCAGGTCGCTCATTATTCGATCACCTTGGGCACGGCGAAGAAGCCATGTTCGGCCTGGGGCGCGTTGGCGAGCACCTTGTCGCGGATATTGCCGTCGGTGATGACGTCGTCGCGCAGGCGCAACTGGTTGGGGATCACCGTGTGGAGCGGCTCGATCCCATCGGTATCGACCTCGCCGAGCTGCTCGACCCAGCCGAGGATGTTGTTCAATTCGCCGGTCATCGCCTCGACCTCGCCGTCGGAAACGGCGATGCGGGCGAGGCTCGCGATCTTGCGCACTATGTTTGTATCTACGGACATGCTGGCGCGGCTAGCAGCCGGGCTGCCGGCCTTCAAGCGTTGCGCCATCCTATCGCCAGCGCCTATCGCGCTTTGATGCTCGCGCGCCGCTTCCTCTACATTATCGCTTTCCTGGTCGTGCTGGTGCTCGGCATCGGCCTTGCCTGGAGCCTGATGCAGGACCAGTTGATGCGGATGGCGTTCGTGCCGAACGGTGCGTTTGCGCCGATGCCGGCTTCGACCGCGCCCGATTATGCCAAGCCCCAGGCATGGCTGGCGCGGCCCGATCTGCCGAACGATCCGTCGCGCTGGCTGCCCGCCCGTTTTCCGGCGAACGGTCCGCCGCAGGCGGCGATCTTCTATGTTGCGCCGACCACCTATCTCGATCGCGGCCACTGGAACGCGCCGCTCGACGATGCGCAGGCCAATGCCCGCCTCGCGCAATTCGCGCAGAGCCAGGGGAGCGCCTTCAACGGCGTCGGCCAGGTGTGGGCACCGCGCTATCGTCAGGCGACGCTCGGCGCCTTCCTCGCCGCCGCCGATCCGCGTTCGGACCAGGCGATCGATTTCGCCTATCGCGATGTGGCGCGCGCCTTCGATGCCTTTCTCGCCGCCATCCCCGCCGACACGCCGATCATCCTCGCCGGCCACAGCCAGGGCTCGCTCCATCTGCTGCGGCTGCTGCGCGAGAAGATCGCGGGTACGCCGGTCGCGCGGCGGATCGTCGCGGTCTATGCGGTCGGATGGCCGATATCGCTCACCGCCGATCTGCCCGCGCTCGGCCTGCCGGGCTGCGCCGCGGCGGCGCAGGCGGGCTGTATCCTGAGCTGGCAGAGCTTCGCCGATCCCGCCGATCCGCGCATGGTCCAGACCTATTTCGACGGCAGCAAGGGGCCGACCGGCATCGCGCGCCGGAATACGGCGATGCTGTGCGTCACTCCGATCACCGGCACGGCCGGTGCCGCCGCGCCCGCATCCGCCAATCGCGGCGCGCTCGTGCCCCAGCCGGGCATGACCGGCGCCGATCTCGCGAGCGGTCTGGTGCCGGCACGCTGCACGCCGGCGGGGATATTGCTGATCGGGCCGGAGCCGGCCGGGTTCGGCAATTATGTGCTGCCCGGCAACAACTACCATGTGTTCGACTATGCCTTGTTCTGGGCCAATATCCGCGCCGATGCCGCGGCGCGGCTCAAGACCTTCCGCGGCACATGATCGGCAGCGATCCTTCCGAATTCGCCGCCGCTCTGCCTTATGGCGGACGGCTGGCGGCGCTTGATGTCGGCACCAAGACGATCGGCATCGCCATGTGCGACGCGATGTGGACCATCGCCAGCCCCGCCGAAACGATCCGCCGCGTCAAGTTCAGCGTCGACCGCGCCTTGCTGCGCGCGTTCGTCGCCAAGCATCAGGTCAAGGGCCTGGTGATCGGCCTGCCACTCAGTCTCGACGGCAGCGATAGCCCGCGCACCCAGTCGGTCCGCGCCTTCGCCCGCAATCTCGCCGATTTCGATCTGCCGATCCTGCTGTGGGACGAACGCTGGTCGACCGCCGCGGTGACGCGCACCTTGATCGCCGCCGACGCCAGCCGCGCCCGCCGCGCCGAACTCGTGGACAAGATGGCAGCGGCCTATATTCTGCAGGGGGCGATCGACGCTTTGGCGTCGGGACGTCTGGGGGAATAAGGGGGGAATGTCATGGACAGACCGCGCGAGATAAATCGCTTCGCGGGGCTCGCTCTGGCGGCGTGCCTGATCAATGTCGGCTCGACCTTGATCGTGCTCGATTTCGCGAAAAAGGGCCTGCTCGCGACCGCCGTCGGTGCGGCGATCGCGGTCGGCCTGATCCTGTGGGTGGCGCGCTGGCGCAGCCCGATCGGACGGGTCGTGCTCACCATCTGGCTCGGTTTCGGCATCGGTGCCGGGCTGGCCGGCTATGCGATGATCCTGCTTACCCGCCATGTCGTGATGATGAGCCCCGTGGTCCATGCGCTCAGCCTCGTCACGCTCGCGCTCAATTGCGCCGCTCTGGTGTTGCTCTGGTCGCGCGCCGCGTCGGTGTGGCTGCAGCAGCAGGCGGACGCGTCCTGATCATGGATCGGCCGCGCGAAATCGCCTGGTTCGAAACGCTCGGTTTGATCGCTCTGGTGCTCAATATCGTGAGTTCGTGGAGCCACGGCCTTTATTTGTCGGGCTCCATCATCGGAGCGGTGCTGGGCGGCGGAATCATTCTCTGGATCGCACGCGGCCGCAGCCGGATAGGGCGGATCGTCCTGACCGCATGGTATGGGCTGGGGTTGGCGATCATCCTTGTGGGCGGCGCGGTGGTCCTGTCGAGAAAAGATGGGCCCGTCTTCGCACTGTCCGAACTGGGCATTTCCATGATCGTCCCGGCGCTCAATATCGTTGCGCTCGTCTTGCTCTGGTCGAAGCCCTCTACTTTGTGGCTGAAAACCGGATCTCGAACAGGCTGACCGGCCTTGAGCTTACGGCAGAGCGCGCGTAGGGCACGGCTTTAATGTCGAACCCGCCCACACGCTCTGTCGATGGCCGCGAGGTTCACCCGTTTCCGCATCGCCATCTGACCGGAATAGCGGGGCTGCAGCCGCACGAAATCGCCTTCCTGCTCGACGAGGCCGAGCAATGGGTCCAGCTTAACCGCGGCACCGCCAAGCATGACGATCGCCTCGCCGGCCTGACTTTGATCAACGCCTTCTTCGAAAATTCGACGCGCACGCTTCTGTCGTTCGAGATCGCGGGCAAGCGGCTCGGCGCCGACGTGGTCAATATGGCGGTCGCCCAATCGAGCGTGAAGAAGGGCGAGACTTTGATCGACACCGCGATCACGCTGAACGCGATGCGCGCGGACATGATCGTGATCCGCCACGAATCCTCGGGCGCGGTCCAGCTGATCGCCGACAAGGTCGACTGCCCCGTGCTCAATGCGGGCGACGGGCGTCATGAGCATCCGACGCAAGCCCTGCTCGACGCGCTCACCATCCGCCGCCGCAAGGGCCGGATCGAGGGGCTGGTGGTCGCGATCTGCGGCGATGTGCTGCACAGCCGCGTCGCGCGCTCCAACATATTGGCACTGACCGCGCTCGGCGCCGACGTCCGCGTGGTCGGTCCGCCGACCCTGCTGCCGCCCGCGATCGAGCGGATGGGCGTGACCCGCTTCACCGATTTCGACGCAGGCCTCGACGGCGCCGACGTCGTGATGATGCTCCGCCTCCAGCGCGAGCGGATGGCGGGCGGCTTCGTGCCGTCCCCGCGCGAATATCATGCGCTCTATGGCCTCACTTATGATCGCCTCGCCAAGGCCGCGCCCGACGCTTTGGTGATGCATCCCGGTCCGATGAATCGCGGCGTCGAGATCGCGAGCAACGTTGCCGACGATCTCGAACGTTCGGCCATTACCGAACAGGTCGAGATGGGCGTCGCGGTGCGTATGGCCTGCCTCGACGTGCTGACGCGCGCGCGCCGTGGAGTCGCGGGATGGTGAGCGCGCTCGCCATCACCGGCGGCCGCGTGGTCACGCCCGAGGGCCTGATCAATGGCGGCGTGCTGATCCGCGACGGCCGCATTGCCGCGGTCGGCACGTTCGACCTGCCTGCCGATGCCGAGCGGATCGAGGCCAGAGGCGCGCTGATCGCGCCCGGCCTGATCGACGTCGGCGTGTTCGCGATCGACCGGCCCGCCTTCGTCGCGGGCGGGATCACGCGTGCGGTATTGATGCCCGACGGCAGCCAGCCGATCGAGACGGTCGCTTTGGTCCAGCATGCCGCCGCCGCCGGCAAGCCCAAGGTCTGGGTCCACCCGCTCGCCGCCGCGACGCGTGGCCTGGCCGGCGCCGAGCTCGCCGAGATCGGCCTGATGCGCGAAGGCGGCGCTTGCGGCGTAGGCGTCGGTCGGGCGTGGATCGCGGATTCGGGCGTGATGTACCGGCTGCTCAATTATGCGGGCGCGCTCGGCTTGCGCACCGTCGTCCATGCCGAGGATGGCGGCCTCGCCGGCCAGGCGGTGATGACCGATGGCGAAACCGCGACCCGGCTCGGCCTCGCCGGCGCCCCCGCCGAGGCTGAAGCGCTCGCGGTCGCCCGCGATCTGCTGCTGGTGGAGGCGACCGGCGCGCCGATCCATTTCCGTCAGGTGACCACCGCGCGTGCGCTCGATCTGATCCGTGACGCCAAGCGCAAGGGGCTGCCGGTCAGCTGCGGCATCACGCCCGCGCACCTGTTCCTTGCCGACAGCGCGGTTACGGGTTTCCGCACCTTCGCCCGCCTGTCGCCGCCGCTGCGCGACGAAGCCGACCGTCAGGCCTGCCTCGCCGCCGTTGCCGACGGCACGATCGACCTGATCTGTTCGGGCCACGATCCGCACGGCCCCGAAGCCAAGCGTCTGCCCTTCGCCGACGCCGAGGCGGGCATGGCCGGCGCGGAGACTTTGCTTGCGCTGAGCCTGGCGCTGGTCCGCGACGGACAGATCGGGTTCGCGCGTCTGTTCGATCTGCTCGCCGGTGCGCCGGCGCGTTTGTTCGATTTGCCCGGTGGTGCGTTGTCGGTCGGAGAAGAAGCCGATCTGCTGATCCTCGATTCCGAAGCGCCCTGGCGAATCGAATCGGATAGGATGGCGGCCACGGCCGGAAATACGCCGTTCGACGGGCTTCCGGTTCAGGGCCGGGTGGTGCGGACGATCAAGGGAGGTTTGCCGATTCTATGAAGGCTGTGGCGTTGGCTTTGCTTGTGGCGGTCGGAACCCTGGCGGTCACGACTGTCAGCGCCGCGCCCGATATTCAGGGCCTCCAGGCCAGGGCGCAGGCCGGCGATGCCGAGGCCGAATTTCAGCTTGGCGAAGCCTATCGCGCGGGGCGGGGCGTTGCTCCCGATCCGGAAAGCGCGATCATGTGGTATCGGCGCGCAACCGTCGCCGGCCATATCCGCGCGAGCGAGGAACTTGGCTTCGCCTTGTTCGCCCACGGCGACCGGCGCGAGGCGATGCCCTATATCGAGAAGGCCGCCGCCCGGGGCGAGGCGCGCGCTTTCTATCTGCTCGGCACCGCGCATTTCAACGGCGACTATGCGTCGCGCGACTGGCCGCTCGCCTACGCCCAGACGATGCGCGCCGCCGCGGCCGGCCTGGCCGCCGCGCAGAAGAATCTGGAGCTGATGGATCATTATCTGCTGCCCCAGGACAAGGCGAAGGCGGATCAGATCCTCGCTACCCTGCCGAGCGTGCGCAGCGGCGGGCAAGCCGATTCCGGGGCAAGCGCGCCGGCCGCCAAGGCGCCCCCCGCGCCTGTGCAGAGCGCCGACGCGACGGCCAAGCCCGCGAAGCCGGCCAAGGCCCCCAAGACGCCGCCTAAAACACCCGCCAAGGTCGTGGCGGCAACGGTAGCAACGGCGGCCGCGCCGGAAGCCGCGCCCGGCGGATCGTGGAAGGTGCAGCTCGGCGCGTTCGGATCGGCCGACCGCGCCCGCGATCGCTGGAAAACGCTTTCGGCCAAGGTCTCCGCCCTCGGTGCCTACGATCAGCATATCGTCGCGGCGGGATCGGTGCAGCGGCTCCAGGCGGGCAATATCGCGAGCAAGACCGAGGCGCAGGTGTTGTGCAAGAAAGTGGTCGCCGCGGGCGGCGACTGCCTGGTGATCGCGCCTTAGTCAGTCCGCCCAATCGGCGCGCTTATAGCCCTGCGCGTAGAGCAGGGCAGTCAGGTCGCCATGCGCGATCCGCGCATCGGCGGCGGCGGCGGTCGTGGGCTTGGCGTGATAGGCGATGCCCAGGCCCGCTTCCTCGATCATCGGTATATCGTTGGCGCCATCGCCCACCGCGAGCGTCTGTTCGCGCGAAAGGCCGAGCGCGTCGCGTTCGGCGATCAGCGTCTCGCGCTTGGTCGCCGCACCCACGATCGGGCGCGCGACGGTGCCGTCGAGCATGCCGTCGGCGAGGCCGAGCCGGTTGGATAGCGCCCGATCGAACCCGATTGCCTCCGCAACCTTATCGGCAAAAACCGTAAAGCCCCCTGAAACCAGAACGGTTCGTGCGCCATGCATCTTCATCGTACGGATCAGCGCGCGGGCGCCCGGCATCAGCACCACGCGTTCGGCATGGCAGCGGTCGATCGCGCTTTCCTCGAGCCCCTTGAGCAACGCGACGCGCGCATCCAGCGCCGCCTCGAAATCCAGTTCGCCCCGCATCGCGCGTTCGGTCACCGCGGCGATCTGGGGCTTGATCCCGGCATAATCGGCGAGCTCGTCAATGCATTCGATCGTGATCATCGTCGAATCCATGTCGGCGACGAGCAGTTTCTTGGCACGGCCGGCGGCGGGCTGGACCACCACGTCGATCCCCGGCAACAGCCCTTCCAGCGCGGCGCGCGCGCTCGCGCGGTCGGTCCGCCCGAACGGCAGGTCGGCGGCGACGCCCTCGTCGATCCAGGCGACCGCGCCCGGCATCGCGCCGACGCCCGCCAGCGCATCGCGCGCCGTATCCAGATCGGCGCGGGACAGGCCTCCGTTCGATGCTATCAGCGTCGCAATGTCCACGTCTTACCCTTCGGATCGCCCAAGGCTCGCGCTCATCGCAGGGCCGACCGCCAGCGGCAAGTCGGCGCGCGCGCTGGCGCTGGCCGAGCAGACCGGCGGCACGATCATCAATGCCGATGCGAGCCAGGTCTATCGCGATCTGCGCATCCTCAGCGCGCGGCCGACGGCGGCGGAGGAGGCGCGCGCGCCGCATCGCCTGTTCGGCCATCGCGATGGCGCCTTTCCCTGCTCGGCGGCGGACTGGGCGGAAGAGGCCAAGGCGGCGATTGCCGAGACGCTGGCCGGCGGGCGCTTGCCGATCCTGGTGGGCGGTACCGGCCTCTATATTCGCACGTTGCTCCTGGGCATCGCGCCGGTGCCCGAAATCGACCCCGGCGTTCGCGCCGCCGTGCGGGCGCTGGCGGCCGGGCCAGCCCATGCTGCACTTGCGAAGGAAGATCCGGTGGCGGCGGCGCGGCTGCATCCCAATGACACCGCGCGGCTGCATCGCGCGCTGGAGGTGATTCGCGCCACCGGCCGGCCGATCGGCGTCTGGCGCGAATCACGCGTCGGCGGGATCGCCGACACTGTTCGGATCGACTTGGAAACAATTGTAACTTCCGTCCCGGAGCTTTACGCCCGCTGTGACTCCAGGGTCGATCAGATGATCGCGGCCGGTGCCGTCGATGAAGTGGCCGCACTACGCGACCGCCGGCTCGATCCCGCGCTTCCGGTGATGCGCGCGATCGGTGTAAGCCAGCTACTTCAATATCTTGCGGGTAAAGTCACGCTGGATGACGCTATCATTTCGATACGGCAGGCGACGCGCAGTTATGCCAAGCGCCAGCGCACTTGGTTGCGCCACCAGCTCGTGCAAGGCCTTGATTCCGCGCCCGATCAGCCCGGCGATAAAGAGGGTTAACCCCCGTTGACGACCTTGCCATTTTGACTTTTTTGCACTAGCGAAACGAACTTGAGTTGGGGAATGCGCGCCTGTTCTAGCGCCGTGGGGTATCGATGCGTAAATTGAGTTTCTTTACGGCTGCTCTGCTGGCGGCGGCGACGTGTGCGCCGGCGAGCGCTACCTCTACCTTCACTGCGGCGCAGTATAAGAAGGCGAAGGAAGCCATCCAGGCGATGCAGACCACGAACCTGATCGTGTTCGGCAGCGCCAACATATCCTCGGATGTGGAGGGCAAAACCTATATCGGCGGCAACCTCTCCGGTGGCGGTACGTTCGGCGTCGGTCATCCTGGCAAGTCGGCCAAGACCTTCGCCCTCGCGCGCACCCTGACCGTCGGCGGCAATATGACCGGCAACATCAATGTGAATAACGGCATCGGCGTCAGCAACGTGGATGTCGCGGTCGGCGGCAATTCGACCGGCACGATCAACGTGAATAACGGCGCCGCCACCGCAACGGTGGAAGTGGGCGGCACATTTAATGCCCAGAACTTCAACCCCAACAGCAAGAAGACCGCGACCTACGGCGTGTCGGCGTCGGGCGTGCAGACGCAGGACCAGACCTACGTCAAGCAGAACACGAAGCTGAAGGCCGGCGGTACGCAGGACCTGAAGGCCGCGATCGCGACCGAAACCTCGGCGCTGACGGATCAGATGTCGATGTTGTCGCAGATCCTGGGCGCGCTGACGCCGAACGCGACGCTGAACAGCAGCAACCAGAACAGCATCCAGTTCAATTTCTCGGCTGCGGCGAACAGCAGCAGCTTCGCGGTTGCCGACATCACGGCCAGCCAGCTGGCGAGCGGTACCTTCTTTCTGCCGCAATATGCTTCGGTGAAGACGCTGATCGTCAACGTCAGCGGCACGACCGTGAATTTCGGCGCCAACGCGGCCGGCGCCTATCTGAGCAGCGATCAGACCAACATCATCTACAATTTCCTCGACGCGACCACGATCAACGTCAACACCGCCATCTACGGGTCGATCCTCGCGCCCAAGGCGACGATCACCGGCAACCAGCAGCTGAACGGCAGCATCGTGGCCAAGGTCTTCAACTATCAGGGCGAGGTCCATCTCGGCACCTTCAGCGGCAGCACCGGCTTCCTCGTCACCGCACCCCCGACGGGCGGCGGCGGCAGCCATCAGGTCGGCGACGTGCCGGAGCCCGCGAGCTGGATGACGATGCTGCTCGGCTTTGGTTTCCTCGGTTCGATTATTCGTCGCCAGCGTCGCACGGAGCGTCTGGCCGCGGCTTGATCAGACCTCCAACGACGAGCTTCCAGAAAGCCGCCTTAGGGCGGCTTTCTTTTTGTCTGTAAAACCCGCCGTTGAGTAACAAAGTTGCGTGATATCGCGTATTTTAAGACATAAAACACCGATTCTTGGTTGACTCCCTCTTGTGGCGTGGTTACCCGCGCCGTTCCTCCAACAACGAGCATCATCATGGCCCACGAACGCACCGGCGCTGACATCCTGATCGAGACTTTGACCGATCTCGGTGTCGAGGTCGTATTCGGCTATCCGGGTGGTGCGGTGCTTCCGATTTACGATGCGATCTTCAAGCAGGACCGCATCCGCCACATCCTCGTCCGCCAGGAAGGTGGCGCCGCGCACGCGGCCGAAGGCTATGCGCGCTCGACCGGCAAGCCCGGCGTGGTGCTGGTGACCTCGGGGCCGGGCGCGACCAACGCGGTCACCGGCATCACCGACGCGCTGATGGATTCGATCCCGATGGTGGTGATCACCGGCCAGGTGCCGACGCCCCTGATCGGCTCGGACGCGTTTCAGGAATGCGACACGGTCGGCATCACCCGCCACTGCACCAAGCAGAATTATCTGGTGAAGGATCCGGCCGAGCTGGAAGGCGTGATCCGCGAGGCGTTCCGCATCGCCACCACCGGCCGTCCCGGCCCGGTGCTGATCGATCTGCCCAAGGATGTGCAGGTCGCCGCGACCGCGGCCAACAAGCCGCGCACCAGCGTCGGCTATCAGCCCCAGACCGAGCCCGACGCACGCGCGATCGAAAGCGCGGTCGAGATGATCGCCGCGGCCGAACGCCCGATCTTCTATACCGGCGGCGGCATCATCAATTCCGGCCCGGCCGCGAGCGCGGCCCTGCGCGCGCTGGCGAAGCTGACCGGTGCCCCCGTCACCTCGACTTTGATGGGGCTGGGCGCGCTGCCGGCCTCGTCGCCTTTATGGCTCGGCATGCTCGGCATGCACGGCACCTACGAAGCCAATATGGCGATGAACAAGGCCGACCTGATCGTCGCGCTCGGCGCGCGTTTCGACGATCGCGTCACCGGCCGCCTCGACGCCTTCGCCCCGCACGCGCGCAAGATCCACGTCGATATCGACCGCTCCTCGATCAACAAGATCGTGTCGGCGGAGCTGGGCATCGTTGGCGATGTCGGCCGGGCGATGGAAAAGATGATGGAGGTGTGGAAGGCGCGCGGCCATCAGGCTGCCGATCTGTCCGCCTGGTTCGGCCAGATCACGCAATGGCGTGCCAGGCGCAGCCTCGATTTCCCCAACTCGACCAAGGAAATCATGCCCCAGCTCGCGATCAAGCGGCTGTGGGAGGCGACCAAGCATCGTGCACCGATCATCTCGACCGAGGTCGGCCAGCACCAGATGTGGGCCGCGCAGCATTTCGATTTCGAGGATCCCAACAAGTGGCTCACCTCGGGCGGCCTCGGCACGATGGGCTATGGCCTGCCCGCCGCGATCGGCGCGCAGATCGGCAATCCGGGTGCGCTCGTGATCGATATCGCCGGCGAAGCCTCGATCCAGATGAACATCCAGGAGATGTCGACCGCGACCCAATATGAGTTGCCGGTCAAGGTCTTCATCCTCAACAACGAATATATGGGCATGGTCCGCCAGTGGCAGGACCTGACCTATCAGGGCCGCCATTCGCACTCCTATTCGGAGGCGCTGCCCGACTTCGTCAGGCTGGCCGAAGCCTATGGCTGGAAGGGCATGCGGATCGACAAGCCGGATGCGCTCGACGACGGCATCGCCGAAATGCTGGCCTATGACGGCCCGGTGATGGTCGATTGCCGCGTCGCCAAGCTCGCCAACTGCTTCCCGATGATTCCGTCAGGGGCGGCCCATACCGAGATGATCCTGCAGGCCAACGAGGTCTCGGGCGAAATGGACGACGAGGCCAAGGCGCTGGTGTAAGCTGGCGCCGGGCCGACCGCCGATACTTTCAGGACCAATCATGCATATCCGTACCGAAGTCAGCGAGCGTCACACGCTCTCCGTGACCGTGGCCAACGAGCCCGGCATCCTCGCGCGCATCGCCGGCATGTTTGCCGGGCGCGGCTACAATATCGAGAGTTTGACCGTCGCCGAGGTCACTGAGGACGAAAGCGTCAGCCGCATCACGATCGTCACCTCCGGCCCGCCGGCGATGATCGACCAGATCATCGCGCAACTGGATCGGCTGCCGCCGGTGCATCGCGTCCACGATCTCACCGCCGAGGGCGCGCACGTCGAACGCGAGCTGGCCCTGGTCAAGGTCGCGGGCACGGGCGATCATCGGATCGAGGCGCTGCGCCTCGCCGAAGTCTATCGCGCGCGCGTGGTCGATGCGACCATCTCCAGCTTCGTGTTCGAGGTGACCGGCGGCACCGACAAGATCGACAAATTCCTCGAGCTGATGCGCGAGGTCGGCCTGATCGAGGTCGCGCGCACCGGCGTCGCCGCGATCAGCCGCGGCCACAACACTTTCTGATCCAATCACGCTACCGAAGGGGCATATTTCAATGCGCGTTTATTACGATTCCGACGCCGATATCGGCCTGATCAAGGGCAAGAAGGTCGCGATCGTCGGCTATGGCAGCCAGGGCCACGCCCACGCCCAGAACCTGCGGGATTCGGGCGTGAAGGAGGTCGCGATCGGCCTGCGTCCGGGCTCGGCCAGCGCCGCCAAGGCCGAAGGCGCCGGCTTCAAGGTTATGCCCGTCGCCGAGGCGTCGAAATGGGCCGACATCATCATGATCCTCGCGCCCGACGAGCACCAGGCCGGCATCTGGGACAAGGATATCAAGGACAATGTCCGCGACGGCGCCGCGATCGCCTTCGCCCATGGCCTCAACATCCACTTCGGCCTGATCGAAGTGCCCGCCGGCATCGACGTCTTCATGATCGCGCCCAAGGGCCCCGGCCACACCGTGCGCGGCGAATATGTGAAGGGCGGCGGCGTGCCGTGCCTGATCGCGATCCATCAGGATGCGAGCGGCAATGCCCATGACGTGGCGCTCTCCTACGCGTCGGCCGTCGGCGGCGGCCGCTCGGGCGTGATCGAGACCAGCTTCAAGGAAGAATGCGAGACCGATCTGTTCGGCGAGCAGGCGGTCCTGTGCGGCGGCCTCACCCACCTGATCATGGCGGGTTTCGAAACTTTGGTCGAAGCCGGCTACGCGCCGGAAATGGCCTATTTCGAATGTCTCCACGAGGTGAAATTGATCGTCGATCTGATGTATGAAGGCGGCATCGCCAACATGCGCTATTCGATCAGCAACACCGCCGAATATGGCGACTATCACACCGGCCCGCGCATCATCACCGATGAGACCAAGGCCGAGATGAAGCGTGTGCTCGCCGACATCCAGGGCGGCCGTTTCGTCCAGCGCTTCATCATGGACAACCGCATGGGCAATCCGGAAATGAAGGCCAGCCGCAAGCTCCAGGCCGAGCATGGCATCGAGAAGGTCGGCGCCGAATTGCGCGCGATGATGCCGTGGATCGGCAAGAACAAGCTGGTCGACAAAGAGCGCAATTAAGGGTCCGAACCCCAAGCTCCGGCTTGACTCATACGCGTTGCGCGGCAACTGATAGCGCTAACAAGCCGTGCGCATTCAGGCGCGGCCGCAACGCGTGCAGGAGAGAGCGGGAATGAAGGCTTTCGAGCCGGCGACTATGCTGGCCGAGGATTGGCGCAACGGGCTTTTCCTCGGTCGCATCGAGACCGCGGAAGGTCCGTCTCCGGTGCTGCTCAAAGGCGGCGTGCTCCATGATATGAGCCGCGTCGCCCCGACCGCCGCGCAGCTCGTCGCCGATCGCGCGTTCGATGCGTCGGCCGGCACGGCGCTCGGCGATCTCGATGGCCTCAAGCCGCATCTGCTCAGCCCCGTCGATCTGCAATGCGTCAAGGCTGCCGGCGTCACCTTCGCGGTGTCGGCGGTCGAGCGCGTGATCGAAGAACGCGCGCGCGGCGATGCCGGCAAGGCGGCCGAAGTGCGCGCGATGCTCGAAGGCCGGATCGGCGGCGGCATTCGCGGGCTCAAGCCCGGTTCGCCCGAGGCGATGGCGCTCAAGCAGGCACTGATCGACGAGGGCATGTGGTCGCAATATCTGGAGGTCGCGATCGGCCCCGATGCGGAGATCTTCACCAAGTCGCCGGTGCTTTCGACCGTCGGCTGGGGCGCCGAGATCGGCGTGCGGTCCGATTCGAGCTGGAACAATCCCGAACCCGAAATCGCGATCCTGTCCGACAGCCATGGCGAGCCGGTCGGCGCGAGCCTCGGCAACGACGTTAACCTGCGCGATTTCGAAGGCCGCTCGGCGTTGCTGCTCGGCAAGGCCAAGGATAATAACGCCTCCTGCTCGCTCGGGCCGTTCGTGCGGCTGTTCGACGCGAGCTTCACGATGGACGATGTGCGCAACGCCGAGATCGATCTGCTGATCGAGGGCGAGGACGGCTATGTGCTCGAGGGCCACAGCTCGATGCGCGAGATCAGCCGCGATCCGACCGATCTCGTCGCCCAGGCGATGAGCGAGCATCATTATCCCGACGGCTATATATTGTTCCTCGGCACCCTGTTCGCGCCGACGCAGGATCGGGACGATCCCGGCCGCGGCTTCACTCACAAGGTCGGCGACATGGTTTCGATCTCGACGCCCAAGCTCGGCAAGCTTGTCAATCGCGTGACGTATTCCAAATCGGCGGCACCATGGACGCTCGGCATATCCGGGCTGATGCATAATCTGGCTGCGCGCGGCCTTCTCGGCGCGCGCTAAACTAAGGCAAGGACGTATGAAGCTCACCCATTTCATCGGCGGCAAGGAAGTCGAAGCCGACACGCCGTTCAACAGCATCAACCCGTCGAACACGGACGAGGTGGTCTCCTCTTATCCGGCGGGCGGCAAGGCCGAGGTCGATGCCGCGGTCGCAGCCGCGCGGGCGGCTTTCCCCGCCTGGTCGATGGGCTCGCCCGAATTGCGGTCCGACCTGCTCGATCGCGTCGGCAACACGATCATGGCGCGCGCCGCCGAGCTCGGCGAACTGCTCAGCCGCGAGGAAGGCAAGACCCGGCCCGAGGGCATGGGCGAGGTCATGCGCGCCGCGCGTATCTTCAAATATTTCGCGGGCGAGGCGTTGCGCCGCCATGGCCAGACGCTCGAATCGACCCGCCCCGGCCTCGATGTCGAAGTGTGGCGCGAGGCGGTCGGCGTCTATGGCCTGATCACGCCGTGGAATTTCCCGATCGCGATCCCCGCGTGGAAGAGCGCGCCGGCCTTGGCCTTCGGCAACACGGTCGTGCTCAAGCCCGCCAATCCGACCCCGACGATCGCGCACGCGCTCGCCAAGATCATCCATGAGGTCGCCGCCTCGCTCAACGCACCCCCGGGCATCTTCAATCTCGTTCTCGGCCAGGGCGGCGTCGGCTCGGCGATTGTCGAGCACCCCGACGTCAATGGCGTATCCTTCACCGGCAGCCAGGGCGTCGGCGCCAAGGTCGGTCTCGCCGCGATGACGCGCCAGGCGCGCGTGCAGCTCGAAATGGGCGGCAAGAACCCGCTCGTCGTGCTCGACGACGCCGATCTCGACCGCGCGGTCGCGATCGCGCTCGATGGCGGTTTCTTCCAGACCGGACAGCGCTGCACCGCCTCCTCCAAGGTGATCGTGCAGGACGGCATCCACGACAAGTTCGTCGAAGCGCTCGCAGCGCGCGCCAAGGCCTTGAAGGTCGGCGCCGCGCTCGATCCGTCGACCCAGGTCGGTCCGGCCTCGTCGGACACGCAGTTCGAGCAGAATCTTCGCTACGTCGAGATCGCGACCAGCGAAGGCGGCCGTCTCGTCACCGGCGGCGACAGGCTCAGCCTCGACACGCCGGGCTATTATATGAGCCCCGCGCTAATCGCGGACACCAATCCGGATATGCGGATCAACAACGAAGAGGTGTTCGGACCGGTTGTCTCGACCGTGCGCGCCAAGTCCTACGAGGACGCGCTCGAGCTCGCCAATCGCGGCAATTTCGGCCTGTCGTCGGGCATCGTCACGACCAGTCAGAAATATGCCCGCCACTTCAAGAAGAATGTCCGCGCCGGCATGGTGATGATCAACCAGCCGACCGCGGGCGTCGACTATCATGTGCCGTTCGGGGGATCCCGCGGCTCCAGCTATGGCGCGCGCGAACAAGGCTTCGCCGCGGTGGAGTTCTACACCCAGATGAAGACCGTCTATGTCGGCGATTGATCCCAACACCGCCATCTATCCCAGCCTCAAGGGCAAACGCGTCCTTATCACCGGGGGCGGCAGCGGCATCGGCGAGGGGCTGGTCGAGGCGTTCGCGCTGCAGGGTTCGCGCGTCGCGTTCGTCGACATCGCCGACAAGGCGTCGCGCGATCTGGTCGAGCGGCTGTGCGACGCGCCGCACAAGCCGATCTATCGCCAGTGCGACATCACCGACATCGACGCTTTCAAGGCGGTGCTCGCGGAACTCGAGGACAAGCTCGGCGGCGTCGACATCCTCGTCAACAACGCCGCCAATGACGATCGCCATACCGTTGCCGAGGTCACGCCCGAATATTGGAACGACCGCCTCAACGTGAATCTGCGTCATCAATTCTTCGCGGCCCAGGCGGTGGTCCCCGCGATGAAGCGCGCGGGCAAGGGCGTGATCCTCAATTTCGGATCGATCAGCTGGCATCTCGGCATGGCCGATCTGGTGCTTTACCAGACGTGCAAGGCCGCGATCGAAGGCATGACGCGCGCGCTGGCGCGCGATCTCGGCCGCGACAATATCCGCGTCAACACGATCGTCCCCGGCAACGTCCAGACGCCACGCCAGATGAAATGGTACACGCCCGAAGGCGAGGCCGAGATCGTGAAGTCGCAATGCATCGACGGACGCATCCAGCCGGCGGACATCGCCGCGATGGTGCTGTTCCTCGCCTCCGACGATGCCCGCATGTGCACCGCGCATGATTATTTCGTGGACGCGGGCTGGCGCTAGGATGGGCGAACCGCGCAGCGTCCTCGCCGCTCAGGCGATGCTCGGCGAAGGCCCGGTCTGGGTCGCGCGCGAGCAGGCGCTCTGGTTCGTCGATATCAAGGGCCATAGGGTCCACCGCTTCGATCCGGCCACCGGCGATCACCGAAGCTATGACGCGCCCGGCCAGGTCGGCTGGGTGCTGCCGTCCGACGACGGCAAATTCCTCGCCGGCCTGCAGCAAGGGTTGGCGCGCTTCGATCCCGTGACCGGCGCGTTCGACATCGTCGCGACGCCCGAAGCCGGAACCCCCGGCAACCGGCTCAACGACGCGACCGTCGATGGGCAGGGCCGCGTCTGGTTCGGATCGATGGACGATAATGAGGAAGCCGATAGCGGCCGCCTCTATTGCTCCAACCAGGGCGTCGTACGCGACAGCGGGCTGCCGCCGGTCTGCATCACCAACGGCCCGGCGATCAGCCCCGATGGGCGCACGCTCTATCATACCGACACGCTTGGCCGCGTGATCCACAAGGTGCCCGTCAACGTCGACGGCACGCTCGGCCGCCCGAGCGTCTTCGTCACGATCGATGAGGCCGACGGCTGGCCTGACGGATCGGTCTGCGATTCCGAAGGCCATGTCTGGATCGGTCTGTGGGGCGGCTGGCGCGCGCGGCGTTATTCGCCCGCGGGCGAAATCGTCGGCGAAGTGCGGCTGCCCGCCGCCAACATCACCAAAATCACGTTCGGGGGGACGGATTTGTGCACCGCCTACGCCACCAGCGCACGAAAAGGTCTCGACGCGGACGCGTTGGACGGCCAACCTCTGGCCGGGAACATCTTTGCGTTCCACGTGGACGTACCGGGCGTTCCCGGCAATCTGGTCAGGCTAAGCTGACCGGCAACGACAACAACACTACAGGAATGGAGCGGGATATGGCGCGAGGGGAGAACCAGGGCAGCCTGGGCTTTATCGCCGCGATCGTGGCGGTTGCCACGATCGGCGGTCTGCTATTCGGATATGACAGCGGGGCCGTGAACGGCACGCAAGACGGCTTGCGCGCGGCGTTTGGCCTGAGCGACGCCAGCCTGGGCTTTACGGTCGGCTCGCTGCTGATCGGTTGCTTCATCGGCGCCTTCCTCGCCGGCCGGCTGGCCGACGTTTTCGGCCGCCGCAACGTGATGATGGTCGCCGCCGCGCTCTTCCTGTGCGGCGCGCTCGTCCAGGGCATCTCGTACGATCATAGCATCTTCCTGATCGCGCGGCTGTGCGGTGGTATCGCGGTCGGCACCGCTTCGGTGCTTTCGCCCGCCTACATCTCGGAAGTCGCGCCCGCGAACATCCGCGGCCGCATGACCACGATCCAGCAGATCATGATCATCACCGGCCTCACCGCCGCCTTCGTGGTCAATTATTTCCTCGCTGCCGCCGCCGGCAAGTCGACCAACATCTTCTGGGGCGGATACGAGGCATGGCGCTGGATGTATCTTTGCCAGGCACTGCCGGCCGCGGTCTTCCTGATCGCTTTGTTCTTCATCCCGGAAAGCCCGCGCTTCCTCGTCTCGCGCAAGCGCGACGAAGAGGCCACGACCGTGCTGACGCGTCTGTTCGGTGCGACCGAGGCCAAGGCAAAGCTGCGGGAAATCAAGGCCAGCTTCAGCAAGGATCACCGTCCGCGCTTCAGCGACGTGCTCGCGCCCGGCACCATCTTCCGCCCGATCGTGTGGGCGGGCCTGGTCATCGCCGTGTTCCAGCAGCTCGTCGGCATCAACGTCATCTTCTATTACGGCGAAACGCTGTGGAAGCTGGCGGGCGCGACCGAGGATACCGCGCTTCAGCGCAACATGATCTCGGGTCTCGTTTCGATCGCGGCCTGCTTCATCACGGTCTTCTTTGTCGACAAGATCGGCCGCAAACCGCTCCTGCTGATCGGCTCGGCGGGCATGGCAGTCGCCTTGTTCACGATGGTCTTCGCCTTCCATTCGGGCTCGCTCGACGCGGCGGGCAATCTCCAGCTGTCGGTGCACAATGGCTGGATCGCGGTGATCGCCGCCAACGTCTACGTTATCTTCTTCAACGCGAGCTGGGGCCCGATCATGTGGGTCATGCTCGGTGAGATGTTCCCGAACCAGATCCGCGGCTCGGCACTCGCCGTCTGCGGCTTCGCGCAGTGGTTCGCGAACTATCTGATCGCGCAAAGCTTCCCGGTCATGGCCGCGAAACTCGGCCTCACCCCGACCTACACCTTCTACGCGGTGTCGGCGGTGATCAGCTTCTTCCTGGTGAAGAAGTTCATCAACGAGACCAAGGGCAAGGAACTGGAGGCGATGGAGGGCTGAACCTCTCCACCGTTTTCGGGACAGGAAAGAGGCCCGTCGCTCCAACGAGCGGCGGGCCTTTTTCTTTCAACGTTCCTTTTTGAAGCTACCGGTCGAGAGCGGCCATACGATCTCGATACTGGCCGAGCCATCCGCGTTCAGGTGGCAATGCGCACCTTCGGACGCCAGCACCTCCGCCGCCTGTTCAAACGCATCGCGCGCCTTGTAGCCTGCCTTTTCGAGGCCCGTAAAGTTCACGCGAAGCGGCGGCTCAATGACATTGATGCGGCCATAAATCATGGAATCAACCAGCGCGTTCACGTTCTTGCCGTGCCACTTAGGCGCGATCAACGCGGCGAGTAAGGCATCGTAGAAATCCAACGCTGAAGTCCAAGTCGCCGCGTCTAACTCTACGGTCTGCATGGCGCGCGTCAGTGGTTATGCCGCGGCGTCTTCGCCGAAATGCCGCGATACTTCAGCGCGAATTCCAGCACCGCGCCTTCGTGCATCTGGCCGGTCTTCTCGCGGAACAGCTCTTCCCACGGCGTGTGGCTGGGCGGGATCGGCGGCGCGGGCTCGGTCTTGCGGCGCGAGATCTCGGCATCGTCGACCAAGGCGTTGCACGTGCCCGCATTGAGGTCGATCCGCACCATGTCGCCCGTATGCAGCCACGCCAGCCCGCCGCCCGCCGCGCTCTCGGGCGAGGCGTTGAGGATCGAGGGGCTGTCCGACGTGCCCGATTGGCGGCCGTCGCCCAGCGTCGGTAGCCACATCACCCCGCGCTGGATCAGCGCATCGGGCGGCTGCATGTTGACCACCTCGGCCGACCCCGGCCAACCGATCGGCCCGGCGCCGCGCATCACCAGGATGCAATTCTCGTCGATGTTCAGCGACGCGTCGTTGATGCGATGATGATAATCGTCGGCGCCGTCGAACACGATCGCGCGCGCCTCGAACGCGCCCTCCGATCCCGGATGGCTCAGATAGCGCGCCCGGAATTCCTCGGAGATCACGCTCGTCTTCATGATCGCATGGTCGAACAAATTGCCCGACAGTGCGAGAAAACCGGCCTTGTCCTTGAGCGGCGCGGCGAACGGCTTGATCACGTCGCGGTCATGGCTTTCGCGCCCGGCCACATTCTCGCCGATCGTGCGCCCGGTCACGGTTGCGCAGCCGGCGTGGAGCTTGGCCGCCACCAGCAACTCCCATAACAAAGCCGGCACGCCGCCCGCGCGATGGAAGCGCTCGCCCAGATATTTGCCCGCCGGCTGCATGTTAAGCAGCAGCGGTAGATCGTAGCCGTGCGTCGTCCAGTCGTCGGGCGAGAGTTCGACGCCCGCATGGCGCGCCATCGCCATGATGTGCGGCTCGGCGTTGGACGATCCGCCCGCGGCGGTGACGAACGCGATCGCGTTGAGGAAGCTTTCGCGCGTCAGGATCTTCGAAGGCCGCAGATCCTCATAGGCCATCTCGACGATGCGCTGGCCGGTCCGGTAGGCCATCTGCCCGCGCTCGCGATACGGCGCCGGGATCGCCGCGCAGCCCGGCAGCGACAGGCCCAACGCCTCGGCCACGCCGTTCATGGTCGATGCCGTGCCCATCGTATTGCAATGGCCGGGCGAGGGCGCGCTGTCGGTCGCGCGCTTGAGGAATTCCTCCTCGTCGATCTCGCCCGCCGCGAGCTTGCGCCGCGAACGCCAGATCACCGTACCCGACCCGACCAGTTCGCCTTCGTGCCAGCCGTCGAGCATCGGCCCACCCGACAGCACGATCGCCGGGATATCGACGGTCGAGGCCGCCATGATCTGGGATGGCGTCGTCTTGTCGCAGCCGGTGGTCAGCACGACCGCGTCGATCGGGTAGCCGTAAAGGATCTCGACCAGCCCGAGATAGAGCAGGTTGCGGTCGAGCGCGGCGGTCGGCCGGCGGCAATTTTCGAAGATCGGATGGACCGGGAATTCCATCGGAATGCCGCCTGCATCGCGAATGCCGGCGGCGGTACGCTTGGCCAGCTCGACATGGATGCGGTTGCAGGGGGACAGGTCGCTGCCCGACTGCGCGATACCGATGATCGGCTTGCCCGAGCGCAGCTCCTCCGGCGTGATGCCGTAATTCATGAAGCGCTCGAGATAGAGCGCGACCATGTCGCTGCGCGCCGGATCGGCGAACCAGTCGCGCGAGCGGAAGGGACGGACGGGCGTAGAGGTCACGGGCGCACTCCGAGAGACATGGTAGCGCTACAAACCCGGGGGTTCGACGCTGTCAAGCGCGGGCCGAAGGCCTCCGCCGCGGGGCGGCGTCCGACTGCCGGCGCACGAACGTGTAATCGAGCAATATGTGTTTGGGCGCCGGCCGCATCGGGCCGCGCCGCGCGCGGATTTCGCTCGCGAGCAGGTCCATCGCCGCCTGCGACATGTCGCGGATCGGCTGGTGGATCGTGGTCAGCTCGGGCCAGATCGTCGTCGCCAGCGCGGTGTCGTCGAACCCGCACACCGTGATGTCGCTCGGCACGTCGAGCCCGTGGCGATGCGCCACTGCCACCGCCGCCGCCGCCATGTCGTCATTGGCCGCGAAGATCGCCGAGGGCTGCTCCTTGAGGTCCAGCAGCCGTTCGGCCGCGTCGAGGCCCGAGCGGTAGGTGAACAGGCCTTCCGCGACCAAGGCGGGATCGAAGGCGATGCCCATGCTTTCCAGCCCGCGCTTGTAGCCGTCGAGCCGGCGGCCGCTGGCGGTCTGATTGGGATTGCCCGAAATGAAGCCGATCCGGCGATGGCCGAGCCGGCCGAGATGGCAGGTCATGTCGAACGCGGCGCGCTCGTCGTCGATGCTGACCGCGCTGATGTCGGCGGGCGGGCGGCCGCTCGCCACCACCACCATCGGAATGCCCGCTTTCTGCAGCACGTCGATCACCGGCTGCGAATCGCACAAGGGCGGTGGCAGGATCACGCCGTCGATCCCGATCCGGATCAGATGCTCGGCCGCCTTCACCTCCTGATTGTCGATCTCGCATTGCTCGACGATCAGCTGGAGATTGCCGCGGCTCGCCTGGTCGAGCCCGCCGACCAGGAACTCGCTCAGATAAGCGGCGCTGGGGTTGGAATAGAGCAGGCCGATCCGCAATTCCTCGGCGCCGGCCAGGCTGCGCGCGGCGCGGTTGGGCGCATAACCCAGTTGCTGGATGGCGGCGTTGACGAGATCGCGCGTCGCGGCGCGGACGTTGGCCTCGCCGTTTATGACGCGGGAAACGGTCATCGGCGAAACGCCGGCGCTCGCAGCTACATCACTGATTGTTGGCGCGCTGCGCTGACGGCGAGAAATCTTCTGGTTCAACCTGTGCTCCGGCGCGATGCAGGCGTCGCCGCCCCCGAAGCCCTGCTTATCCTGTGTTGGCCCCATAGGCAAAAAAAGAGCGGCCGGCCCGTGGGCCGACCGCTCGAGGTGAGGAAGTTGGAAGAGGAGTTTAGAAGGTTCCGCGCAGGCCGATCATGAACTGGCGGCCCGGATTGTCGAGTTGCTGGATGGCGTTGGAGAACTGGAAGTAGTTGCCCAGCGTCGATTTGGTGAGGTTCACGATGTTGAACGTAATCTCCGGCGCATGCTTGAGCCCCACCAGTTTCTCCAGATCGAAGCTCGAGGAGAAGTCGGTCTGGTGGTAATCCTTCGTATAGAAGGCCGCCAACGCGATGCCGTTCTGGTTGGCGTTCGTTACCTGCGCGCCCTTCTGGAAGGTCGTCGAGATGCGCAGGTTGATGCCGCCATGCTCGTAATAAGCGGTGGCGTTGTAGGTGTACTTCGACACCCCCAGCGCGATCGCAGGCGCAGCACCACTGCCCTTCTGGTCGACGATCGTGGCGTTGGCGTTGAAGCCGAAGCCCGTCACGCCGAAACGCGCGGTCAGGAAGTCGAGCGGCTGGACCCACTGGAATTCCATGCCGTTCACGTCGAGCACGCCGCTGGCATTGACCTGCTGCGAGACCTGCACCGTGGCCGTGCCCGGGCCACCGCGCGAATTGATCGCGACCTGCTGCGTCGGCGACAAGGAGTCGAAGGTGATGCCGTATTGCGCCAGCGCCGAGAAGGGCTGGGTGACGATGCCGGTAGAAGTGAAGCCCTTCAGTTCCTTGCGGAACGCCGCGACGCTGATCAGGCCTTCATGCCCCGTATAATATTCGATGCCGAGATCGATATTCTTGGACGTGTAGGGCTTGAGCGCCGGGTTGCCGATCGTGGCGTTGTCGGCCGAGGGCGACGAGAAGTTCACGCCCGGCAGCTGCGCGTTCGGATCCGGACGCGTCATCGTCTCGGACACCGCGAAGCGGGCAACCGCATGCTCGCCGACATCGAGCGCGAAGTTCGCTGCCGGCAGCCACTTGGTGTAGCTCTGCGTCGTCGTCACCGTGTTGCTGATGTTCGGATATTTGCCGCCATCGGCCGGTGCCACCGCAGGTGCGGCCGGCGTGTTGCGCGGATCGGTCAGCGAAACCAGGCCGGCGATCGTCTGCTTGGTGTGAACATAGCGAACGCCGACATTGTAACGCAGGTCGCTGCCGGCGATGTCCTGGATGCCCGCCACCTCGGCATAGGCCGCCGGGGACTGTTCGCGGATATAGCCGCCGCTCGCGCCGGTGTTCGACGAACCCGCCGCCGGCGCGCTGTCGTGGAAGGCGTCATATTGCGACGCCGTCTTGAACGCCGGCCAGTTGAGCGTGATGAACCCGTCCGGACCCGGCAGCAGATATTGTGCCAGCGACGCGGTCGGGATCAGCGAGCCACCATAAGTGACCGGACCGCTCTTGCCTGCGGTGAATGCAGTGCCGTAGCCCGGATAGGTCGGATAACCCGCACCCGGGGTCGGGGTATTCAGGCCCTGGCAGGGCGGCTGCGAATTGGGCGACGGCACGAACACGTTCGGATTGTCGCCGCAGACCGCATTCTGCCACGCCTGGCTGTTGTCGAAGGCGCTGATCCGGCGCGAAATGTCGTCGTAATTGCCGCCGACGCGCAGGCTGAGCTTGTCGTCGCCCCAGGTCAGGTCGCCGCGAACGCCCTTGGTAATGTTCAGGCGCTTTTCGTCCTGGATGTTCACGCGGCCGCCATTCCAGCCGAAATTGGCCGGATTGTTGAGATCGACGTTGGACACGATCGACGGAATGCCGCCGTTGTTCGTGTAGGTGACGGTCAGGCCCGACGACGGCGGGGTGATGACCAGCACGCTCGGCGATTCGCGGTGGAAGGTGCTGCGGGTGTAATTGCCCTGGATGTTGAGCTTCAGGTTGCTCGTGATCTTCCACTCGGCGCCGGGGTTCGCGCTCCAGAACTTGGTGTGCTCGGTGTAAGGCCGATATTCGAGGAAGAATTGCGAATTGGCATAGGTGCCGCCGGTGACGGTGCAGCCCGTCGAGCAATCGGTCTTGTCATAGGTGGTGTTGAGCGGGATGATCGCGCCGTTGCGGCCGACCCAGTCCATGTCGATACGCTGCAGCTTGTTGGTCTTCGCGCCGACCAGACCGTCGATATAGAAATGCAGGTCGTCGGTCGGGCGCCATTCGGCGCTGATCACGCCGTTGAGGCGGTCGCGCGTGCCGTAATCGTCCAGCGTACGGCCGAGGCGCGGCAGGATGCCGTTGTCGATCTGCTGGATCGTGGCGCCCGGATTATGCGCGAGCAGGAAGGCCTGGTCGATCGTCGCGCCGGTGGTCAGCCCGTTGCCGGCATTGGCCGGAACCGTCGCCGGGATCGTGAAGTTGCCGCCGCCGGTCGAATTGGCGCCGGTCGCCGCGCCGAACTGCGCCGCGCTCAGATTGGGATTGGTCCAGCCTACTGATTCGAAACCGGTCGTGCGCTGTTCGGTACGGTTGCCGGAGACGCCGATCAGGATGCCGATCGTGTCGGATGTCGTGCTCGCGATCACCGATCCGCGGCCACCCCATTTGCTGGCAAGGTCCTCCTTGGTGGCCTGCGCATTGTAGGTGACGTGCGTGCCGGGATGGTCGAACGGCCGCGCGCTGCGGATATCGACGTTGCCGGCCGCGCCGCCTTCGAGCAGGTCGGCACGGTAGCTCTTGTCGACCGTCAGCTTGGTGAACAGGTCGGTCGGGAAGAAGCTCAGGTCGACCGAACGATCCGTACCTTGCGTATCCGCGCCGCCGGTCGAGGCGACCGCGATCGGCGCGCCGTTCAGCGTCACGTTGGTGAAGTTGCTGCCCAGGCCGCGGATCGCGACCGTGGTGCCTTCGCCGTTAATGTCGCGGCTGATCGTGATGCCCGGAATGCGGTTGAACGATTCCGCGATATTCACGTCGGGGAACTTGCCGATATCTTCCGCGAAGATCGAATCGGTGAAGTTGGTCGCGTCGCGCTTGGCTGCGGTCGATTCCTGCAAGCTGCGCCGATAACCGGTGATCACGATATCGGCTTCGGCAGTCGCATCGGGCGCCGCGGTCGCGGCAGGCGCCGCCGGAGCGGGCGCGCTCTGCGCGAAAGCGGGCGTGGCAAGCCCGGCCAGCACGGTTGCGCCAAGAAGCGCCACGCGGTGCGCGCGACGTGCAGGCGGAATGACTCGCATTGTATTTCCCCTCTCCCAAGCCCGGTCGGCTTCCCTCGCGAAGCGATCCGGACGTGCCGCCATGTTAGCGATCACATTATCGCTGATATCTCGCGTCGGCATTTGTCTGTCAATACCGCTCTTACAATCTGGTATTACCAATTTGAATTTTGGTATATCCACTTGTATGAGGAATACAGGCCCGCTAGCTTGACGGGCTGGGGGAGGATTGCTGCGTGGCAAGAAATGCCGAGGCGCCGACTGCGCGCCTCTACGAAAATATTGCGCGCACGCTCGAGCAGGCGATCGAGGTCGGCCGTTACAAGCCGGGCGGACGGCTGCCGTCCGAACGCGAGCTGTCCGACGAATTCGGGGTCAGCCGTCCGGTCGTGCGGGAGGCGATCATCGTGCTCGAAATGCGGGGACTGGTGCAGCGGCGCCACGGCGCAGGCGTCTATGTCGCCGCCAAGACGCCGCTGAAGCCATCGCCCGCCGATGAGGCGGACGGCCCGTTCGAGGTGACCGAGGCGCGCCGCCTGCTGGAAGGCGAGATCGCCGCGCTCGCCGCGCTCGCCGCCACCGACAAGCAGATCGAGGAGATGGAGGCGATCATCGCCCGGATCGGCGACATGCGCACCGATCAGGCGACGCGCGAACAGGCCGACCGCGCCTTCCATGTCGCGCTGGCGCGCGCGACCAACAACGATGTGCTGATCGGCCTGGTCGAAAGCCTGTGGGACAAACGCTACCAGTCGCCGCTCTGCGTCTATTTCTTCAGCCGCGCGCGTGACGCGGGCATCCAGCCGCCGGTCGATGAACATCAGGTCGTGCTCGATGCCTTGAAGGCGCGCGATCCCGACGCCGCGCGTCAGGCGATGCGCGACCACCTTGCCCGCGTGACCCAGAATCTGCTGATCGCGACCGAGGCCGACGTGATGGACCGCGCTCGCCTGCGCGTGGAAGAACGCCGCTTCGATTTCGCGCGGCGCGCCGGCGTGAAGCTTTAGGGCGTCCTTAGCCCTCTCCCGCTCGCACGCCGTCCGCCGCTTGCGGGGCCTGCGACGCGGGCCTAGCCTTGCCGTCCCCCCAAACAGGAGAACGTATGAAACGGTCCCTCCTTCTGACGGCAGCCTTGCTCATCGTCCTGCCGGATATCGCATCCGCCCAGGCCCCCCAGGACAATCGCGGCGATCGCCGGCCGCAGCAGGGCAACAACCGCCCTGGTCCTGGGCGTCCGTCCACTGGCGGCCCGCAGCGCCCCGATCGTCCCAGTCCCGGCCCCGGCCGCCCCAGTCCCGATCGCCCCAGTGCGGGCCGCCCCGGCTCTGGCGGCCCGACGACGCGTCCGACACCGCCGCACGTGCGGCCCGTCCGGCCGGGCGGCCCCCAGATCCAGCCGCCGCGCCCCGGTCAGCCCAACCGGCCCGGTCCGTCCCGGCCGCGTCCGCCGCAGCACCGTCCCGGTGCGGGCCGTCCGCCGCACTTCCGGCCGGCCCCCGGCCGTCCGTTCCACTATCCGTCGGGCTATCGCTACCGGCGCTGGTCGATCGGGCTGCTGCTGCCGCACCTCTTCCTGTCGTCGCCTTATTATTACGACGACTATTATTCGCTCGGGATCGGTGCGCCGCCGCCGGGCTATCGCTGGGTCCGTTATGGGCCGGACCTCTTGATGGTCCAGATCCGCACCGGCCGCATCGCCGATGTGATCTACGGCGCCTTCTACTAAGACAGGTTGCAGCTAACCCCCTCCCGTTTTCGGGAGGGGGTTAGGGCGTCGTAGCGCCGGGGCAGGGCGCGTTGGGCTCTAGCTTTCGCGCTGCCCATTGGATCGCCCTGTCGATCATCTTGAGGTGCGGCTCTTCCGCATAGGCTGACGCCTGATGGCCGAGCGCGGAGAAGAAGACGCGCCCCTTGCCGACGCAGCGTTCCCAGATCAGCGGATGGTCGCCCATCCGCAATTCGGGCGTCGCGTCGTAACTGCCCTCGTCCAGCCGGGCGAGGATGTGCGTGCCCGGCCCGCGTGGCGAAGCGGCGAACGAATACCATTCCTCGGTGCGCGTCCAGTCGGCGCCGAGATGCCGCATGATCGGGCTCTTGCGGTCCTCGATCACGATGCGGCCCTGCTGGAATTGCGGCGCGTGCGTGTGGATCGTGAACTGCGCGCCGATGACGTTGGTGACATACCATTGCCACGCATAATGCGGATCGCCGCCCGCGCCGTGCAGCGCGACGAAACCGCCGCCCGCCTCCAGCCAGTGCTGGAACGCCGCGCGCTGATCGGGCGAGAAGATATCGCCGCTGGTGCTGTTGAACACGACCACGTCGAACTGTCGGATCAGCTCGGGCGTGAACACCGCTGCATTTTCGGTCGCGAAGGCGGTCCAGCCATGCTTCTCCACCAGCTTCGTGATCGCGGCGGCGGCGGTCGGGATCTGTTCGAGGTCGCGATAGCCGTTGGTCTTGGAGAAGATCAGCACGGCCGGGTGATGCATTGTCGCGGGCAAAGGCGGCGGCACCGTGTCCCACACGGGCGTCGGCCAGTTGCGCATGTCGTGCGGGTGCGCCGGCCGTGAGATTTCGGGACCGGTCTGGGCCAGCACCGGTGCGGCGAGCATCAGCGCGAGCGCGGCGAGGAATGGTTTGCGCATCGCTCAGCGCCCCGGCGCGAACGGAAAGTCGAGCGCTTCGTAATAGCTCAACGGATGCGCCGGCGCGGGCACGCCCGGTGGCAGCGGCCGCTTCGAGAATGTCCCGAAATATTCGAGGCAGGCGTCGCGCCACCATTCCGCTTCGTGCAGCTGGATGGTGAGGAAGGCGTCGGTCTTCTCGAACCGCTGCGCGTCCACGAACGGCCTGAGCGCACGCCACTGGCGCTGCATCGCCGCGACCTGCTCGACGCCGGTCTGGTAATGGAGCGCGAGCTCGTCCCACAGGATACGCCCGGACTTCATTTTATAGTCCCACGGCAGGTGGTGGAACCACAGCAGGTCCTTGTCGGGCGTGGTCGCCGGATCGGCCAGCAGCTTTTCGATCGGCGCGGCATATTGGGCGATCGCATCGGTGCCGCTCGCGGTGCGCTCGACACCGATCCCGGCCGCGTCGGCCTGATGGTAATAAACCGGATTCCATTCTGCCCGGGCCAGCTCGTGCACCCACGGCGCGGGACCATGATGGTGTCCGGTGCCCATGATGTGGGCGAGGCCGAGCGGGGTCATGTAGTTCACCACTGCCTCGCGCGATGTCATCATCATGCCCACCACCGGCTGCACGACGCGCGGATCGGGCGCGAAGGTCATCGCCGCCCATTCCGCCGCAATGTCGCGCGACGATGCCTGTGGATTCCAGGCGAGCCGGCCGAAGGCGTACCAGTCGGCCTGGTTGAAGGTCGATCCGCTCCAGTCGCGGTCGGTACCGGTGTTGGCGATGCCGGCGATGCCGCTGATCTTCTGCGCCTCCAGCACATCGGCGACACTCGTGCCCGGCCCGTGCGTGAACGTGTCGGTCTTGAGCACTTCCTCGAACAAGGCGCCGACATAGACGGCGTGCGTCGCCTGGCCGAGATACTCCTTGGTGATCTGCACCTCGAGCATCAGGTTGGTCTTGGGCATCGCGCCGATCAGCGGCGAGAAGGGCTCGCGCGGCTGGAAATCGAGCGGGCCGTTCTTGACCTGGACCAGCACATTGTCGGCGAACTTGCCGTCCAGCGGCTTGAAGCTTTCATAGGCCTGCTTGGTGCGGTCGACGACCTTGTCGCCGCCCTGCGCGGCATAGACGAAGGCCCGATACATGATGACGCCGCCGTGCGGCCGCACCGCATCGGCCAGCACGTTCGCGCCGTCGGCATGCGTACGGCCATAATCCTGCGGCCCGGGCTGGCCTTCCGAATTGGCCTTGACCAGGAAGCCGCCGAAATCGGGGATCGCCTGGTAGATTTCGTCGGCCTTGGCCTTCCACCAGGCGGCGACCGCCGGGTCGAGCGGATCGGCGGTCTTCAGCCCGCCTATCTCCATCGGCGCGGTGAAGCGCGCCGACAGATAGACCTTGATCCCCCACGGCCGGAACACATCCGCCAGCGCCTTGGCCTTGGCGATATAGGCCGGCGTCAGGCTGGCGGCGGCGGCGTTGACGTTATTGAGCACCGCGCCATTGATGCCGATCGAGGCGTCGGCGCGCGCATAATCCGTGTAACGCGGATCCTTGTAGTCGGGCAGCTTCCACCAATCCCACAGCGAATCCCCGGCATAGCCGCGTTCGATATGGCCGTTCAGATTGTCCCAATGATCGAGCACGCGCAGATCGAGCCTGGGCGCGCTTTTAATGTCGATCCGGCCGAGCGGCTGTCCGGTCTGGACCAGCCGCAGGAAGGCGAAGCTGCCGTAGAGCAGGCCGCGATCGTCATTGGCGGCGATCACGGTCGCGGGCTTGCCGCCGATCGTCACGCTGCGGATCAGATAGCCTTCCCGGCCGAGCCCCTTGAGCGGCAGGTCGAGCGCGGCCAGCGCCGGCAGGCTGCGCGGCGTGCCGATCAGGATCGCGCCGGATCCGGCGCGTGCCGCATTGCCCACATCGTGACCGATCAATCCGGCCAGGCCGCGATGCATTTCGCCGAGTGCGGCGGCGAGCATTGGGGAAGGATCGCGCGGCGCCACGATCGCGGTCGCATGCGGCACCGATTCGGCACGGAGCGCCGCGGGCAGGGGGCGATAGCGTAGCCACAGATCATATCCGTCCTCGGCCAGCGCCTGACTCGTCAGTCCAATTAGCGCGCAAAGCGCGAAAAGCAGGCGCGGCAAACGCATCGTCCGAAAATCCTCTCATTGCGGGCCGGCTTTTGTCATGCCAGCTTATGGCGATTGACTCGACATGCCCTGCTATATCATGGGAGCGCTAACAATAAAGAAGCGACGCCGAGGGTTTGCCCGCGGCATGTTTCTGGGAGAGAGGAAAGAGCCGCCGATGCCTTCGGCGCCGGCTGCCTGATGGGAGAGAATTTTGCCCAGGATTACATCTGCCCGCGTCATCGTGACATCGCCGGGCCGCAATTTCGTGACGTTGAAGATCGAGACCGACGAGGGCGTCTACGGGATCGGCGACGCGACTTTGAACGGGCGCGAACTGGCGGT
>NZ_DATHFV010000031.1:0-20035 GCF_035317925.1 Sphingomonas sp.
GCCTGTGGGAGTTTGTGCCCTATAATGATGCCGAATTGCGGCCACGGGTCGATCAGCTATTCCTGACCCAGGTCACCTGGATCGTCAGGCGCCTGCTGCGCCGGCGCCCGCATCGCGGCCTTGCGCTAGCCTTGCTGAAGCGTCTTTACGATCGCCAGTTCGGAGACGATCCCCACCCCCGCAACCTCGCCTCGCTGTTTCTCTATTCGGGGCCGGTCGGGGTGCGGATCGGCATGCGGCAGCATATTGCGACCCATGCGGTCCGGTGGAATGCCGCGCGCGACAATTTCGCGCAGCTTGCGACCGGCGACGGCTATCTAGACAGCCCCGCGCGGCTCGCGGCTCTGCGTCACTTTTTCGGCAGTACGCGCATCAAACGCGCCGGCATCGTCCAAGTCATGCATCATGGCGCGTCCGCGAACTGGCATGAGGGGGTCGCCGCAGCCCTGGCGCCTGCGGTCAGCATCTTTTCGTCCGATCCAGCACATAAGGGCTATCGTCACCCGCATCCCGAGGTGCTGCGGGATTTCTGGCCCTGGTGTCCGGTCCAGGTCGATCGCGAACGGGGTTTCGAGCTGGTGGTTTGGCTGACGTAACATAGACGGGTGCGGTCATCGCGGCCGCAGCAATTGAATTCTGGGAATTCCGGTGGAATTCCGGTGACAGTGCACTTATTTCCGCGAACAAGTCGCCGGCGGGTTCATGTTTCGAAAATAAGTGCACCGGAATGCGGGATCGTGTCCCCGGAATTCTCTTTGTGATGAACCGCCGAACGTTTGGGGAGCAGCAACATGGCTCGACGCTTTCTGATGTTCATTATCGGGTCCATTTTCGCACTGACGCTGTCGGCAGCACAGATGACGCCGGCCGACGATCCGGTCAGCGGCACCTGGAAGCTGAATGTGGCCCGGTCGAAATTCACACCCGGGCCGGGGTGGCAGAGCCAGATCCGCGTTTATGCGGCTGCTCCGACGGGCGTTTCGGTCACCTGGACGGGCATCGATGCCGGCGGCGAGGCGATGCGGGTGAATTATACCTATGCCTATGATGGGCGAGACTATGCGATGGCCGGTTCCGCGAGCTACGACACGCTGAACGCCGTACGCATCGACAAATGGACCGTCAGGTCGGAGGAAAAACGCGACGGCAAAACGGTGGGCATCGCCGTGCGTAAGGTTTCGCGGGACGGAAAGATCCTGACCATCACCGACGAGGGCACCAACCGAAAGGGTCTGCCTTTTTCGCAACTGCTGATATTCGACAGGCAGTGACGGCTTCATCGCGCAGCTTTATTCATTGGCTGCGCGCTGGCGCGACCGGGGGCGGAAGATGCGAAAAGCACGATTGGCACGCGGGTCGGCGTCTGAAAGCGCGGCTCTGCTCCTCCGGCTGCTCCTGGCGTCGCTCTTCATTGCGCATCTCTATTGGAAGTTCGCGATTTTCCCCGGCGGGCTGGAGGCCTGGTGGGAAAATCTGCTCAAGGCGGGATATCCGGCCTTCGTGCCCGCTTATGTCCTTTCGGCGGAACTTGCCGGCGCCCTGCTGCTGATCCCGGGCGTGCTGACCAGATATGTCGCCTGTTATGCCATGCCGATGATGCTGGGCGCGGCCCACTTCTGGATGACGCGCAACGGTTTCTTCTTCACGAAGGCTGGAGCCGAACTGCCGCTCGTCTGGCTGGCGCTGCTTGGTATTCAGGCTGTTGCGGGCGATGGTTGCTTCGCGGCGGTCCGGTCCCCGGATCCGCGTCGCCTGCTGGCATGGTTGCGGCACAGGCGCCGCTCCGCTGTTTGAGGCGTGAGCCTGTCGTCGTGACGTCTCGGCGGAATTCCGGGGACACAGTGCCTAATTTTGCCTTACCACTTTGAGCATCCACTCTGGACAAAACGTGAACAAACCCCTATGGTATTGAGGATGCATGCCACGTTCGGCAACAAATTCCGGCGTTACGGGGCGGATTGAGCAGTTTGAAAAGTACCGAACCGTCTAACAAAATTGCGCTATCGCGCGACAGACGGACTTTTTCGGAAATTCCTTTAGTTCGTTTCCGGTGTTTTTTGAATTTCCGGCGCCTCGCCCCTACCCTGGATCGCCACCGTCCACCCCGGCGGCAGATAGTCGGTCGACATGTAATAATAGAGCCGGCAGCGCCCGTCGCCGGTGTAGCTCGATCCCTTGACCAGCCCGAACGCGATCGTGCCCGCGAACACCGGGCCGCCGCTGTCGCCGCCCTTGCAATCGGGGCCGCGCACCGCGACCCAGGTCGGCGTGCACGGGCCGGCGCACAGCGCGCCGGGCGGGGCATAATCGGGATATTCGACCTCGGCGCAGCTATAGCCGGTCCGCTCGCCGCGATGGCAGACGACGTCGCCCGCGCGCGTGCTGGTCTGGTTGCGCCAGCTCGTCACCGGGCGCGAGACGGTCTTGCCCCGATCAACATAGAAGCCGGCATAGAAAAGCGGCGCCAGCACGCCCGCGCCGACATGGATCTGGACGTCCTGATAATGCGCGCCCCACGCGCCGATCATCGTCAGCGGGATCTCGCCCCCGCCCGGCTCGACATAGCTGATCTGGTCGGGGCAATGCGCGGCGGTGGCGATGCCGGTCTGGGTGCCGTCGGTGACGACGAAGCCGCTGGTGCAGACGGCACGCCGGCCGATCCCCGGATCGAAGCCGATCACCCGTCCCCCGCCCTCCGCCATCAGATTGATGTCCAGGTCGGACCAGACTTTGACCTCGACCGGCACGCCGGCAATGGTCGAGAGCCGCGCCGCCAGCGCCTCCGGCCCATCGGCGTCGACATCGTCCGCCTTGACCATCACCGCCAGCATGCCGGTGCGCGGATCGACCCCCATGCCGGGCGGATTGTGCAAGGCCGCGCGGAGATCGGCCTGATGCGCGACGATCGCGGCGAGGATATCGTCGCGCGTCGCCGGTGCCCCCGTCTGGAACAGGACCGGCACGTTCATCCCGCCGGCAAGGATCGCCTGATCGGCCACCGGCTCGGCCCCGGTCAGCAGCACCACGATCCGGAAGCCGCCATCATGCACGATGTACAGGCCGGCCAGCCGTTCGCGGTAACCGAACTGGAGCGCGTCGGTCGCGGGCACGCTGTCCTGCGCCGCCTCCATCTCGCGGATCGCCTGGTCGAGCGGCACGCCATAGAGGCGCGCATATTCCGCCCCGTCCTGCGCGAGCGCCTCGACCGGGGTCTGGATTTGCGGGGGTGCGTCGGCCGCCTTGTCGGGCACGGCCGGCGCCGCATGCGACTGGGCCGGCGGCACCTGGGACGGCGGCGTCTGGGCGAGCGCCGCCCCCGCCGCACAGGCCCAACAGGCCGCCATCAGCTCGCGCCACCGCACCGCTTAGCCTTGTGCCGCGCCGCCCGCCCCGACGCCAGCGCCTTTCGGAATGCGGTCTATCTCTGCTAAGGGGCTGCCGTGCTTCAGCAAACCGCCCCCGCCGGCCCCGTCCGCAAGCTTGCCCGTCTCCTCCAGAAGTGGGGCGGCATGGCGAAGTATCGCCAGCATCCCCGGCTTGCGGCCTTGTCCTGGCGCGCGGCCAACCTGCTCGATGCCGAGCTGACGATCACCCGCCGCGAGATCGCCAAGGCGCGCCCGCGCAGCCAGGATGGCGTGCAGCATCTGGGCGCGGTGGGTATCGGCACCACTGGCACCTGCAATGCGTCCTGCATTCATTGCCCGACGGGCAAGGCCAGCACCGCCAATTCGCCGCGCGGCACGATGCCGATGTCGATCTTCCACAAGATCATCGACGGTATCGTGGAAGAAGGCGTGGCGGTGGACAGCCATATCGGCTTCGGCCTGTTCGGCGACGGGCTGGTCGATCCGATGGTGGTCGAGCGCGCCCGCTATGTGCATGAGAAGCTCCCCGACGTGATCTTCTCGGTCAACACCAACGGCGCGGCCTATAACAGCTCCAAACACAAGGTGCTGTTCCCCTATGTCACGCTGATCGCCCTGCACTGCGAATCGCTGACGCCTGAGACCTACGACTATCTGATGACCCCGCTGCGGGCGAAGAACGTCTTCCCGAAGTACGAGCAGATCTTGCGCGACTTCCCCGGCAAGGTCCGCGTCAGCGTGCCGGTCAGCCGCGCCAATCGTGAAGAGCTCCCCATGATCCGCGAATGGTTCCTGTCGCGCGGCGCGAAAGAGGTCGTGTTCGATCCGATGTCGAGCCGCTGCATGGAAGACCTCAGCCTGTTCCAGAAACTGTCGCTCTCCCCGGCGCGCGTCCTCTGCACATCCGCCGTGACGCACGACCTGATCGTCGATTGCGATGGGGCGGTGCTGCCTTGCTGCAACGACTTTGCGCGTGAACAGCCGATCGGCAACCTCGCGATTGAAACCTTCCGCGAAACGATGACCAACCTCGCCCGCCGCCAGTTCGCCCAGACGATGGATGAAGGACGCCATGACGAGGTGCCACTTTGCACGCGCTGCTTCGGCGACGTGCGCACACCCAATTTCCCGTTCGATCATCCCGTATCGTCTTGATGCTGACGCAGTGGCTCCGGCGCCGACGGGAGCGCAGGACGGGCTTTCCTGGGGCCCGGATCAACAATCGTGACCTCACCGCGCTGCTGACTCCGGTCGGCGCGCAAGGCCATCCCAACCTCAACCGCCTGCGCCTGATCGCCAACGCGATCGACCCGCTTGCGCTGAACATCAAGCAGATGGGATACAGCCTGGCGCGGCAGCTCGCGGACGCGCTGCCGCCTCCGACCGGGACGGTCGCGCGGAAGCATAATCTACCCAGCGGGCTATCGACCCAGGCCGCCATGGAAAGCGAATGGGTCGCCCACTGGTGCGGCGAGCTCAAGATACCGGTGACCTATCACCGGAAGCTGTGGGAGCTGTGCTTCGTCCTGCAATTCCTGTTCGAAGCCGACATGATCGCCCCGGGAAAGCGCGGGCTCGGCTTCGGCTGCGGCGAGGAACCCCTGCCCAGCTACCTTGCTGCTCATGGCGTGTCCGTAACGGCGACCGACATTCCCCCTGAAGAGGCGGTTTCATCGGGCTGGAGGGAAAGCGGGCAGCATGCGACCGCCCGCGATCTGGCATTCATGGAGCATCTCGTCGGCCGGCAGGCGTTCGACGAGAATGTCGATCTTCGCTTCGTCGACATGAACCGGATTCCCGCCGACCTGACCGGTTACGACTTCTGCTGGTCGATCTGCGCCCTCGAACATCTGGGTTCGATCAGGAATGGACTGGCGTTCGTCGAGAATGCGATGGCCTGCCTGCGGCCCGGGGGCGTGGCGGTCCACACGACCGAGTTCAATATCCGCGAGGACGGGCCGACGGTCGACAATTGGATGTCGGTCGCATTCCAGCGCAAGCATATGGAAGAGCTTGCGCAAAAGCTGCGGTCGCAAGGCCACCATGTCGCGCCGTTCGATTTCGATCTCGGCGGCGGCCCGCTCGACCGGTTCGTGGACATGCCGCCTTATCATGGCGAACTGCCAGCCTCGTTCGCGGAGTGGCTCGGGCCGCCCGCGCACCTTAAAGCCAGCATGGACGGGATGATCGTCACCTGCATCGGCATCGCGATCAGGAAGGCGTCCTAGCCCGCGGCTTCGCGCTCGAGCAATTTCCGCTTGATCGGCAGCCCATAGGCATAGCCGCCGAGGCTACCGTCCGTGCGCAGCGCGCGGTGGCACGGGATCAGCATCGCGACCGGGTTGGCCCCGCACGCGGACCCCACCGCGCGCACCGCATTGGGGTTGCCCGCGCGCGCCGCGAGCGCGGCGTAGCTCAAGGTCTCGCCCGCCGGGATGCGCGACAATTCGCGCCACACCGCCTGCTGGAAAGCGGTGCCGCGCACGTCGAGCGGCAGGGCCATCGCGCGGCCGGGCTGGGTCACGAACTCGACCGCATCCGCGAGCAAGGCCTCCAGCGCCGCGCCGCCCCGCTCGATCGCGGCGTTTGGGAAATGCGCGCGCAGTGCGGCATCATCGGGCTCGAACGCGACCCGGCAAATGCCGCGCGTGGTGGCGGCCACCAGCAGCGGGCCGAGGTCGGTCTGCGCGACTTCCCAGCGGATCGTCTCGCCGCGCCCGCCGTCGCGCCATTTGGACGGGGTCATGCCGAGCCGGTCGGGCATATCGGCATAGAAACGGGCGGGCGCGGCATAGCCGGCGTCATACAAAGCTTCGGTCACGGTATCGGACTCCTTGAGCGCCCGTTCGGCCCGCCTGGCGCGATGCGCGCGGACATAGGCCGCGGGCGTGACGCCGGTCGCGCGGCGGAACAGGCGATGGAAATGGAACGGGCTATAGCCGGCGGCCTCCGCCAGGCGGTCGAGCGAGGGCGCGTCTTCCGCCGCCTCGATCAGCGCGATCGCGCGCGCGATGCCCGCCTCGTCCGCCGCGATCTCGTCGGGGCGGCAGCGCAGGCAGGCGCGCAGACCGAAATCGCGCGCTTCGGCGCCGCTGGCGAAGAAACGCACATTCTCTCGCCGGGGATGGCGCGCGGCGCAGGATGGCCGGCAATAGATGCCGGTCGAGAGCACGCCGGTCACGAACTGTCCGTCCATCGCACGGTCGCGGCGCAGTACGGCGCCCCAGCGTTGATCGTCACTCTCAAGCATGGTCGCGCTCCGCACGGGCGAGGAAGCAGCCCCAGGCCGCGGCGTGGATATCGACATGCACGATCTCCTCATCCTCGAACAAATCGCGGAGGCCGGCGTCGGCGTCGCCCGGCTGGGCAAGCCTGGCGGCACGGATCATTCCCGCACCGTCGAAGCCCCGCAAGCTGGTCGTGCGCCGCGCCAGGAACGGCGGCGCCCTATCCTTGTAGAGCGGCGCTTCGACCACGCCTTCCCTGATAAAGATTGCGTGCGACGCGCGGAAGGGCGTCTGCACGTCCGCCGACACGAAGTTGAGCAACAACACCTCGGTACCCGGCGCGGCATCTTCCAGCGAAACCCGGCAGGGAAAGGCGTTGGGCCGATCCACGGTCATCCGGATCGCGCCGGCGGCGATCAGCGCGTCGGTATCGGCGAAGGCGGCGGGGTCGAGCCCCTTGATTCGATAGGCCATGATCTTGTTCTCCTCGAACTGACCCAGCCCATCTATGCCGCCTTCGCCCCCACCGCTTCCCGCGGCTTGCGGTCAAACCTCCCTGATCGAAAAGCCGTAGGAATCGACCAATTCCACGCTGCCGCGCGAGACTTCGGGCGGAATCTCGCAGCGCGCGCTGAGATGGGAACCGAATGCGTCGAATTCGGCAAGGCCGGTTACGGCATCCGAATTGTCATCCAGCAGATTGACGAAGACGTGGACGAAGCTCTGCCCGTCCGCCTCCTTGAACAGCCCATAAGAAACACCCTGCGGCCGGTCGCGGCGGACGCGATCGAACACCGCATGGGAAAGCGCTTCATTCTCGGCGACGGCCTCGGGCTTCACCTTGTAGCGGACGATGGTCACGCGTTGCATAGTCATACTCCTCCTGGAGCGCAGTGATCGCGCCCATCATCCTGACGAAGCCGGGTCTCGAAAGGATTCGAGGCCGCCCACAGAATCCTTTTCGGTCCGGCACTCGTCATGGCATCGGACGTAGAGCGAGGACGGGATGAGCGGTTTGGACACAAAGGGCCTGGAACAATGGCTGGCCGATATGCGGCCCCGGTTGCACAGCTTTTGCGGGCGCATGATGGGCTCCGCGATCGATGGCGAGGATGTCGTGCAGGAAGCGCTGATCCGCGCCGCCACATCCTATGAACGGTCCGCCCCGATCGCGTCGCCCGAGGCATGGCTGTTCCGAATCGCCCGCAACGCCGCGATCGACATGATGCGACAGCGGCGCGGCGGCGATGTTCCGATGCTGGAGGGCGACGATGCGGATCCGGGCGCCGACAGCGCCGCGCGCGTCGCGGTGACGTTGGGCTTTACCGCCTTCCTGCCACTGCCCCCGCCGCAGCGCGCTTCGGTCGTGCTGGTCGACGTGCTCGGTTATTCGGCGGCGGAGACGGCATCGATCCTCGAAACCAGCGTGGCTGCCGTAAAGGCGGCCTTGCATCGTGGCCGCCTGCGACTGGCGGTGCCCGCCGAATCCCCCGCTCCCGCCATCGACGATCGCGAAAAGCTGCAGCTGCGGGCCTACGCCGATCTGTTCAATGCACGCGCGTTCGACGCCTTGCGCGATCTGCTCGCCGCCGATGCGCAGCTCGATCTGCCGCCAAGGGCGAAGCGCAAGGGCAAGGCCGACGTGTCGATCTATTTCGAACGCTATTCCGCCGCCGACATTGCGTGGCGGGTCGAACCGGTGCTGGCCGAAGGCAGGCCAGCGCTGCTCGCCACCGATCCGGACAATGCGAACAGCCGGTTCGTGATCCTGCTCGGCTGGTCGGACGGCCGCATCGTCACGATCCGCGATTTCCATTACGCCCGTTACGTGATGGACGGGATCGATATCGCGCGGATTTGACCCCGCTCACCTTGCAATCCGCACCCCCGCTTGCTAGGCGGCGCGCGACCGAAGTGGGCGGCCATCCGGTGCGCCCGCTTTAGCCTTGCCCGTTCGGCGCGAGGCACCACGAAATCAGGGGACGACGAGCGCGTGGAGTATTCCGGCGGCATACAGGCAAGCCTTAGCGGACGGTACGCCACCGCTCTGTTCGAGCTCGCCCGCGACGGCGAGAAGCTCGACAAGGTCGGCGCCAGCCTCGCCACGCTGAAGCAGGCTTTGGCCGATTCGGCCGATCTCAAGAATCTGGTCACCAGCCCGCTCGTCAGCCGCGCGAACGCCGGCAAGGCGGTCGCCGCCCTGGCCAAGCCGCTCAAGCTCGATCCGCTGACCGCCAATTTCCTGGGCGTGCTCGCGCAGAATCGCCGGCTTGGGGCGCTCAACGCGATCATCCGCGACTTCAACACGCTGTCGGCGCGCCATCGCGGCGAGACAAGCGCCCAGGTGATCACCGCCCACCCGCTCGACAAGAGCCAGTTGGCGGCGCTGACCGTACGATTGAAATCGATCGTCGGTAGCGAGGTCGCGGTCGACGCGACGGTCGACCCCAATATTCTCGGCGGACTGATCGTCCGTCTCGGCAGCCGTCAGATCGACGGCTCGATCCGCACCAAATTGAACGCACTCGCGACTGCGATGAAAGGTTGAACATGGAAATCCGCGCGGCAGAAATCTCCAAGGTCATCCGCGACCAGATCGCGGGCTTCGGCACGGATGCCGAAGTGTCCGAGGTGGGCTCGGTGCTGTCGGTCGGCGACGGCATCGCGCGCATCCACGGGCTGGACAATGTCCAGGCCGGCGAGATGGTCGAATTCTCGAACGGCGTGCAGGGCATGGCGCTCAACCTCGAGGCCGACAATGTCGGCGTCGTGATCTTCGGCTCGGACAGCGAGATCAAGGAAGGTGACGTCGTCAAGCGCACGCAGACGATCGTCGACGTGCCGGTCGGCAAGGAATTGCTCGGCCGCGTGGTCGACGGCCTCGGCAATCCGATCGACGGCAAAGGCCCGATCGCGACGACCCAGCGCAGCCGCGTCGAAGTGAAGGCGCCGGGCATCATCCCGCGCATGTCGGTGCACGAGCCGGTCCAGACCGGCCTCAAGGCCTTGGACGCGCTCGTTCCCGTCGGCCGCGGCCAGCGCGAGCTGATCATCGGCGATCGTCAGACCGGCAAGTCCGCCGTCGCGATCGACACCTTCATCAACCAGAAGGGCCCGAATTCGGGCGATGACGAGAGCAAGAAGCTCTACTGCATCTATGTCGCGATCGGCCAGAAGCGCTCGACCGTTGCGCAGCTGGTCAAGACGCTCGAAGAGAATGGCGCGATGGAATATTCGATCGTCGTCGCCGCGACCGCGTCCGAGCCCGCCCCGCTCCAGTTCCTCGCGCCGTACACCGGCTGCGCGATGGGCGAATATTTCCGCGACAACGGCATGCACGCCGTCATCGTCTATGACGATCTGTCCAAGCAGGCCGTCGCCTATCGCCAGATGTCGCTGCTGCTGCGCCGTCCCCCGGGCCGCGAAGCCTATCCGGGCGACGTCTTCTACATCCACTCGCGTCTGCTCGAGCGCGCCGCGAAGATGAACAAGGACAATGGCGGCGGCTCGCTGACCGCGCTGCCGATCATCGAGACCCAGGCGGGCGACGTGTCGGCCTACATCCCGACCAACGTGATCTCGATCACCGACGGCCAGATCTTCCTCGAGACCGACCTCTTCTATCAGGGCGTCCGCCCCGCGATTAACGTCGGCCTGTCGGTCAGCCGCGTCGGTTCCGCCGCGCAGACCAAGGCGATGAAGAAGGTGTCGGGCTCGATCAAGCTCGAGCTCGCCCAGTATCGTGAGATGGCGGCATTCGCGCAGTTCGGATCGGATCTCGACGCATCGACCCAGCGTCTGCTCAATCGCGGCGCGCGCCTGACCGAGCTGCTCAAGCAGCCGCAGTTTCAGCCGCTGCCGTTCGAGGAGCAGGTCGTGTCGATCTTCGCCGGCACCAACGGCTATGTCGACAGCGTGCCGGTCAATGACGTCGTTCGCTACGAAGCCGGGATGCTGGCCGACATGCGCGCCAATCATAAGGACGTGCTGAAGGCGATCCGCGACAGCAAGGATCTGGCCGACGACACCAAGGCCAAGCTGAAGAGCGCGCTCGATCAGTTCGCCAAGACGTTCGCCTGAGCCGATGCTGCAAATCGTCATCTGGATGCTTTGTGTCTACCTCATCCTGAAGGGGAAAGAGTTGGAACAGATCGCCGCTGCTGCAAGTCATGAGCATCGCGAGGAAAACTTGCGCTCGGCTAAGATTTGGGCACGATTTGCGTACGTGGCTGCGGCGGGGTTTTTCCTGCTTTCGCTCGCTCAGGGACATTCAGTCCCTGACGTGCCTCGCTTCTAACGGACTTAAGATGGCCAGCCTCAAGGCACTCAAGAACCGGATCAGCTCGGTCAAATCGACCCAGAAGATCACCAAGGCGATGAAGATGGTCGCCGCCGCCAAGCTGCGCCGCGCGCAGTCGGCGGCCGAGGCTGGCCGTCCCTATGCCGAGCGCCTGAATGCGGTGATGGCGAGCCTGGCGTCGAAAGTCACGGTCGGCCCCAACAGCCCCAAGCTGCTCGCCGGCACGGGTTCGGACCAGAAGCATCTGCTGGTGGTCGCGACGTCGGAGCGCGGCCTTGCGGGCGCGTTCAACACCAATATCGTGCGGGCCGCGCGCAAGACCGCCGACGAGCTGCTGCGCGCCGGCAAGGATGTGCGTTTCTACCTGATCGGCAAGAAGGGCCGCGCGGTCCTGCAGCGCCTGTATCCGGGCAAAATCGTCTACCAGGTCGACCAGAGCCACATCAAGAACGTCGCCTTCACCGACGCGCTCAGCGTGGCGAAGGACCTGATCGCGCGGTTCGAGGCGGGCGAATATGACGTCGCCCACCTGTTCTTCGCCAAGTTCCAGTCCGCGCTCGTTCAGATCCCGACCGAGTTGCAGATCATCCCGGTTCCGGTGCCGACCGGCGGCACGGTTACGACCCGTGTTTCCGAGGACGGCACCCGTACCCAGACGACCGTGGGCGGCGCCCCCGCCAATGATGGCGCGGCGGTCGAATATGAGCCCGATGAGGAGACGATCCTCGCCGAGCTGCTGCCGCGCAATATCGCGATCCAGCTGTTCCGCGCGATGCTGGAAAATGCCGCGTCCGAACAGGGCAGCCGCATGAACGCGATGGACAACGCCACCCGCAATGCCGGCGACATGATCAATCGCCTCACCATTCAATATAACCGCACCCGCCAGGCCGCGATCACGACCGAACTGGTGGAAATCATCTCGGGCGCCGAAGCGCTCTAACGCACCCGAAAGCAAGGAAAGACAATGGCTACCGCCTCCGCAATCTCCTTCGGCACGAACAATGTCGGCCGCATCAGCCAGGTGATCGGCGCCGTCGTCGACGTGCAGTTCGACGGCGAGCTGCCGGCGATCCTGTCCGCGCTCGAGACGCGCAACGGCGACAACCGCCTCGTGCTCGAAGTCGCGCAGCATCTCGGCGAAAGCACCGTCCGCACGATCGCGATGGACGCGACCGAGGGCCTGACCCGCGGCCAGGAAGTGACCGACACCGGTTCGCAGATCACCGTGCCGGTCGGCCCGATGACGCTCGGCCGCATCCTCAACGTCATCGGCGAGCCGATCGACGAGCGCGGTCCGGTCAATTCCGACAAGTATTCGCCGATCCACGCCAAGGCACCGGACTTCGTCGATCAGTCGACCGAGAGCAGCATCCTCGTCACCGGCATCAAGGTGATCGATCTGCTCGCGCCGTATGCGCGCGGCGGCAAGATCGGCCTGTTCGGCGGTGCGGGCGTCGGCAAGACCGTGCTGATCCAGGAGCTGATCAACAATATCGCCAAGGGCCATGGCGGCGTGTCGGTGTTCGCCGGCGTCGGCGAGCGCACGCGCGAAGGCAACGATCTCTATCACGAATTCCTCGACGCGGGCGTCATCGCCAAGGATGCCGACGGCAATCCGACGCCGGAAGGTTCGAAGGTCGCTTTGGTGTTCGGCCAGATGAACGAGCCGCCGGGCGCGCGTGCCCGCGTCGCCCTTTCCGGTCTCGCCAACGCCGAATATTTCCGCGACGTCGAAGGCCAGGACGTGCTGTTCTTCGTCGACAACATCTTCCGCTTCACCCAGGCGGGTTCGGAAGTGTCGGCGCTGCTCGGCCGCATCCCGTCGGCGGTGGGCTATCAGCCGACCTTGTCGACCGACATGGGCCAGCTGCAGGAGCGGATCACATCGACCAACAAGGGCTCGATCACCTCGGTGCAGGCGATCTACGTCCCCGCCGACGATTTGACCGATCCGGCGCCGGCGACCTCGTTCGCCCACCTCGATGCGACCACCACGCTCAACCGTGCGATCTCCGAAAAGGGCATCTATCCGGCGGTCGATCCGCTGGATTCGACCAGCCGCGTGCTCGAGCCGCGCGTCGTCGGCCAGGAGCATTACGAGACCGCACGTGCCGTCCAGGCGATCCTGCAGAAGTACAAGTCGCTGCAGGACATCATCGCCATCCTCGGCATGGACGAGCTTTCGGAAGACGATAAGCTGACTGTCAGCCGCGCGCGCAAGATCGAGCGCTTCCTGTCGCAGCCGTTCCACGTCGCCGAGGTCTTCACCGGTATTTCCGGCAAGTTCGTGCAGATCGAGGATACGGTCCGCTCGTTCAAGGAAGTCGTCGAAGGCAAGCACGACGATCTGCCGGAATCAGCCTTCTACATGGTCGGCGGCATCGACGAGGCGATCGCCAAGGCGAAGAAACTGGCCGAAGAGGCGTAATTTCAACTCCCCTCCCTGCCAAGGGAGGGATCAGGGGAGGGGCTGGCCTGCCGGTTCCTCCGTCGAACTCCCCTCCCCCTACCCCTCCCGCAAGCGGGAGGGGGGAGAAATTGAATGGCACTGCATTTCGAACTGGTCACGCCCGAGAAATTGCTCCGCTCGGAGTCGGTCTACATGGTGGTCGTCCCCGGCACCGAGGGCGAATTCGGCGTGCTCGAAGGCCATGCGCCCGTGATGTCGGTGATCCGTCCCGGCGAGCTGACCGTCTATTCGGGCCCGAACACGGTTTCGGCGCGGATCCACGTCGAAGGCGGCTTTGCCGAGGTCAATGCAAGCGGATTGACGGTACTGGCCGAGGCGGCGAGCGAGCCCGCCTGAACCGCTCAGCCGGGCGCATCCGTAGCGGCTAAGCTCTAAATCTACTGGACAAAATCCCGCCGATCAGGGCTTTAATGGGGTGCGCCCTGGGGGGAGTGCCGCGTGACCCTGAACCTTACCGAATCTCTGGCCGACCGGCTTGGCCGCTTTGGCGATGCGCTGGCCGCAGTCGATGATCGGGGCGGCTCGATCCGTTATGACGAACTGGTGGCGCGGGCGGATACGCTCGGCGCAACGCTCGGCGCCAAACCCAAGCTCGTGCTGCTGGAAGGCGGGAGCTGCATCGGCTGGCTGATCGCCTATGTCGCATGCCTGCGCGGGCGTCATCCGATGCTGATCGCGCCTGCGGGCGCGCACGAGACGATCGCGCATTTCGAACAATTGTTCAGCCCGGCAGTGCGGATCACCGCGGCCGGGGATTGGCAGGCGGAGCCGACCGGGCGCACGTCCCCTGCTTTGCATCCCGAGCTTGCGCTGCTGTTGTCGACGTCGGGCTCGACCGGAAGCACGAAATGCGTCCGGCTTTCGGCACGCAACATGACGGCGAATGCCGCATCGATCGCCGAATATCTTGGCCTGGGCCCCGACGAGCGCGGCACGGTCAACCTGCCGACCCATTACAGTTACGGTCTGTCGATCGTGAACAGCCATCTGTTCGCCGGCGCGACGATCCTGCTCACCGACAAATCGGTGATCGACAAGGCGTTCTGGGCGTTTCTGCGCGAGCATGAGGCGACCAGCTTCGCCGGCGTGCCCCATATTTACGATCTGTTGCAGCGCATCGATCTCGCGGCATCGGCGCCGCCCTCGCTGCGCTATTTCACGCAGGCCGGCGGACGCCTGGCCGCGGACATGGTCGCGCGCTTCATCACGCTGGCCGCCGATCATGGCTGGCGCTTCTTCGTCATGTACGGTCAGACGGAAGCGACCGCGCGCATTGCGTATCTGCCGCCCGAACAGGCCGCAGCCAATCCGGGCAGCATCGGGGTCGCCGTCCCCGGGGGCGGCCGGATCGCGCTGCTCAACGAGGATGGCGAGGAGGTCGCCCTGGGCGAGGTCGGCGAGATCGTCTATTTCGGGCCCAACGTCATGATGGGCTATGCCACCGGCCCCGACGATCTGGCGCTCGATCCCGGCCCGGAACGCCTTGCGACGGGCGATCTCGGCCGGTCCAACAAGCGCGGTCTCCTCGAGATTACCGGCCGCAAGAGCCGCTTCATCAAGATCTTCGGAAACCGGATCGGGCTCGACGATATCGAAACGCTGCTGAGCATCGAAGGCTATTCGGCAATCGCCACCGGCATCGACGATCAGCTGCTCATCGTCACGCGGGATGCCGACGCCGCGACTCCGATCGCGGCGGTGCTCGCCCGCATCCTCAAGCTGCCGACGGCCTATTTCACCGTTCGGGTGGTGGAGGAATATCCGCTGCTTGCCTCCGGCAAGGTGGATTATGCGAGCCTCAAGGCGTCGATCGAACCCGCGGTGACGGAGACGGTCGGCGGCAGCCTCGAAGGGCCGGTCGGCCCCGATGCGGTCGAAGAGGCCTTCAAATCCGTGTTCGGCGAAGCCGCGGAAGATCGCAGCGCCAACTTCAATTCGCTCGGCGGCGATTCGCTCAACTATGTCCTCGTTGTGATGGCGCTGGAAAAGTGCCTGCCGCACATTCCCGACAATTGGGAAGCGATGTCGATCGACGCGCTCACCGCGCTGGCGGAAGCGCGCGACATGACGCCGGACGGCAAGGGCTCCAGTACGAGCAACCTCCTGCGCAAGCTGGCCACGATCGACGTCGCGCGTGGCCTCTGCATGCTGCTGGTCGTCGTCATGCATGTCGACGAGGTCCATTTTTCGCAGGTCGTGGCCCCGGGCAAGATCGCCCACATCTGGGATCTGATCACCAGCATCGCCAAGCCGATGCGGATGCCGACCTTCTTCCTGATTTCAGGCGTGCTGGTGGGCCAGGCGGTGTGGCGGCCATGGCGCGAAATCGCGCGCGGGCGCTTCTTCTTCCTGCTCTATCTGTTCGTCTTGTGGACGACGATCATCACCGTGAACGTAGCGATCGCCGCACGCCTGATCGCCGGCGAATGGCATATCGGCGAATTCGTCGGGCGGTGGGCGGAAAGCCTGATCCTGCCGCAGTCGCTCTTGTGGTTCCTCTATGCGCTGCTGGCCTACTTCCTCGCCGCGCGGCTGATGCGGAACTGGCCGTTGTGGCTTTCGCTGGGACTGGCCACGATCCTGTCGGCGGTCTCGGCCGATCTGGTCGGCCCGCCGATCACCTACATCGCCCGTTCGCTGCTTTTCTATCTGATCGGCGCGTACCTTCCGCGCGTGGTGGATGCCGTGTCGCAACGCGCAAGCTGGCCGGCCGTGATCGGCCTAGGCGCGGTCTATCTGGCCTCGTGTTTCCTGGTGAAGGTCGCGGGCGAATTCGTGGTCGGCATCTGGCTGCCGGCCAGCGTGACCGGCATCTGCCTCGGCCTGGCGCTCTCGCATCGGCTCGCGGATACGCCGCTGGGGCGCCCGTTGACGTTCGTCGGGCGGCATACTTTGCCCATCTATCTCCTGCATCAGATTCTGGTGCGCGACTGGCACGAAGTCATCACACGGCCCGGAGCGCCGCTTTTGGCGAAACTGCTCGGCAACAAGCTGATCTGCGCGACCTATCCCATCTTCCTCGATACGGCGATCATCCTGCTGTCGCTGGGTATCTACGTCGTACTGATGAGGATCGGATTGCGATGGTTGTTCGAGCTGCCGCCGATGCTGCTGCGAAAATCGTCCGTTCCCGTGCGCACCGAGGTGGTGGTGTAGGCTCGAGGCCAACCCTCCGAAGCGGCAAGGGAAGTCGCCGATCCGCCAACCAAGATACGCCGTCGTCCGCCCCTTCGCACCACGCAAACCTCGGTAATCGCGCGGATTGCAGTCTTAAAACCTTCGCAAGCTTTCCGTTCTATTCACCATGACTGGCCAGGCTTTCCGGGCCGCTGTGGGGTATTGAATGAGTGCGTTCGGAAGGCGAGGCGGACTGGGAGGGGGCAATAGGCCCTCTTTCGGCGTTGCCAAGCCGATGCAGGTCAATGGTGCGATCCATGGCGGGGAGCAATTCCCGCCGGTGGAAGCCGTTGTCGCATCCGTCGATCCCATTACCGGCAATCCGGACGCGATGTCGCGCCTGGCCGATCGCGTCGCCGCATCGGGCGAAGCCGGCTCGCTCAAGGCCGAGGGCTTCGAAGCCTCTGTCCACAAGATCAAGGAGCAGGTCCTCCCCCGCCTGCTGGAACGCGTCGACCCCGAAGCCGCCGCTACCCTCACCAAGGAAGAGCTGGCCGAGGAGTTCCGCCCAATCGTGGGCGAAGTGCTGGCCGAGCTCAAGATCACGCTCAACCGTCGCGAGCAGTTCGCGCTGGAAAAGGTGCTGGTCGACGAATTGCTCGGCCTCGGCCCGCTTGAGGAATTGCTGGCTGATCCGCTGATCAGCGACATCATGGTCAACGGTCCCGACCAGACCTATGTCGAGCGCAAGGGCAAGCTCGAGCTCGCCGCGGTCCAGTTCCGCGATGAGGAGCATCTGTTCCAGATCGCGCAGCGGATCGTGTCCAAGGTCGGCCGCCGCGTCGACCAGACCAGCCCGCTCGCCGACGCCCGCTTGGCCGACGGCAGCCGCGTCAACGTGATCGTGCCGCCGCTCAGCTTGCGCGGCACCGCCATCTCGATCCGCAAATTCTCGGCCAAGCCGATCACGCTCGACATGATGGCCAAGGGCGGCAGCATGTCGGAGAAGATGGCGACCGCGCTCAAGATCGCCGGCGCCTGCCGCTTCAACATCGTCATTTCGGGCGGTACCGGCTCGGGCAAGACGACGATGCTCAACGCCATTTCCAAGATGATCGACCCGGGCGAGCGCGTGCTGACGATCGAGGACGCGGCCGAGCTTCGCCTGCAGCAGCCGCACTGGCTGCCGCTCGAAACGCGCCCCGCCAATCTCGAAGGCCAGGGCGAGATTTCGATCCGAGACCTCGTCAAGAACGCGCTGCGTATGCGCCCGGATCGTATCATCCTCGGCGAAATTCGCGGCTCCGAATGCTTCGACATGCTCGCCGCGATGAACACCGGCCACGACGGCTCGATGTGTACGCTTCACTCCAACTCCCCGCGCGAGGCACTCGCCCGCATGGAGAATATGGTGATGATGTCGGACATCAAGGTGCCGAAGGAAGCGATCAGCCGCCAAATCGCGGATTCGGTCGATCTCGTCATCCAGGTCAAACGTCTGCGCGACGGCAGCCGCCGCGTCACCAACGTCACCGAGGTGATCGGCATGGAAGGCAGCGTGATCGTCACCCAGGAATTGTTCAAGTTCGAATATCTGGACGAAACCGCCGACGGCAAGATCGTCGGCGAATATCGCTCGATGGGCCTGCGCCCCTACACGCTCGACAAGGCCAAGCAATTCGGCTTCGATCAGCCTTATCTGGAAGCATGCCTCTGACGCAGCGATTTGCGGCCGTGCCGCGCTGGCTGTGGCTGGCGCTGCTGGCCGTTGCGCTGATGTCGCCGGCGATTTTCGGCCCGTTGCGGCTGAACGACAGCCACTGGATCAATTATAGCTGGAGCGAGCAGTTCACCGCCGCGATCGCGCACGGCGATCTGTGGCCGCGCTGGCTGCCGCAATCGCATGGCGGGCTCGGCGCGCCCGATTTCTATTTTTACGGGCCTGTCGCCTTCTGGCTGGCGGCACCGTTTGGCCTGGTTGGGCTGGCGCCGTGGCCGGCCCTGCTCGGTGCGGCCACGTTGGGCCTCTGGTTCTCAGGCCTCGCCATGGGCCGTTTCCTCAATGGTCGCACACGCCACCCCGCGCTCGGCGCGGCGCTCTACATGGCGCTGCCTTACCATCTGCTCGACTTCGGGATGCGCGGCGCACTCGCCGAGTTCGTGGCGTATGCCACTCTGCCGCTGGTCGCACTCGGCATCGCCCGGCGCCGCATCTGGCTGATTGCGGCCGGCTACGCCCTGCTGATTCTGACCCACCTGCCGACGGCCCTGCTCGCCAGCCTCTTCCTGATCCCCGTGCTCGCTTTGACCGAAGCCTGGAAGGATCGTCCCGCCTTGTTGCGCATCGGCGCGGGCCTCGTGCTCGGGCTGATGCTCGCCGCGCCCTATCTGCTGCCCGCGATCCTGCTCCAGCGCTACGTCGCGATCGCGACCATGACCGCCGTGCCCGCTTTGCAGGCCGCGCGCTGGACCATCCTCTCGCCCGATACGCACATGCGCGACGGCCTGTTCCTGGTCGGGCTGATCGCCGCGGCGCTGGCCCTCCCCGCATTGGCCTTGCTCCGGCGCGACCGCTGGGGCTGGTTCGTGCTGGCGATGCTGGCGCTTGGTTTGGGCCTGATCCCCGCGCTCTGGGCGATCCCGCTGCTTGCGGCGGTCCAATTCCCCTGGCGGTTGTTCGTGCTGGCCGATTTCGGCGTGGCCTGGATCGTCGCACGGGCATCCTGGCCGATGCAGCGGCTGTTGCTGCTGGTCGTGCCCGCCTTGGCCCTCACATCGATCATTCTGTGGCTGCAGACCTCCAACCAGTCGGTGCAACCGGTCGGTCGCGTGTTGGCGCACCATCCCGACGTGATCGAATATCTGCCCGCCGGCGTAAGCGAGCCTTACGCGGCCTTTTCGCGTCGTGCGCTCGATCTTGCCGCGCATACCCCGCCTACGCGCAGCACGAACGGCTGGACCACCGTCCGCCTTCATTACTTCCCGATCTGGCAGGTTCGTTGTGCGAACGGCCTCGTGCCGAGCGGCGCCGAGCCCGGCACCGGCCTGCTGCGCTATCGTGGCGAGGGCTGCGCGGTGGAGCGGCGGCGGTTGCCGATCGAGAATTTCGGCCTGGCGCTCAGCCTCGTTGCGATGGCCCTGCTTGCGGTCGGACCGGCCGTAGCCGCCCGACGCCGCCGCCAAGCGCTTACCGCACCCGCCACCACAACGCTCCATTAACCTCATCAGTCTACACGTTCGCCGCGATGAACATGTCCGCCCACAGGTTCAACTTCGCCGAATTCGCTGCGGCGCCGCTCAACATTGCGGCTCTCGGAAACAGCGGACCGACGAGGCCATGGCTGACCGTCGTCATGCCGGTGCATCATGGCGAACATTTTCTTCCCGCCACGCTCGCCAGCGCTGCAGCCCAACAGACGGACGGCGTCGAATTCCTTATTTATAATTCCGGAGATGACGGGGGTGCTTCACGTCGGATCGCCGAGGGATTCGCTGGCCATCTTGATATAAAATGGTGTGAAACGCCCGAGCTGCCGTCCTGGACTGCAAAGAT
>NZ_DATHFV010000032.1:0-8211 GCF_035317925.1 Sphingomonas sp.
GAGCGGCGACGGTTTTTCGGCGGCGTTGCTGCCTTCGGTGAGCCTGCCGACCGGCAAAAACGGGATTGGCGCGGGCGATTGGGGGGCAGGGCTGCTGATCCCGGTCAGCTACGATTTGACCGAGCAACTGACGCTGGAGGCGACGCCCGAGCTGGACGCGGCGGTCGATGGCGACGGCAAGGGCTGGCATGCGGCGTATGGCAGCGCGGCGGGGCTGGGCGTGAAGCTCAGCGAGAAATGGAGCATGTCGGTCGAAGGCCAGTTGATCCGCGACCGCGATCCCGACGGGCATTCGACCCAGGCGCTGGCGGGCGCCTATCTCGCGTGGCAGCCGAAGGACCGAATCCAGCTCGATGCCGGTGCGCAGGCCGGCCTGAACCACGCCACGCCGGACGTGGAATTGTATTTCGGGATCAGCGAGAAGTTCTGAACGGGAGACGAAGCGTCGTGCGGAAAATGGATGGGTTCATTCCGGCGCTTTGCCTAGCGCTCGCTATACTGGCGGCGCCCGCGGCGGCTGCTTCCGATACGGTCGTGATCGACGGGCCTGCCGCGGATCAGGCGGCCTTGCACAAGACGCTTGAAGGTCTGCGCGACGGTTTCGCCACCGGCGATCTCGACAAGGTGATGGCCTATCACCACCCCGAGGTGGTCAAGGCGCTGGCCTATGATAAATATCTGGTCGGGCGCGACGCGTTGCGCGCCGACATGGCGGGGACGTTCAAGGCCTTCCGCCTCGAATTCGTCTCCGACGATGTCGAATCCTTCGTGGTGATCGGAGATGTCGCGATCGAGCAATCGCGCTTCGCGATCCGCGGAACGCCGCGGGCAGGGGGCGAACCCTTCCTGTTCCGCGGCCGTTCGCAAGTCATCTACCGGCGCTATGCCGGCAGTCCGTCCGGCTGGGCGACCTATCGCGAGATCATCCAGCCAGCCGGTTAGGCGGGCATCAGCCTCTTCTCGCCGGCGATGCGCATCATCGCCTTCTGCAGCTTGTCGAAGGCGCGCACTTCGATCTGGCGCACGCGTTCGCGGCTGACGCCATAGACCTGGGAGAGCTCTTCCAGCGTCTTGGGATCGTCGGCCAGGCGGCGTTCGGCGAGGATATGCTTCTCGCGGTCGTTGAGCGCGTCCATCGCCTGGGTCAGCATGTCATGGCGGACTTCCTTCTCCTGCGAGTCGGCAAGCCGCTCGTCCTGGAGCGGATCATTGTCGACCAGCCAATCCTGCCACTGCGCGTCGCCATCCTCGCCGACCATCACGTTGAGCGAGGTATCCCCGCCCATCGCCATGCGGCGATTCATCGAGGTGACTTCCTCCTCGCTGACGCCGAGATCGGTCGCGATCTTGGTGACATGCTCGGGCGAAAGATCGCCGTCCTCGAACGCGTCGATCTGGCTCTTCATCCGCCGCAGGTTGAAGAACAATTTCTTCTGGGCGGCGGTGGTGCCCATCTTCACGAGGCTCCACGAGCGCAGGATATATTCCTGGATCGAGGCGCGGATCCACCACATCGCATAGGTCGCGAGGCGGAAGCCGCGATCGGGCTCGAATTTCTTCACGCCCTGCATCAGGCCGATATTGCCTTCGCTGATCAGTTCGGACGCGGGCAGCCCGTAACCGCGATAACCCATCGCGATTTTCGCCACGAGTCGCAGATGCGAGGTGACGAGCTTCGCCGCCGCTTCAGGATCGCCATGTTCCTGAAAGCGCTTGGCGAGCATATATTCTTCCTCCGGCTGGAGGAGCGGAAACTTCCGGATTTCCGACAGATAGCGGTTGAGACTCTGCTCCCCGCCCAGCGCCGGAATGGTTGCCACCGCACGATTGCCGTTGGCCATAAAACTTAAATCTCCCTGGACCTTTTCGGTCCCGACCGTCACTTAAGAGGCGACGGATCGTCTAGATGTTCATACCGAAAGATGGCTGAACAGTTGCTGCATGTCGCCCGGCATGTTGCTTTCGAACGACAAAGCCTGGCTTGTCACCGGATGGATGAAGCCGAGCCGCGCCGCATGAAGCGCCTGGCGCCGGAAACCAAGCTCTTCCAACATTTGTCGATGGTCGCGAACCCCGCGCCCACCATAAACCTGATCGCCGAGCAACGCGTGCCCGATCGACGCCATATGGACGCGCACTTGATGCGTACGTCCGGTCTCTAACCGGCATTCCACCAGCGCCGCGCCGTCGAGCGGGGCCAATGTGGTGTAATGCGTCACCGCATGCTTGCCCTGGCTGGGGCTGACCACCGCCATCTTCTTGCGGTTGGTCGAGCTGCGGCCGAGATTGCCCTCGATCCGCCCCGCGGGCGGACGGGGGCGGCCCGCCACGATCGCCTTGTAGCGGCGATCGATGCTGTGGTCCGCGAACTGGGCTGCAAGACCTGCATGCGCACGGTCCGTCTTTGCAGCCACCATCAAACCCGACGTATCCTTGTCGATGCGATGGACGATCCCGGGCCGCTCGACCCCGCCGATGCCGGAGAGCGACCCCCGGCAATGGTGGAGCAGGGCATTGACCAACGTCCCGTCGAGATTGCCGCAGGCCGGATGGACCACCAGCCCGGCGGGCTTGTCGACGACGATCAGATGCTCGTCCTCGAACGCGATGACGAGCGGAATATCCTGCGCCTCGTTATGCGCCGGGGCCGGATTGGGGATCGCGACCGAGATATCGGGCGTGCCCGTAACCTTGGTGGCGGGATCGCGGACGATCTTGTCGCCGACCGTGACGTTGCCCGCTGAAATCAGGACTTTGAGCCGCTCGCGCGACAAGGTCGGGATGACCGCTGCAAGTGCGCGATCGAGGCGCCAGCCGGCCATTTCCGCCGGCATTACCGCCTGTTTTACCTGAACCCCCGCGTGCACTTTGCACGATATGGGGCGATGCGCGGCGTTTTCAAGGGGGCTTGCGGCTATCGATTCAATGGCGGACGACCGCCGGACCATTTATGATCCTCCGATGACGAAGAAGCCGCCGCCCCAGGTCAGCCAAACATCACTAAAGGCAGTCCTACGTCGCGGACTCGGCCTGATCACGACCGCCACCGCCGCCATTGAGGTTTTGTCTGCCTGGTTGATCGCGGGAGACAGAGCGCCAAATACGCGGTTGCTAGTAACGTCCTGTCTATTGGTTACAATCAGCGCAGCAGGAATGATGCTCGCTCTACGAACCGACGCGTCGAGATCAACCATTCTTACGGTTGTTTGCATGGCCGCATTCGCGCTTATGATCGGCGGCGCAACGCTATGGCTCTCAATTCCACCGGATCTGAAATAATCTGGACGGATAGCGGCGCGGCCGCTCAACGCTGGCGAGCTACTGCCGAACCTTATCCGGCCCCAGATAATCGTCGCCATAAACCGCGCGGCGCAGGTCGCGATGCAACGTCTGATCGTTCGGGCGGGTCTGCGCGAAAAAGACGGTGGTCAGCTTGTTGACCGGATCGACCCAGAACAGGGTCGAGGCGGCGCCGTCCCAGAAATATTCACCGATCGTGCCGCGCGCTTCCTGCGCGTCCTTCGGCTGGCCGACACGCACCGCGAAATCGAAGCCAAAGCCCATATTGCCCTTGCCCGGCAGCCAGCTGCGCTCGGTGGTGGCGGGATCGAGCTGGTTGGTGCTCATCAGCTTGACCGTTTCGGGCTGCAGGATCCGCACGCCGTCGAGGCTGCCCTGGCCGACCAGCATGCGGGCGAAGCGCATATAATCATCGATCGGACCGACCAGCCCGTAGCCGCCCGGCGTGAGCTTGCGCGGGGAGAAATTGACGCGACGCGACTCCGCATTGTCCTGCCGGACGATGGCGCCGCCTTCGGGCTTGCGCAGATACAGCGCGGCGAAGCGGGGGAGGCGGTCTTGCGGCTTGGTCCAGCCCGTCTCGCGCATGCCGAGCGGATCGAGGATGTGCTGGCGGACATAGGCCTCGTAGGGCTGGCCGCTCAGTGTCTCGACCAGCAACGCCTGCACGTCGGCGGCGACGCTGTAGCGCCACTCGGTGCCGGGATCGAACAGCAGGGGCAATTGGCCGAGCCTTTTGCCCATCTCGGTCAGATCATGATCGAGCCCGAGCGGATCGGCCTTCGAGAAGGCCTCGTCGGCGGGCTCGTGGCCCATGCTGGTGCCGTAGGAGAAGCCGGCGGTGTGGCGCAGGATATCGCGCACCAGGATCGGCCGGGTCGCGGGATGGAGCGTGCCGTCCTTGTCCATGATCTGCATGTGCGCGAATTCAGGCAGATATTTCGCGAGCGGATCGTCGAGCCGGAACTTGCCCTGCTCCCACAATTGCATCAGCGCGACGCCGGTGACCGGCTTGGTCATCGAGAATAGCTCGACCTGCGTATCGCGCGTCATCGGCAATTTGGCCTCGCGGTCGGCAAAACCGGCCTTGCCGAAATAGACTTCGCGTCCGTCCTGCCAGATCAGGGCCGACACGCCTGCGGCGCGCCCGCTGGAGATCATGTTGGCGAGCGCAGCGTCGATACGGCTTTTGTCGATCCGGACCGGTGCTGGCGTGGCGGCCGTGAGGGCAGCGCTGGCGAGGGGTGTAGGCGCGACCAGAAGACCTGCCAAACACGCTGCGACGATCCGGCGATCCATAGCACTCCCTTGTTTTATACCCTGCTTTGCAGGTTCGGGTGGAGTGATAGCAGAACGGTACGTGGGTGTGCATCACCGCGACCCCCGACTTTGGTCGCATATCGGGAATGGTGATCGGCGGGCTTTACCGCGGCTTCGACCCACAAGCTGCCTGCCTGTTTTACTCGTAGTACCCTGGCCGAAATGTGATCGCGGACATCACGAGTTGATCGAGGGCGCCCGTTGAGGACCAGACGCCTATCCCGAGCTTTGTTGAGGTCGCACCGCCCGGTTCGACGCTCAAATCGGGATCGAGCAAACGCAAGCGCTCGATGGCGTCTCCCATTGACACCCTCACGAGGGATGCGCCGTTCAGGGTCGGATCGCTGGGGCTCGAGAATTCCATGGCTTCCAAGAAATCGGCGCCATCGTAGTAAGCAAACACTCCCGCAGCCGCCCAATAGTCTGTCGGATTGCTGTCCGGTGAGCGCCTGAACTGCTGGTGGTCATTCCCGAAGAACGCTCGGACTCGTTCCTTGGATAACCCAAGCGGGAGCCCTTTCAACCCGCCACCAAGTTCGAATGCAAGTTCGGTCACGGCCCGACGATATGCGACTTCGCACGTCCAGCGCAACGACGCCTCCCCATCATTAGCGGACGGAAATCCGATCTCGTGTTAAACAGGTCCGATGGTCATGGAAATCGCCTCCGACATTCTGGACAGACTGCTCGCCGAGGCGGCAGCGACGCCAGAGCGCGAAGTGTGTGGTCTGCTGTTCGGATCGGCGGACCGGATCGAGGCGGCCGAATGGACGCCGAATGTCGCCGACGATCCCGACCGGATGTTCGAGATCGAACCCGCGTCCCTGTTCATGGCGATCCGGCTGGAGCGGCAGGGCGGGCCGCGGCTGATCGGCCATTATCATTCGCACCCCAATGGCAGCACCGAGCCGTCGCCGCGCGATCTGGCGTCGGCCGAGCCCGGCAAAGTTTGGCTAATCATCGGCGGCGGGGAAGCGCGATTGTGGCTGGCGGGGCACGGCGGATTCAGCGAAGCGCAAATGATTGTTAACCAGGATTGTGCTTCCACGGGCTAAACGCCAAAGCGCGTATCCCTTATCGGAGCCTTTCCCATGTCCGACAGCTCGGTCGAGTTCGCCAGTCTGCTCTGCTCGCGTCTGTGCCACGATCTGCTCAGCCCCGTCGGTGCGATGAGCAACGGGCTCGAACTGCTCGCCGACGAGGACGACCCCGACATGCGGGCGCGGGTGATGGAGTTGCTCGCCGACAGCGCGCGCGCGTCCGCCGACCGGCTCAAATTCTTCCGGCTCGCATTCGGCGCGGGCGGCGGCTTCGGCGAGACGCTCGCCGCCGATGAGGTCAAGAACGCGGTCGTCGGCCTGGTGCGCGGCAATCCACGGATCGAGCTTGGCTGGATGGTCGAAATCCCCGCAATCCCCAAGACGGCAGCCAAGATCCTGCTCAACCTGGCGATGGTCGCGTTCGACGCGCTGGTGCGCGGCGGGCGGCTCACCGTCGGGGTCGAGCAAGGCGAGGTCGTGGTGCGCGCCGAAGGGCCGCGGATCGTGCTCGATGCCGAAATCCGCGGGGTACTCGCGGATGGCGTGGGCGCGGTCAGCTCGCGCACCTCGGCCGCCTGGCTGATCCGCAAGCTCGCGGAAGAAGCCGGCGGCAGCATCGCGCTCGCCGATGGCGAGGACGGCGTATTGCTGCTGGCGGCGAGCCTGCCCGCCTGATTCCCACGGGGTTAGGGTTAAGCGCTTCTTTACCCCCGCCGTGCCACAGCCGTCCGGAAACCAACCGAACGGGTAAAACGTGGACGATCTTCTCACGGATTTCATTGCCGAAACGCGCGAGACGCTCGAAGCGCTCGCGGGCGAGATCGTTGCCTGGGAGGCGCAGCCCGCCGACAAGGCCCGGCTCGATGCGATCTTTCGCTTCGTCCACACCGTGAAAGGCAGCTGCGGCTTCCTCGATCTGCCCCGCCTGCAGCGGCTGAGCCATGCCGCCGAGGATTCGCTGGCCGATGTACGTGCGGGCGAACGGTCGCCGGACCAGGCCCTGGTGAGCGCGGTGCTGGCGATCATCGACCGGATCGGCGAGCTGACCGATGCGCTCGAAGCCAATGAGATTTTGCCCGAGGGCGAAGACGAATTCCTGATCGCCGCGCTCGCGCAGGACGCCATCACGTCCGTACAGGACGCGGCGGCGGCGGTCGCCAAGATCAATGTGCTGCCGGCGACCCCGCCGACGCGCACCGTATCGCGCAGCATCCGCCTGCCGGTCGAATTGCTCGACCGGATGATGGCGGGCGTGTCGGACATGGTGCTGGCGCGCAACGAATTGTCGCGCCTGCTGCGCGCGGCGGGCAATAACAGCGCGACCGACGTCGCGTTCGATCGGCTTTCGCAATGCGTCGGCGAGATGCGCGATGCGATCACGCGCACGCGCATGTCGCGGATCGACGCCCTGTTCTCCGCGCTGCCGCGCATGGTACGCGATCTTTCGGCCGAGCTCGGCAAGACCGTCCGGCTCGAGGTCGACGGCGGCGACGTCGAGCTCGATCGCGAGATGATCGAGATGATCCGCGATCCGCTGACGCATATCGTCCGCAACGCGCTCGATCATGGCATCGAGCATCCCGAAGACCGGCGCGCCGTGGGCAAGCCCGAATTTGGGCGCTTGCGCATCGGCGCGCGCCAGTCCGCCAACCAGATTTTGATCGAAGTCAGCGACGACGGTCGCGGCATCGATGGCGAGCGCGTCGTGCGCAAGGCGATCGCAGCCGGCCTCGTCACCGCCGAGCAGGCGGCGGCGATGAACTGGTCGCGCAAACTCGACCTGATCTTCGAGCCCGGCCTGTCGACCGCGAACGAAGTCACCGGCGTATCCGGCCGCGGCGTCGGCATGGACGTGGTCCGCGCCAATATCGAACGGATCGGCGGCACGGTCGATATCGAGAGTACGCCCGGCCAGGGCCTGCGCCTCGCGCTGCGGGTGCCGCTCACCCTGACGATCATCCCCGCGCTGACGATCAGCGTAGCGGGCACGCATTTCGCGATTCCGCGTTCGGCGATCGACGAGCTGGTTCGTCCCAAGGGCGATCAGGTTCGGCTCGAGCGGATCGGCGGCGAGCTGGTCGCCTTCATTCGCGGCGTGCGCCTGCCGGTGGTCGATCTCGGCCGCTTCATGGGGCTGACCGACAATCCCGAGCCGGCCTTGCTGGTCGTGCTGCGCGCGGGCGGCGGCGAGCGTTACGCGCTGGGCGTCGAAGCCGTGCACGATCATGAGGAACTGGTTGTGAAACCGGCCGCGCCCGCCTTGATGGCGAGCGGCGTCTATGCCGGCACCACCTTGCCCGACAATAGCCGCCCGATGCTGCTGCTCGATGTCGCGGGCATCGCCGCCGCGGCCGGCGTCCGCGTCGTCCACGAGGCGGTCGAGGAACAGCCGGTCGAGCGCTCCAAGATCAAGGTCGCCTTGCCGACCTTGCTGTTCCGCGATCTCGACGGCGTCACGCGCGGCGTACGCCTGGCTCTGGTCGAGCGGATCGAGGATGTCGCGACCGCGAGCGTGGTCGAGACCGGCGGTACGTTGATGCTGCCGCTTCAG
>NZ_DATHFV010000033.1:0-10915 GCF_035317925.1 Sphingomonas sp.
TGACGACTTTGATCTCCGATCAGCTCGACAAGCACGCGCATGCGCCGGGCTTCATCTTCGACGGCTATCCACGGACCCAGGCGCAGGCGGAATCGCTCGATGCCCTGCTGACGGAGCGCGGCCTGAAGCTCGACCATGTGATCGAACTGACGGTTGATGAGCAGGCTTTGATCGAGCGCATCTCCGGCCGCTTCACCTGCGCGCGCTGCAACGAAGGCTATCACGACAAATTCAAGCTGCCCAAGGTCGCGGGCGTGTGCGACGTCTGCCACTCGACCGAGTTCAAGCGCCGGCCCGACGACAATGCTGAAACCGTGCGTGCGCGGCTGCAAATCTATCGCGCCGATACTGCGCCGATCCTGCCTTATTATGAGGCCAAGGGTATCGTGTCGCGGGTCGACGGCATGGCCGATATCGGCACCGTCTCCAAAGCGATCGAGGCGATTCTGGCCAAGGATAGCGCGCCGGCCGCTGGCTGAACGGCGCGCGATTGCCGAAACGAAAAAGGCCGGGGTCGCCCCCGGCCTTTTCTTTTGCCGATGCCGCGCGTCTCAGGCGAAGCGAAGCTTGCGAGACCGAGCGCGCATCGCGCCGCCGACCATGCCGAAGCCACCGAGCATCATCGCCCAGGATGCCGGCTCGGGCACGGCCGAGAGCAAGACATGGTCGAGCACCGCGGTGCTCGGAACGCTGTTGTCGCCATGATTGGCGACGCCCAGCTCGAGCGTGTAGTCGCCCGCGGTCGCCGCGGTGAAGCTGAAGCCGGTCCAGCCGCTGCTGCCATAATCGCCGACGCTGCCGACGCTCCAGTCGAGCAGGTGCGAACCGTTGATCGCGAGATAGCCGCTGTCGTTGAACGGCTGATAATCGTTGGCCTTGAAGCCGGCGAAACCGGTCAGGGTCTGGCCCGCCTGCAGGCTGAAGGTCTGCGACAGCGTGCTGAACACGTCCATGCCAAGGCCGGCGTCGACATAAGCGAAATAGTCGCCATGCTGCGCGGTGTAGCCGCCATAATTGTCGGTGACGCTGCTGTACGGGGTGTTGGCGCTCCAGTCGGACAGATCGCCCGTCTCGAAATCGCCATTGCCCGCGAGCGCGGGAGCCGCCGTTAGGGCGCTGATCATCATCGGCGCCAGAAACTTGAACGCACTGAGCTTACGCATACATATACTCCCCCACGCACAGCCAACGTACCCAACGTCGACACACCACCCCACATAGTGGTGAACGGACCTATAACCTCTTTCGCAGGAAACGGAAGGCGGGAAGGTGGTTAAGTCGCGCGGACCGGGTGCGACACGCCGTTTCGGCGCTGCTTGACACTCCGCGCGACTCTCCTTACCTAGCATTCATCCCATGAACCCGGTTTCCGGCGGCGCTCTTGCGCGCGCCGCGTTTTCGCTGTTTGGGGATTGAAGCGTCGAGATGGGGTGGTCGCCAACCGCCCTGTGGAGCAGGAGAAGAAGACACATGGCACGTATTGCGGGCGTAAATATCCCGACCAACAAGCGCGTCGAAATCGCGCTGACCTATATCCACGGCATCGGCCCGGCCAAGGCCAAGGAAATCACCGCCAAGCTTGGTATCGAGCCGGCACGCCGCGTTCAGGATCTGTCGGACCAGGAAGTCCTCCAGATTCGCGAGACGATCGACGCCGGTTACCAGGTCGAAGGCGATCTTCGTCGTCAGGTGGCGATGAACATCAAGCGGCTGATGGATCTGGCTTGCTACCGTGGCCTGCGCCACCGCAAGGGTCTGCCGGTTCGCGGCCAGCGCACGCATACCAATGCGCGCACCCGCAAGGGCAAGGCCAAGCCGATCGCCGGCAAGAAGAAGTAATCGATCGGTTTCGAGCCGGCTCGCCGGCTCCCGGTCCTTGCAAGATAGGGATATAGAGAATGGCACGCGAACCTCAGCGCATTAAGCGGCGCGAGCGCAAGAACATCACCGCCGGCGTCGCGCATGTGAACGCCAGCTTCAACAACACCATGATCACGATCACGGATGCGCAGGGCAATGCGATTTCCTGGTCGTCGGCCGGCATGATGGGCTTCAAGGGGTCGCGCAAGTCGACGCCTTACGCCGCCCAGGTTGCCGCCGAAGACGCGGGCAAGAAGGCCGCCGAGCACGGCGTCCGCACGCTCGAGGTCGAGGTCAAGGGTCCGGGTTCGGGCCGTGAGAGCGCGCTGCGCGCGCTCCAGGCGGTGGGCTTCCACATCACGTCGATCCGCGACGTGACGTCGATCCCGCACAATGGCGTGCGTCCGTCCAAGCGGCGCCGCGTCTAACAATTGCTTTCCCGGGGCTCCGTCCAGCCCCGTTGTATTTTGAATTTCGGCCGCAGCGGACGCGCCGCGGCCCCAGCCCCGAGGGGACCATGATGGCGATCAATGCCAAGAACTGGCAGGAACTGAAGAAGCCCGTCGCGCTCGACAAAAAGGGCGGCAGTGGCGACAAGCGGAAGGCGACTTTCATCGCCGAGCCGCTCGAGCGGGGCTTCGGCCTGACGCTCGGCAACGCGCTGCGGCGCGTGCTCCTGTCCTCGCTGCAGGGTGCAGCGGTGACCTCGATCAAGATCGAGAACGTGCTGCACGAATTCTCGTCGCTTGCCGGCGTGCGTGAAGACGTGACCGACATGGTCCTCAACGTGAAGCAGATCGCTTTGCGCATGCAGGGCGAGGGCTCCAAGCGCCTTCAGCTATCCGCGACCGGCCCGGCCGAGGTGACCGCGGGCGATATCGCCACCACCGGCGATATCGAAGTGCTCAACCCCGAGCTGGTGATCTGCCATCTCGACGAAGGCGCGACGCTCAACATGGAGCTGACCGCCCAGTCGGGTAAGGGCTATGTCCCGGCCGCCGCCAACCGTCCAGCCGATGCGCCGATCGGCCTGATTCCGATCGACGCGCTCTACTCGCCCGTCCGCCAGGTGGCGTACAAGGTCGAGAATACCCGCGTCGGCCAGGAGCTCGATTACGACAAGCTCACGCTGACGATCGAGACCGACGGCACGATCACGCCGGAAGACGCGGTCGCTTATTCGGCCCGCATTCTGCAGGACCAGCTCCAGCTGTTCGTCCACTTCGACGAGGGCATGGTCGCGACCGCGCCGTCGGCGTCGGGTTCGGCGATGGCCCCGATCGGCGGCACGAGCGAGCCGGAAGCCAATTCGAACCAGCTCAACCGCTTCCTTCTCAAGAAGGTCGACGAGCTCGAACTGTCGGTCCGTTCGGCCAACTGCCTCAAGAACGACAACATCATCTACATCGGCGATCTGGTTCAGAAGACCGAAGCCGAGATGCTGCGCACGCCGAATTTCGGCCGCAAGTCGCTCAACGAGATCAAGGAAGTCCTCGCTTCGATGGGGCTGCGCCTGGGTATGGAAATCCCCGGCTGGCCGCCTGAGAATATCGAGGAAATGGCCAAGAAGCTCGAACAGGAATTCTGATGCGGCGGGGTGCTTCGGCACCCCACCAATTCGAAGGGCTAAGGGCGGTGGCCCCAATCACCGCCAGGCTGGGGCTACCTGAAACGGGCCCCTGACGAACTGAAGGAATATAATATGCGTCATCGTGTAGGCGGCCGTAAGCTGCAGCGCACCTCGTCCCACCGGACGGCCCTGTTCCGCAACATGTCGGCAGCGCTCATCAAGCATGAGCAGATCATGACCACGCTCGCCAAGGCGAAGGAGCTTCGCCCCTATGTCGAGAAGCTGGTCACGCTCGCCAAGAAGGGCGGTCTTTCGAACCGCCGTCTGGCCCATTCCCGCCTGATGGACGACGCGCAGCTGGTGAAGCTGTTCGACGTGATCGCGGCGCGTTACGCGGATCGCAACGGCGGCTATTGCCGCGTGATCAAGGCCGGTACCCGCGCGTCGGACGCGGCCTCGATGGCGGTGATCGAGTTCGTCGATCGCGACGTCTCGGCCAAGGGCCAGGATTCGGGCCCGGTTTACACCGAGGAAGCCGAAGCCGCCTGATCGGGCGTTTCAGCAAAGAAATAGGAAAGGGCCTCGGCGAAAGCCGGGGCCTTTTTATTTAGGCCACCCGCCGATTGCCGCCGACCGCGCGCAGGATTTCTTCCTCGCTCGGCATCGGCTGTTCGATCACGCAACGCAGCCCGAGCGAATCGAAGCCGTGGACCTGGCGCGCGGTGGCAAACACCGCGACCGAATCGGTGCGCGTCTCGATCCCCTGGTGATCGCCCGGTGGCACCGCCACCTGGATCCCGAACTGGCCGCCCCATGACGATCCGACCAATTGCCCCTGCGGATCGACGATGCTGATCTTGAGTTCCGTATCCGCGCCCGGGCTGTGCCATTCCGGCGCGTGCAGCACGTCCGCCATCAGCGCTTCCCAGTCGAATTCCAGATAGAGCACGCCGTCCGGCCGGCGGCCGTGACCGGGATTGATCGCCTTCACGAAGATCATCACCGCATGATTATTCGACCAGGGATTGAGCCACACCTCGTCGGTGAACCACTCATCCTCGTCGGTGCTCGCCATCGCCTTGTTGAATTGCGGTGCGGTGCTGAAATCGTTGACGATCACGCTTGCGCGCGGATCGTCGGAAATCAGCATGCGGCCTTCGGCGGAAACGATGAAGGCATTGAGATATTGGCCGGAAACGCGCCGCAGTACGCGCAGCCGCTCACCCGCCGCGGCCAGCGATTCCCGCGTCGGGTCGCGTACCGCGTCCATGATATCGGCGTCGGTCGCGAGCAGGCAGAGGTGCGATCCGCGTGTCGCCAGCGTGCGCGCGATCTGCTGGATGATCGATTGGGCGAGATCGACCAGGCGCGCGCCCTCGATCTCGGCGAGCATCTCGTCGGCGAAGCGCGCGCCCAAAGCGAGCCGGTCGAGTACCCCGGCGCGGAAATCCGCCGCCGAATTGCGCGCCTGGCTGGCGAGTGCCTTCACCTCCTGCGCGACGATCGAAAAGCCGCGCCCGGCCTCGCCCGAGCGGGCGGCCTCGATCGTGGCGTTGAGCGCGAGCAAGTTGGTGCGCGTCGCGATCCGCTCATTGTCGGCCGCGTAATGCTTCACGTCGTCGCTTAGCATCGACAGCAATGTTCTGATCCGACGCGGCATTCAGCAGCTCCCAAGTACGGTGTTGCATCGCGGAAAATGGTTAATGTTCTCTCACCATGTTTGCGCTGGAACAAGTTTCCTGCTCGTGGCTGGACAAGTTTTCGCGCCATCTTTATCCGCCGCCCATGAGCGTTACCCCCACCGACTGCATCCTGATCGTCGACTTCGGCAGCCAGGTCACCCAGCTGATCGCCAGACGCGTGCGCGAGGCCGGGGTCTATAGCGAGATCGCCCCCTTCAACGCCGCCGAGGCCGCGTTCGAACGGCTTCAGCCCAAGGGCATCATCTTTTCGGGTGGCCCGTCCTCGGTGATGTGGGAGGATAGCCCGCGCGCGCCGCAGCATTTCTTCGACCGCGGACTGCCGATTCTCGCCATCTGCTACGGCCAGCAGACGATGGCGCATCAATTGGGCGGCCGGGTCGCCGCATCCGACAATCGCGAATTCGGCCGCGCTTTCATCGACGTGGTCGGCGAATCGGCTTTGTTCGACGGCCTGTGGAAGGTTGGCGAAAGCCATCAGGTGTGGATGAGCCACGGCGACCGCGTCGAGGCGTTGCCCGAAGGCTTCAAGGTCGTCGCCCAGTCCGAAGGCGCGCCTTATGCGATCGCCACCGACGAGGCGCGGCATTTCTATTCGATGATGTTCCATCCGGAAGTGGTGCACACGCCCGACGGCGGCAAATTGATCGCCAATTTCGCGCGCCATGTCTGCGGGCTGGCGGGCGACTGGACGATGGCCGAATTCCGCGCCGCCAAGATCGCCGAGATCCGCGAACAGGTCGGCGACAAGAAGGTGATTTGCGGCCTGTCGGGCGGCGTCGACAGCGCGGTCGCGGCGGTGCTGATCCACGAGGCGATCGGCGACCAGCTGACCTGCGTGTTCGTCGATCATGGCCTGATGCGGCTGGGCGAGGCCGAACAGGTCGTCAGCCTGTTCCGCGAACATTACGGCATCCCGCTTGTCCATGTCGACGCCGAGCAGGCATTCCTGAGCGGTCTTGCCGGGCTCACCGATCCCGAAGCCAAGCGCAAATTCATCGGCAAGACCTTCATCGAGATATTCGATGCCGAGGCCCACAAGATCGGTGGCGCCGATTTCCTCGCCCAGGGCACGCTCTATCCCGACGTGATCGAAAGTGTGAGCTTCACCGGCGGTCCGTCGGTGACGATCAAGAGCCACCACAATGTCGGCGGCCTGCCCGAGCGGATGAAGATGCAGCTGGTCGAGCCGCTGCGCGAATTGTTCAAGGACGAAGTCCGCGTGCTGGGGCGCGAGCTCGGCCTGCCCGAAGCTTTCGTCGGCCGCCATCCCTTCCCCGGCCCGGGCCTTGCCATCCGCATCCCGGGCGAGGTCACCAAGGAGCGCTGCGATATCCTGCGCAAGGCCGACTTCGTCTATCTCGACGAGATCCGCCGTGCCGGCCTCTACGACGCGATCTGGCAGGCGTTCGCGGTTTTGCTCCCGGTCCGCACCGTCGGCGTGATGGGCGATCACCGCACCTATGACAGCGTCTGTGCCTTGCGCGCGGTCACTTCGACCGACGGCATGACCGCCGACATCTATCCGTTCGACGCCGCCTTCCTGTCGCGCGTCGCGACCCGCATCATCAACGAGGTGCAGGGCATCAATCGCGTGGTCTACGATTATACGTCGAAGCCGCCGGGAACGATCGAGTGGGAATGACCGTCACGATCTACGGCATCAAGAATTGCGACACGATGAAGAAGGCGTTCGCCTGGCTCGACGCGCATGGCATCGCCTATGATTTTCACGACTATAAGAAAGCGGGCGTAACCGACGCGCAGCTTGGCCGCTGGAGCGATGCCGCGGGTTGGGAGAAAGTGCTCAACCGCGCCGGAACCACATTTCGCAAGCTGCCCGACGCCGACCAACAGAACCTGACCCGAGACAAGGCCATCGCCCTGATGATCGCCAATCCCTCGATGATCAAAAGGCCGATCCTGGAGGTTGGCGATACGCTCGAAATCGGCTTCAAGCCGGAGCGATACGCCGCATTGTTCGCCGGATAGGCTCCGCTATGCGGCTTCGCCGGTATGCTGCATCTCAAGATGCAGATAACGCGAGTTGAAGTCGCCCACTTCACGCAGGCGCTGCCAGTCGGGGAAGCTGATGTTGCGGCGATTGCGCGTGATCAGCCCCTCGCTCTCGAGCGACTTGAGCACGCGATTGACATGGACGGAGGTCAGCCCGGTCGCGTCCGCCAATTGCTCCTGCGTCATCGGCAGTTCGTAGCCATGGTCGGCCGCCAACCCGAGCGCCTCCAGCCGTACAGCGAATTCGCACAGCAGATGCGCCAGCCGGCTGCGCGCGTCGCGCCGGCCGATATTCAGCACCCATTCGCGGAAGGTCGCCGCCTCGATTAGGGTCGACACCATCACCGCGCGGCCGACCATCGGGCGTTCGCCTACAAGATCCTGCAGCGCGTTTCGCGGCACTTCCGCTACTTCGCCGCGGGTCAGCATCTGCGCGCTGTGATCGGAGACGTCGAGAAACAGGTTCTGGAAATCGATCGCTTCGCCCGGGACCTGCAAGGCGATGATCTGACGCGCGCCGTCGCCCGTGCTCTTCTGGCGGAAGGCCAGTCCCGAGATGATCACCGCGCAGCGCTGCGGCGGATCGCCCTCGCGCACGATATAGGTCGCCGGTTCCAGCGTCCGAAGCTTGTAGGGAAGGTTGAGGATCGCCTGCCGGTCTTCTTCGCTGAGGCGGCTGTGCGCTTCCAGATTCCGGACCAGCAGTCGTAGCGGATTTTCGTCCGTTTTCACCGTAGAGCTCCCGCATGCGTGGGCGGGAGCTCAAGTATCTCTCAGTCGCCATAACCCGACTAACTGTGGGGCGATGGATCAACCATAACATGAGAGAAGCAAACTTACCCGAACAAATGTTTGGTTTTCGAAGAATAATATGGATTTATAAAAGGATGACATCTATTGTCGCGCAATCGCCGAGAACGCTTTGGGCTTCGGCGGCCGAGAGACCGTTTGCGCTCCCGCCCCAAAGGGAGCCTGCATGCCGCTCTACTTCTTTCATCTGCGGGAGGGCGGCGATGTGCTGCTCGACGGAGATGGTCGCGAATTCGACACGATAGATGCAGTGGCCAAGGCCGCTTTGGTGGAAGCGCGCGCGATCATTGCGGATGAAGCGCGCGACGGCCGCATCGTGCTCGACAAATATATCGACGTCGAAAATGACTATGGCGGCATCGTTCACCGCCTGTCCTTCGCGGACGCGATCGAAATCGTGCCGCCGAACGGCTGATCGCTATTCGTCGCGCACAGCTTTCGTTCAGGCAGACTCGGCGCTAGAGAGGCGGGCCATGTCCGCAACACCCGCGGATTCCAGGAGAGACTGCTTGGCGCTGACGCCTACCGACAACGAAGCGTTTCTACGCGAAGTCGACGAAAACCTCCGCCGCGATCAGATGACGAGCCTTGCCCGCAAATGGGGTAAGGCCGGCGCCGTCCTGGTCGGTGCGCTGCTGCTCGCGCTGGGCGGGTTCCTGTGGTGGCAAAATCACCGGGCCCAACAAGCGGGGCTGGAGGGCGAGGCGCTCAGCCAGGTTCTGCAGGGCGTCGACGTCGGCAATGTCCAGCCGACCGATCCGCGTCTCGCCGCGCTCGCCAGTTCGTCGCGCGACGGCTATCGCGCGATGGCGCGGCTGACCCAGGCGGGCATCATCGCCAAGACCGATCCCGCCGCGGCCGCGGCCTCCTATCAGGCGATCGCCAACGATAATGGCCTGCCGCAGGCGACGCGCGATCTCGCGCTGGTCCGCGCCGTCACGCTCCAGTTCGATTCGCTCGCGCCCGCCGACGTGGTGTCGCGGCTCAAGCCGCTCACGGTCGCCAACAGTCCCTGGTTCGGCAGCGCGGGCGAGCTCACCGCGATGGCCTATCTCAAGATGGGCCGCAAAGACCAGGCCGCTCCGCTCTTCGCCGCGATCGCACGCGATACCGACGCGCCGGTTGGCCTGCGCGACCGTGCCGCCGGCATGGCGACCGCCCTCGGCCAGACCGTGACCGTCATCACGCCCGCCGGCGCTCTCAAGGAATGATCATGACCCTGCGTTCGCGCGCCCCGCGTCTGGCTGTCGCGCTGGCTCTCGTCGCCGCGCTCGGCGGCTGTGGCCTTTTCAAGCATCATGTCGATCGCGGACCGAAGACTGCCGTGCTCGGCAACCGCGTGTCGGTGCTCAACACCGGCAGCGACGCGGTCGCGGATCCGAGCCTGGCCGACGTGCCGGTGGTCGTGCCCGATCCGGTCGTCAACGACAGCTGGACCCAGCCGGGCGGCAACGCCACCAAGTCGATGGGCGATCCGGCGCTTCCGCTGAACCTGCATCCCGGCTGGTCGGCGACGATCCGCGGCGGTGACATCACCCAGCGGATCGGATCGCCCCCGGTGGTCGCCGACGGCAAATTGTTCGTGGTCGATGCCGATGCGGTCGTGCACGCCTTCAACGCCAATACCGGCGCGCGCCTGTGGCAGGCCGCACTCGACACCACCAAGCGCGACCAGGTCGTTTTGTTCGGCGGCGGCGTCAGCGTCGATAGCGGCAAGGTCTATGCGACCACCGGCCGCGGCGACACCGCCGCGCTGGATGCCGCGACCGGCAAGGTGCTGTGGAAGGTCCGTCCCGCCGGCCCGTTGCGGGGCGCGCCTGCGGTCGGCGGCGGCAACATCTATGTGCTGACCCAGGACAATCAGATCTACGCGCTCAAGCCGGAAACCGGCGAGACTGTCTGGACCGTGTCGGCCACGCTCGAAACGTCGGGCGTGTTCGGCGTCGCCGCGCCGGCGATCGCGCAGGGCACGGTCGTCGCCGGCTTCTCGTCGGGCGAGTTGTCGGCGCTTCGCTTCGAGAATGGCCGCATCGTGTGGCAGGACCAATTGTCGCGCACCTCGATCTCGACCTCGGTGTCGGTGATCTCGGACATCGACGCCTCGCCCGTGATCGATCAGGGCAAGGTCTACGCGATCGGCCAGGGCGGCCGCATGGTGGCGATGGATCTCGTCACCGGCCAGCGCCTGTGGGAATTGGTGGTCGGCGGCATCAATACGCCGTGGCTCGCCGGCGAATGGCTGTTCGTCGTCACCGACGAGGCCAAGTTGATCTGCATCGCGCGCACCACCGGCAAGATCCGCTGGATCTCGCAGCTGCCGCGCTACCGCGATCCCAAGAAGAAGGACAAGCCGATCAGCTGGTACGGGCCGACGCTCGCCGGCGGGCGGCTGCTGGTGGTCAGCGACGGCGGCGTGCTCGCCAATGTCGCGGTCGCGGACGGCAAGATCGGCAACCTGGTCAAGAAAGCGGGCAAGGGTTTCTACCTGCCGCCGATCGTCGCCAACAACGTCCTCTATCTGCTGGATGGCAAGGGCAAGATCTCGACCTGGCGCTAAGCCGGGTACGCGACTCGTAAAAGGGAGGCATGGGCTCTAAGAGGCGCCCATGCCTTTACCCACCGTTGCCATTATCGGCCGACCCAATGTCGGCAAGTCGACTTTGTTCAACCGCCTGGTCGGCAAGAAGCTCGCTCTGGTCGACGACCGGCCCGGCGTGACGCGCGATCGCCGCGAGGGCGAGGCGAGCTTGCTCGGACTCGATTTCCGCATCATCGACACCGCCGGCTTCGAGACCGAGGACCCTCAGACCCTGCCCGGGCGCATGCGGATACAGACCGAGGCGGCGGTGGCGGAGGCCGATGCGGCCTTGTTCCTGTTCGATTCGCGCGCCGGCGTGGTGCCGATGGACCGCGAAGTCGCGCAATGGCTGCGCAACAGCGACACGCCGATCATCCTGAT
>NZ_DATHFV010000034.1:0-19140 GCF_035317925.1 Sphingomonas sp.
GCTGTCGTCGATCAAGCGCATCATCAGCGCGGATGTCGAGGCGGCGCGCCGTTTCCCCCAGCTCCAGCACATCGTCGTCCTCGTCCGCGACGGACAGGACCGCCGACGGCTTGGGGAAACGGCGCGCCGCCTCGACATCCGCGCTGATGATGCGCTTGATCGACGACAGCACGTCTTCCATCGATTGTTCGGGCGCGTCTTCAGCCATTGCGCCGCTTTTATTGCTTATTGCTGCGGCGGTGTCACGGTCTTGTCGGGATCGTAGGGCGCGACGTCGGGATCGACCGGGGTCGGGCCGTTGGTGTGCGTGCTCTTGGACGTATATTTGGGCTGCTCGCTCCAGTCGCCGATCCAGCCTTTGACATGGTTGTAATTGGCGGTCGGATCGTAGAGCGACCCGCCGTCGAGGCCGAGATCGCGCGCCTCCGCCATACCCATCGCGTTCAGCAGCGCGAAGCCGGCGACATATTCGTCATGCTGCGCCGACACGAGATCGACCTGCGAATTGAGCAATTCCTGCTCGGCGTTGAGCACGTCGAGCACGGTGCGCGTGCCGACGCGGTTTTCGGCGCGCACGCCCTCCAGCGCGAGCTCATTGGCCGAGACCGCCTGCTGGTTGGCGGTGATCGCAGCCGCGGACGCCTCATAGGCGGCGAAGGCGCCACGCGTGTTGGCGATCACCTGGCGTTCGGTATCGATGCCCTGTTCGACCGCGATATTCTGTTGCGCCTGCGCCTGGCGCACCTGCGCGCCGGCAAGGCCGCCCTGATAGAGCGGCAAGGTCATCTGGACGCCGAACGTGTTGGCGGTCTGAATCTGATCCAGTCCGGGGCTGCCCTTTGGCACGCCGTTCAGGCGATTCGCGGTGCCCAGGTAATTGTTATAATTCGGCCCGGCGATGGCGGAGAAGGTCGGCAGGCGCTGGCCGCGCGCGACGCCCACATCATAGCCCGCCGCCTTGGTCGCGGCGGCCGCCGCCTGCAGCGCGGGGCTGTTCTGCAGCGATACCGTGACCGCCTGATCGGGGTCCGCCGGCAGCTTCGGCAGCGCCGGGGGCAAATCCAGATTTTCGGGCCAGCTGCCGACCACGCGGCGGTAATTCTCGCGGCTGGCGGTGAGATTGCCCTGCGCGGTGATGAGCTGGCTGCGCGCGAGGCTGAGGCGCGCTTCGGACTGGGCGACGTCGGTGCGCGTCAGGTCGCCGACCTGGAAGCGGTCGCGGCTCGCCTTCAGATTGGTGTTGAGGACGTCGACATTCTTGCGGTTGAGATCGACGATCGAGGCGTCGCGGATCACGTCCATATACGCGCTGACGACCGCCACGAAGATATTGCCCTCGGCGGTGCGCAGATCGGCACGGCCGGCGATGACGCGCGTCTGGGCGGCGTTGATCGAATTCTTGACGCGCCCGCCCTGGAACAAGGGATAAGTCAGGTTGAGCTGCGCGGTGAGGTCGCGCGCGCCGTTGTTGTAATGGTCGATGCCGTTGCTGCTTTGCGACAAGCCGAGCGTGCTGCTGACCTGCAGCCGCGATTGGGACTTGGCGAGCGGCACGCCTTCGTCGGTCGCACGCAATTGCGCGCGCGCCGCGCTGAGCGACGGGTTGGTGCTGTAGGTCTGGACGAACGCGTCCTGCAGCGTGGTCGCGAACGCAGGCGTTCCCAGCGCCGCGCTGCCCAGCAGGACGGCGATAATCTTCCCCCGGAACCGCATCAGAAGCTGAACCCCTTCTCGACCGCGAAGCCGGGCAGGACCGGCGCTTCCGCATCGGCGAAGCTGAGCAGGCCGAAACCGAAACCGGCCTTGCGGCCGATCGCGAGGCGGGTGACGCCATTCTCGACGATCGGCGTAGCAATGCGGCCGCCGTCGGCGAGCTGCTCGATGATCGCGGGCGGGATTTGCTCAACCGCACCATCGAACAGGATGAGGTCGAAGGGCGCGCCCTTGGCCCAGCCCTTGGCGAGCGGCCCGCTCGCGCGGCTGACATTGGCCGGCAGCGGCGCATTGCCGACCAGCGCCTTGTCCTGTTCGAGCGCGATCACGTTCGCCGCGAGCTCGGCCAGCACGGCGGCCGAATAGCCGCTGCCCGCGCCGATCACGAGCGCATTATCGGTCGGCTTGACGCGCGCTTCAGTCAGCAGCCGGCCGACCACCATCGGCGAGGCCATGCCGCGCCCGTTGGCGATCGGCAAAGTCTTGTCGAGATAGGCGAGCGAGGCCTGCGCGGCCGGCACGAAGCGCTCACGCGCCACCTTGCCCATTGCCGCGACGACGCGCGGATCGTTGACCGCGGTGGTGCGCAACTGGCTCGCGACCATCGCGCGCCGCATCTGTTCGTAATTCTGTTCGGTCACTGTGCGTCGCCCTCTTCAGGTGTCTTAGTGATACAAGACACCACGCCGGTTGGCAACGCCTTATCGAACGCGCTTGCCGAGGCCAAGGGGAGCATGAACCGTGCCAGCCAGTTATGCGCCGGAACGATGTGCATTGGTGCTTCCGCCAATGTCCGGAAGCGGACAGGTGGACGGCGATGCTGTCCGGATATGGACAGAAAGCGCAGGGTTTGACAGCGCCGCGAAAAGCCACCATCAGCCCCGCCTCCGGCCCGATGGCGGAGTGGTTACGCAGAGGACTGCAAATCCTTGCACGCCGGTTCGATTCCGGCTCGGGCCTCCACTCTATTTCTTCAGACCCCACCCGCTTCGGCTTCCTCGGCCGTGGCAGCACGACGCTCGCCCGGCGCGATCAGGTGCCACAGCAACAGCACCGGTTCGAGCAAGGCCATGCCGATCAGCGTGCCCGCCAGCCGATCGACCGCCGGGCCGATATCCGCGTCGGCATAGGAGTCGGGTACCAGGGTCACGAGCACGGCCAGCACGAACTGGGTGCCGGCATAGGCCAGCGCACCCTTGCCATTCTCGAGATGCCGGCCGAGCGCGACGCCCAGGATCGTGCCCGCGATCAGGATGGGCGCCGCGCCGTGGCCCAGGAACAGGATTATCGCCGCCAGCCCGGCACCGGCGAGGCAACCGACCGCGCGGTTGACCAGGCGGCGGCTAACCGGGCCGAAGCCGCTCGCACCGATGCTGCTGACCGGCACCAGCATCACCGCCATGATCGCGACCGCGCTCTGCGCGAGCGCGGGCAAATGCAGCCACAGGCCAAGCACGGGCAACGCCGCCAAAGCGACCGCCGCCTGGCCGGCATGGCGCGCGGCATGCGGGTTCCAGCCGACCCGCGTCGCCGGAGCCGCGCGCTCGGCCGGCCAGATGCGGCGCAAGGTGATGGTCGAGGCGGTGCTGACGATCAGGCAGGCCGCCGTGCCGGCCACCACCTCCAGCAGCCGGGTCCGCGCGAAATCGGCGATGGCGATCTGGGGATGCTGCGTCTTGTCGAGCAGGATCATGACGAAGGTCAGACCGACCAACAGCCAAGCATAAGACCGCTTGGCGGTGAGCGCAGCATAGAGCATTGCCCCACCGAGCAGCGCCAGCGCGATCGAGGTCAGCGCGACATTGCCTACGACCAGCGGGGTTATGCCGAGGCCGAGCAGCGCCCCCGCCCCGGTGCCGGTGATCCGCAATACACCGCGCAGGAAGCTTTCCGCGACATGGCCGCGCATCACCATATAACCGGAGAAAGCCGCCCAAAAGACGTTGGACGCGCCGATCAGATGCGCGAGCAGGATGGCGAGCAGGACCGAGGCGACGCATTCCGCCTCGTCGACCGCCCGATGCGCATCGAACTGGCCGGAGAAAGCTTTCACCGGCCGCTCAACCCTGCGGAACTATCTGATGGATTTCCGCGATATAGCCGCCAGGAAATTGCACGATCGCCGCAAGGCGGCTTTCCACCCTGTGCGGTTCCACGAGCAGGGTCGCACCGGCGGCCTTCGCCTTCCCGATCGTCGCGGCCAGATCGGCGACCTCATAGCCCGTCAGGTCGCGTCCATAAGGCCAGGGCAGCGCACCGTCGCTTGCGAGCACGACCATCTTGCCGAAGCCCGAATTGATCCGGACTTGCCGGATAGAAACGCCGGTCCGGCCAATCAGCGCACCCGGCGCAGCTGCCTCATCCGAAACCACCTGCCCATGCGAGAAACGGAGCCAGGCCGCGATAAAGGCATCCGCAGCGGCGCGCGTCAGATAGATGCGATTTTCCGGCACGGTCGCGAGCGGCGCATAGCTTGGCTTGGTCGTGTGCCAATAGAGTTGCAGCCCCACTCCGCCCGGCCATGCGATCAGCGCATCGCGGCCGATCGGGTCGGGAAACGGCTCGACCAAAGTGGTGGCGCCGCTGGCCTTGGCGGCAGCCACCGCCGCATCGAGATCGGTCACGAGATACCCGGTCCGTTCGAGGCCGAACGGATAGGGGACCGGCGTCTTGAACCCGAAAACCGAAATGATGCCGACCGGTGACAACACAACTTGCGACAGGGTCTGGCTCGGCGTCGGCGTGACCTGGAAGACACCCTGTTTGGAGGTCGTCCCGCCGAAGGTGGCAACGAAGCTCGCGATGAAGCGATCGAAATCGGCAGGGGCTACATAGACATGCGTGGAGTCGTATTGCGGCCCGACCGAGAAGTCTTCAGCCGATACCGGACTGAGCGCGGTCAAAACCGCAGCGCACAGGGCGATAAGTTTCATGCAGAGCCCTGTAAGCGCAGCCATGGACCGCACCAAGCCAAAACAAAATTTCACAACCCGCCCGAAAGGAAACATAAACTTGCGCAACGCGCATGATGGAGGCAAGGGCATCGTTGCTTCTTAACCTCGCGAATCCTAGGCCTTTCGTCATGCCCGCTTATCGTTCCCGCACCACCACCCACGGCCGCAACATGGCGGGCGCGCGCGGCCTATGGCGCGCGACGGGGATGAAGGATTCGGATTTCGGCAAGCCGATCATCGCGGTGGTCAACAGCTTCACCCAGTTCGTGCCGGGCCATGTTCACTTGAAGGATCTCGGCCAGCTGGTCGCGCGCGAGATCGAAGCCGCGGGCGGCGTCGCCAAGGAATTCAACACGATCGCGGTCGATGACGGCATCGCGATGGGCCATGACGGCATGCTTTATTCGCTGCCGAGCCGCGAGCTGATCGCCGACAGCGTCGAATATATGGTCAACGCGCATTGCGCCGATGCGATGGTGTGCATCTCCAATTGCGACAAGATCACGCCCGGCATGCTGATGGCGGCGTTGCGGATCAACGTGCCCGCCGTGTTCGTCTCGGGCGGGCCGATGGAGGCCGGCAAGGTCATCCTCAAGGGCAAGGAAGTCGCGCTCGACCTGGTCGATGCGATGGTCGCCGCCGGCGACGAATCCTATACCGACGAGGAAGTCGACGCGATCGAGAAGGCCGCCTGCCCGACCTGCGGGTCGTGCTCGGGCATGTTCACCGCCAATTCGATGAACTGCCTGACCGAGGCGCTCGGCCTGTCGCTGCCCGGCAACGGATCCGTGCTGGCGACGCATGCGGACCGCGAGCGGCTGTTCCGCGAGGCAGGGCATACGGTCGTCGATCTCGCCAAGCGCTGGTACGAGCAGGACGACGCAAGCGCCCTCCCCCGCAATATCGCGACCTTCGCCGCATTCGAGAATGCGATGAGCCTCGATATCGCGATGGGCGGATCGACCAACACCGTGCTCCACCTCCTCGCGGCCGCGCACGAGGCGGAGGTCGATTTCACGATGGCCGATATCGATCGGCTGTCGCGGCGCGTGCCGTGCCTGTGCAAGGTCGCGCCGGCCAAGTCGGACGTCCATATGGAGGATGTCCATCGCGCGGGCGGGATCATGGCGATCCTGGGTGAACTCGATCGCGCCAGCCTGCTCGATGTCGAACAGCCGACGGTGCATTCGTCAACGCTGGGCGAAGCGCTCGGCCGCTGGGACGTGGCGCGCACCAACAGCGAATCCGTGCGCACCTTCTATCGCGCGGCGCCGGGCGGCGTGCCGACCCAGACCGCGTTCAGCCAGTCGCGCCGGTGGGACGAGCTCGACCTCGACCGGGAAAGCGGCGTGATCCGCTCGCAGCCCAACGCCTTCAGCCAGGACGGGGGCCTCGCGGTCCTGTTCGGCAATCTCGCGCCCGAAGGCTGCATCGTGAAGACCGCCGGGGTCGACGATTCCATTCTCAAATTCACCGGCAAGGCGATGGTCTATGAGAGCCAGGACGCGGCCGTGGTCGGCATCCTCGGCAATCAGGTCAAGGAAGGCGACGTCGTCGTCATCCGCTACGAAGGCCCCAAGGGCGGGCCGGGCATGCAGGAAATGCTCTACCCGACCTCCTATCTGAAATCGAAGGGCATGGGCAAAGCCTGCGCCTTGCTGACCGACGGGCGCTTCTCGGGCGGCACGTCGGGCCTGTCGATCGGCCATGTCTCGCCCGAGGCGGCCGAGGGCGGGCTGATCGCTCTGGTCGAACATGGCGACCTGATCGAGATCGATATTCCCAATCGCAGCATCAACCTGCTGGTTGACGACGCCACGCTCGCCAAACGCCACGCGGCGATGGAGGATCGTGGGCCCAAGGCATGGAAGCCGTTCGGGCGTAAACGTACTGTTTCCAAGGCGTTGCAGGCTTATGCCTTGTTTGCGGGCAATGCTTCACGCGGCGCTGTCAGAGTCCTGCCGGAATAACCCCGCGCGGGTTCCATTGTCACACAAGAGTCACGGAAGCCCCATAGAGCTTTGGGCAGCGGTTCAACGCCGCGCTCTATTTCCAGGGGACTCACATGTTCAAGACGTTCGTCGCGGCGATTGGCGGCCTCGCCATCGCTTCCACTGCGGCTGCCGCCGACATTTCGGGCGCGGGCGCGACCTTCCCGGCTCCCGTCTACGCCAAGTGGGCCGAAGCCTATAAGGCGCAGACCGGCATCGGCCTGAACTATCAGGCGATCGGTTCGGGCGGCGGCATCAAGCAGATCAAGGCCAAGACCGTCGATTTCGGCGCGTCCGACAAGCCCTTGAAGCCCGATGAACTGGCCGCTGCCGGCCTCTATCAGTTCCCGACCGTCGTCGGCGGCGTGGTCCCCGTGATGAACCTTCCCGGGATCGCGCCAGGCCAGGTCAAACTGAGCGGCGCGCTGCTCGGCGATATCTTCCTCGGCAAGGTCACCAAGTGGAACGCGCCGGAAATCGCCGCGCTCAACAAGGGCGTGCCGCTGCCGAACCTGCCGATCACCGTCGTCCACCGTTCGGACGGCTCGGGCACCAGCTTCCTCTTCACCTCCTATCTGGCGATGAAGAACCCGACCTGGGCCAGCCAGGTTGGCGCGAGCGACTCGGTCCAGTGGCCGACCGGTCTCGGCGGCAAGGGCAATGACGGCGTGTCGGCTTTCGTGAAGCAGACGACCGGCGCGATCGGCTATGTCGAATATGCCTACGCCAAGCAGAACCACTCGACCTATGCCGCGATGCAGAACAAGTCGGGCAAGTTCGTCCAGCCGACCGCCGCTGCATTCGGTGCAGCCGCTGGCAGCGCCCCCTGGCTGAAGTCGCCGGGCAACTACATCCTGCTGCTCGACCAGCCGTCGGCCGCTGCATGGCCGATCACCGGCGCGACCTTCATCCTGATGTACCGCAACCAGGAAGATCCTGCGAACGCGGCTCAGGTGCTCAAGTTCTTCGAATGGGGCTACAACAAGGGTGACGCGCTCGCCGTCAGCCTCGATTATGTGCCGCTTCCGGCGAACGTGAAGGGCCTGCTCAAGAAGCAGTGGGCTTCGTCGATCCAGTCCGGCGGCAAGCCGGTCTACGTCGCCAAGTAAACGTGACCATGGGCGCCGAGGCTGTTATCAAGCCTCGGCGCCCGCTTTACGAGTCCAGCATGGCCAGCACCGACCTCGCAAGCCCGACCGGCGCGCCTCCGGGCCATGCCACCGGCGAAATCGTCTTCCGTTTTGCCTGCGCCGCGGCAGCCACCTTCCTGCTGGCAGCGCTCGCCGGCGTCGTCGTCAGCCTGTTCATCGGCGGCCTGCCCGCCTTCCGCGCCTTCGGCTTCGGCTTCCTGACCTCGACCACCTGGAACCCGGTGACCGAGGTTTACGGTGCCGCCGGCCCGATTGCCGGTACGCTCATCACGTCGTTCCTGTCCTTGCTGGTGGCGCTGCCGCTCGCGCTCGGCGTGTCGGTCTTTCTCGTCGAATTCTGCCCGCCCAAGCTCTCGCGTCCGATCGCGATCGCGGTCGAGCTGCTCGCGGGCATTCCGTCGATCGTCTACGGCATGTGGGGCCTGTTCGTGCTCGCGCCGTGGTTCGCCAAGCATGTCCAGTTGCCGATCGCGCTGGACTTCGCGCCGGACAGCTTCATCGGCAAGATCTTCGCGGGCACGCCGAACGGCGCCAATATCTTCACCGCCTCCTTGATCCTCGCGATCATGATCCTGCCTTATATGGCGGCGGTGTTCCGCGAATTGTTCCTGACCGTGCCGCCGCAGGTGCGCGAGGCCGCCTACGGGCTGGGCTGCACTCCGTTCGAGGTGATCAAGGCGGTCGTCATCCCCTATGTCCGCAAAGGCATGATCGGCGTGGTCATGCTCGGCCTCGGCCGCGCGCTCGGCGAGACGATGGCGGTCACCTTCATCATCGGCAATTCGCATAGCTTCCCGCATTCGCTGTTCGATAGCGGCTCGACGATCGCCTCGACCGTCGCCAACGAATTCGCCGAAGCGACCAGCGACCTGCATACATCCGCGCTGATCGCGCTCGGCTTCCTGCTGTTCGTGATCACCTTCATCGTGCTGGCGGTTGCCCGCCTGCTCCTGCGCGAGGCCAAGATCTGATGATTACCCGCGCCGCCCGCCGCCGCGCCACCAATGGCGTGTTCGTCGTGCTCTGCCTGATCGCCACCGCGATCGCATTGAGCGCGCTGGTGATGATCCTGTGGACCCTGCTCAGCAAAGGCCTGGGCGGGATCGACTTCATGATCTTCACCAAGGATCAGCCGGCGCCGGGATCGCCCGGCGGCCTGCGCAACGCGATCGTCGGCTCGCTGATCATGTGCTCGCTCGGCATGGTAATCGCCTTGGTGATCGGCATCCTCGCCGGCACCTGGCTCGCCGAATATGGCGCGGGCACGAAATATGGCCAGGTCGTGCGCTTCTTCAACGACGTGCTGATCTCGGCGCCGTCGATCCTGATCGGCCTGTTCGTCTACGAATTGCTGGTCGCGCCCTTCCACGGATTTTCGGCTTATGCCGGCGCGGTCGCCTTGGCCTTCCTCGCGACGCCGATCGTGGTGCGCACGACCGAGGATATCTTGTCGCTCCAGCCGGGCGCGCTGCGCGAAGCGGGCATGGCGTTGGGCGCGAGCCGCGCGTTCGTGATCCGCAAGATCATCTGGAAATCGGCGCGGACCGGCCTGCTCACCGCCGGCCTGCTCGGCTTCGCCCGCATCTCAGGCGAGACCGCGCCGCTGCTGTTCACTAGCCTCGGCAACCAATTCTACAACGCCCGGCTCAGTCAACCGATGGCGAGCCTGCCGACCACGATCTTCCAGTTCGCGCTGTCGGCTTATGACGATTGGCAGCGGCTCGCCTGGGTCGGTGCGTTGCTGATCGCCGTCGCCGTTCTCTTCATCAACATCGTCGGGCGTGTTCTCGCCCGGGAGACGCACCGCTCATGACCGACACCGCCGTGATGAACCCGCCCTCCACTTCGGATGGCGAAGAGCAGTTCATGACCCGCCCCGCGGGCGAGTTGCTGCTCGAATCGCGCGATCTGAAATTCTTCTACGGCGCGAACGAGTCGCTGCACGGCATCGACCTGCCGATCGAGAAGAACAAGATCACCGCGCTGATCGGCCCGTCGGGCTGCGGCAAGTCGACCTTGCTGCGCGCGTTGAACCGCATCTACGCGCTCTATCCGGGCCAGCGCGCCGAAGGCGAGATCATGCTCGACGGCGAGGACGTGCTCAAGGGCCGCGATCCGGCCGCATTGCGCGCGCGCGTCGGCATGGTGTTCCAGAAGCCGACCCCGTTTCCGATGTCGATCTACGACAATGTCGCGTTCGGCGTGCGGCTCTACCACAAGAAGAACAAGGCCGAGATGGACGAGATCGTCCAGCGCTCGATCACGCGCGCGGCCTTGTGGGACGAGGTCAAGGACAAGCTCCACACGTCGGGCCTGGGCCTGTCGGGCGGCCAGCAGCAGCGGCTGTGCGTCGCGCGCGGCATCGCGGTCCAGCCGGAAATCCTGCTGCTCGACGAGCCCGCTTCCGCGCTCGATCCGGTCTCGACCGCCAAGCTCGAACAGACTTTGGTCGAACTCAAGAAGGATGTGACGATCGTGATCGTCACGCACAACCTTCAGCAGGCGAGCCGTATTTCCGATTATACCGGCTTCATGTTCCTCGGCCGGATGATCGAATTCGGTCCGACCGCGGACATCTTCTCCAACCCGCGCTCGCGCCGCACGCGCGATTATGTGACCGGCCGCTTCGGCTGATCCGGTTCGCGACGGACAAAAGAAAGGGCGCCTCCCTCGCGGGAAGCGCCCTTTTCTTATGTCAGGCCGTCACGATCAGTGCACGAAGCGCGCGACGACGTCGCGGTAGGAGCGGCTGACCTTCACCTGCGCGCCCGAGCCCAGCACCAGGAAGCATTCGCCATTGGTGTGCGGCTTGACCTGCTTGACCAGGTCGAGATTGACGATGGTCGAGCGGTGGATGCGCTGGAAACGGCGCGGATCGAGGCGCTTTTCCAGATCTTTCATCGTCTCGCGCAGGATGAGCGTGTTGTCGCCGGTATAGATGCACATATAGTCGCCGGCGGCGTCGATCCGCTCGATCGAATCGACATCGACGCGGAATATCTGGCCGCGATCCTTGATGTTGATCAATTTCTCGTAGCGGTTCGACGCGTGCGCATCGGCGCTTTCGGGCATCGAATCGGCGGCGTCGGGCGCATGCTCGGCGATCACTTCCTTGAGCTGCATCACCTCTTCGGCGGCGCGCTTTTCGGACAGGCGCTGGCGCACGCGCTCCATCGTGTCGGCAAGGCGTTCATTCTCGACCGGCTTCATCAGATAATCGACCGCGCCGGCTTCGAAGCCGCGCAGCGCATGATCGACATAGGCGGTCACGAACACGAACAGCGGCGGTTCGACCTCCATCAGCCCCTGGATCACCGAAAAACCGTCAAAGCCCGGCATCTGGATGTCGAGGAAGACGAGATCGGGCTTGTGCGTCTTGATCGCGCGGATCGCCTCGCGCCCGTTGGTGCAGGTTTCGATGATTTCGACGTCTTCTTGCGCCTGGAGTCGGAGCTGCAGGCCCTGGATTGCCAGCGGTTCGTCATCGACCAGGATGGTGCGGATTGTCATCTATTCAGGCCCTCGTCGTGTTCGACTGGTACGGTATCTCGATCGTCACGGTGAATCCGTCCGGACCGGCTTCGGTTTCGAAGCGATGGTCGGCGCCATAAGCCTGCGCCAGCCGGTCCCGCGTATTCACCAGGCCGACACCGGTGGAGGATATGATGCCTCCCCCGCTTTCGTGCAGCCCTGCCTGCGTTCCTGGGCCGCTGTCGCTGACCGTGATATGAACGCGATTGCCCAGGCGGCGTACCCCAACCGCGATATCCGCGCCTTCTTCCTTGGGCGTAACCGCATATTTGATCGAATTTTCGACCAAAGGCTGAAGCAGCAGCGACGGGATATTGGCCTGGGCGGCCGCCGGATCGATATCGAATTTGGTGCGCAGCCGTTCCTCGAACCGCATCTTTTCGATGTCGAGATAGAGTTTCAACGTCTCGATCTCCTGCGCGACCGTGACCTCGCCCTCGGGCTCGCTCACCAACGTATAGCGCAGGAAGGAGGACAGCCGCGACAGCATCGCATTGGCGCGCTCGGTCTGCTTGAGCAGCACCAGGGTCGAGATCGAATTGAGCGTGTTGAACAGGAAATGCGGGTTGAGCTGATAGCGCAGCATCGCGAGCTGCGCCGACGACGCCTGGCTTTCCAGCCGCAGCAGCTGATCGCGCTGCTGCTCCACCAATATGTAGAAATTGATGCCGTAATAGAGCGCCGACCAGGCCGCGAGCAGCGCGAAATCGAGCAGGATCGCGGACAGATACTGGATACCCTCGGGCATCGGGCCGACGCTGTAGAAGGTGTGGTGCGCCCAGGTTTCGATCGACGAGAAGACGACCGAGGCGATGCCGACGATCAGGATCGATCCGCCCCAGGTGGCGAGCGGGCGCATGTGGAACAGCCGGCGATAGGCTGCCGACATCAAGAGGGTCAGCGAATAGCCGGTTGCGGTGGTCAGCGCGGTCGGCACGACGAACAGCCAGCCGACGCCGTTCGCGACGCCGCCCAGCGCGCGCAACACGAAATAGCCCGCCCACCCCGCCGACTGGAGCGTCCAGAAGGCACGGTTCTTGTCGTCGAAGAACGGCGTTTGTTTAAGCAGCGTACGCGCCATCGCGCCTGCCTCTACAGGATAGAGGCGCGCCGTGCCAACCGGGCAGGCAAATGCGACGAACCGAGCAGCGCCGGGCCTCCGTGAACGTTGGATAAACGTCTGATTCCCCGCCGGTTCATCCGACTCGGCGTAGGAACGGTGCCAAGTGGAGCAGCGACTCCACGGCATGGAACGGAGGTTTGTGATGCGTAAGTTTCTGACGGCAACCACCGCGACGCTGGCGCTGGCCGGCGTCACGCTCGGCGCGGCGGCTCCGGCCGAAGCGCGCTATCACGGCGGCTATCGGGGCCATTATCATGGCGGCCACAGTGGCGCCGTGCTCGGCGCCGGCATTCTCGGCTTGGCTGCGGGCGCCGCGATCGCGAGCGACAGTTATCGCGGCGGCGGCTATTATGGCGGACGCGGTTATTATGGCGGCTATGGCTACGGCCCGGCTTATTATGCCCCGCCGCCCCCGCCCTACGGCTATTATGGCGGTCCGCCTTGCCGCACCGACTGGCGCTGGGACGGCTGGGGCCACCGCTACGTCCCGGTCAATTATTGCGGCTAAGCACCGCCTGACTGGATCACGAAACGAAACGGGCGACGGAGCAATCCGCCGCCCGTTTTCTTGGTCTCGATGAGATCGGTGGTGCGGGTGGTCGGGCTCGAACCGACACTCCTTGCGGAACGGGATTTTGAGTCCCGCGCGTCTACCAGTTTCACCACACCCGCACTGCGAAGCGCCGTTAGCGCAGGCTTTGCCCGCTCGTCCAGCCTTCCGCGCGCAGAAAGCGTCTGCTAGCCGCGCGGCCATGTCATCGCGCCTCAACGACCTGCTCGACGAATATGGCTTCCTCGACGCCGACGATCGCTATCGCCTGCTGATCGAGCTCGGCCGCGAACTCGAATCGATGCCCGAGGCGCTCAAGACCGACACGACCATGGTGCGCGGCTGTTCGGCGTCGGTGTGGGTCTATCCGACGCGGGGCGCGGATGGGCGGCTCCATTTCCTCGCCGACAGCAATGCCGCGATCACCAAGGGCATTATCGCTTTGGTGCTGCTGACGGTGCAGGATCGAGCGCCGGCGGAGATCCTGGCGACCGATATCGAAGGTGCGCTCGCGCCGTTCGATCTGACGCGCCAGCTTTCGTCCAACCGCACCCAGGGCATTCCCAACATGATCGCGCTGATCCGCGAGACGGCAACGCGCTACGCCTGACCTACTCCGCCGCCACCGCCATCGGTTCGCCCAACCCCAGCCGCGCTTCGACCTGTTCGACCGGCGTGCCCATCTGGACGATCATCCAGTCGCGCGGCCTGGCGCCGTCGACCACGGTGACGGCGTAGCGCGGACAGACCTTGAGGCAGCCGGTCGAGATCACGCCGACCCCGGCCTTGCGCCCCTTGCCCCCGCCCGCGCGCTTGCGCAGCAATTTGGACAGGCGCTGCTTGCCCTTCGGTCCGAAGCCCTTCTTGCCGAGCTTCTTCTCGCATTTGGCGCAGACCAGGATCGACGCGCGCCAACGGGCGGGCAGATCGAGGATCATGCCGCGCGCCGTTCCTCGGCCTGGCGCAGCACGTCCCACGCCGCCTGGATCAGCCGGAAACGCTCGGCGGCCTCTGCATCGTCGGGCCGCGCATCGGGATGATTGGCCTTGGCGAGCCGGCGCCAGGCCATCTTGATCTCGTCGAAGCTGGCGTCGGTTTCCACCTCCAGCACAGCGAGCGCACGCATCTCGTCGCGCGAGCGGCTGCCGTCGCCGGAGCCGCCCCAGCCATAATGCGCGGTCTCGGCAAAGCCCGAAAAGTCACGGCGCTCGCCGGCCTCGCGCGCGGCGGCTTCCTCGGCGCTCAGTCCTTCGAAATAATCCCAGCCCCGATTATATTCGCCCGCATGTTCCTGGCAGAAATACCAGCGTTCGGGGCTGTTGGGCGATTTGGGCGCGGGGCAATTGCCGGGTAGATCGCAACCATGCCGGTCGCACATCCGCACCTTGGCCGCCCCGCCCTCGCCGCCATAGCCGCGCCAGCGGGGAAAACCCCAGTCGGTTGATCGGGTCGAACGCGCCATAACTCGCCTGCAGATAGGGAAAGGCACGGCAGATCGCCATGCCCTAGAAAGAAAATGCCAGAGGGCCTGTAAGCCGGGTTCTGTCCATTCCGAATTAACGGAACTGGGCGACCATTCCTCTAGGGCGGCGCTTGCGCGCCGCCTCAAGCAACCAACCCGGACGACGGGGGCGAGTCACCCCATATGCCGTCCCTACTCGGTCTTGCTCCCGGTGGGGTTTGCCGTGCCGCCGCCGTTACCGGAAGCGCGGTGCGCTCTTACCGCACCCTTTCGCCCTTACGCGGCCGAAGCGCGCGCGGTCTGCTTTCTGTTGCACTGTCCCTAAGACGAAGGTCACCCCGCGTCCCGCCGGGCGTTACCCGGCACCGTCACTCTATGGAGCCCGGACTTTCCTCCCGTGCATCGCTGCACCGGCGGCCGCCCGGCCCTCTGGCGGGTGCGCCGTAGCAGTTGTTCAGCAAGCTGAACAGGCACGGCACCGGCCCACGCCCCCACCCGACCTCCCAACAGTATCATATGGGAGGTCGGGTGGGGGCGTGGGCCGGTGCCGCTCAGCGTAGCTGACAAACCAACGTCAGCCCTTGCGGCCTTGGCGTGCCTCTGCACCCTTGTCGCCGCCCGTCAGCAAGGAGAGCAGGATCGCGCGGCACTGGCCGTCGATCACGCCGTCGATGATATCGGGACGGAAGCGGCGCTGAAAGGCGCGCACCGCCGCCTCGGTGTCGACCAGCTCATAGCCGAAGCGTTCGAGCGCGAGCAGGAAGCTGGCGTCGCTCCACAAGGGATCGGTCAGATGCTTGTTCGGCCGCGGGAGCGCGAGGCGCAGCCGCGCAAGCCGGTCCCAGTCGAACAATTCGCCGGGATCATCCTTGCGCGCGGGCGCCACATCGGAATGGCCGACGATATTGCCGCGCGTGATGCTGTAGCGGCCGACGATCTTCGCCATCAGCGGGACCAGCGCCTCCATCTGCGCCTCCGAAAAGGGACGATAGCCGTTTTCGTGGCCGGGATTGACCAGTTCGATCCCGATCGAGGCCGAATTGACGTCGTCGATCCCGCGCCAGTGCGCCTTGCCCGCATGCCAGGCGCGCTTGGTCTCGGATACGAGGCGACAGATCTGTCCGTCCTCGCCGATGAGATAGTGGCTGGAGACCTTGCTCGAGGGATCGGTCAGCCGGTCGAGCGCGGAGGCCGCGTCGCACATGCCGGTATAATGGATGACGATCATGCTGACCGGCAGCTTGCGCTCGTCGAAATTCGGCGAGGGTCGATCGAGGATGCCATCGGTCATTGCGCGGGACGCATAACGCTTAGGCGCCCCCGCGTCAGCCTTTTCAGGCGGCGCCCGTCCGCCGATAGATTCCGCGCAGCTGCGGATCGGGGGTGAAGGCGTCGGTCTGGCCGAGCACGGTTTCGCCCGCGCCCAGGATCAGCATGCCGTCAGGCGCGATCGCGCTCGCCAGCCGGTCGAGCACCGCGCGCCGCCGTTCGGCCGAGAAATAAAGCAGGACGTTGCGGCACAGGATGACGTCGAACCGGCCCGGCGGCGGCGGCTCGAGCAGATTGTGGACCATGAAATTGGTCCGCGCCTTGAGCATCGGCTTGATCCGCCAATCCTCGCCTTCCTGCTCGAAGCGCGCGATCAGATCGCCGATCGGCAGGCCGCGCTGCACTTCGAACTGCGAATAGCAGCCGTTGCGCGCCTGCGCGATCGCCTGGGGCGACACGTCGGTGCCGAGGATATCGATCTGCCAATCGTCCCAGCGGCCATTCTGGTTGGAGAAGATGAAGGCGAGCGAATAGGCTTCCTGCCCAGTCGAGCAGCCCGCCGACCAGATGCGCAGCCTCTTCCCGGGCCGCGCCGGCACGATCGCCGGCAGCATCTCGTCCGCGATCGCCTTGAAGACGGGCAAGTCGCGATAGAAACTGGTTTCGTGGTTGAGCAAGGCTTCGACCACATCTTCGCGCAGCGCCGATCCCGGCTGCGACGCCAATCCTGCAAGCATATCGAGGCTCGAAATATCGTGTTTGCGCATAACGGGCTGGAGCACGGTTTCGATCCGCCAGCGCCGCGTGCTCGCGAGCTGCTGGCCGGTCATCTGTTCGAACAATCCGGCGATCGAGCGCGCGGCGAGCGGCGTCATCTCCACGCGGTGTCGCCCTCACTCCATTCGACGATACGGCGCGCAAGCTGATCGGGCGGCAGCACCGCCTGCGCCAGGTGCGCGTTGACGACCGCGCCGGGCATGCCCCACACGACCGAGGTCGCTTCATCCTGCGCCAGCACCGCGCCGCCGGCAGCCGCCAGTTCGCCCGCGCCGAGCAGGCCGTCACGGCCCATGCCGCTCAGGATCACGCCGACCCCGGTCGGGCCATAGACCTTGCCGATCGAAGCCAACATCGGATCGACCGACGGCATACAACCCGAAACCGCGCGCTTGCGCTCGAGGCGGACGTGGATCACCGGCCCCGTCTTGACGAGGGTCATGTGCGCGTCGCCCGGCGCCAGCAGCAATTCGCCCGGCTGCGGCTGCACGCCCGGCGCGCCGACGCGGGTCGGACGCCCCGTCATCTCGGCCAGCTGACCCGCGAAATAGGGCATGAACGGCGCCGGCAGATGCTGCGTGATCAGGATCGGCGTGGTGAAACTTTGGGGCAAGGCGCCGAAAAAGCGCGCGAGCGCGTGAACGCCGCCGGTCGAGGAGCCGATGCCGAGGCATTCCAGCCGGCGCGTCGTCGGAGCCGGCGTCAGCGCGCCGATGCGCCCTGCGGGCCGATGGGTCACGGTCTTGCCCGGGCGCGCGATCCGCCGCAGCCGATCGACCAGTTCGTCGGCGAAGCGGCCGGTGAATTGCGCGGCGGCGGGCTTGAGCAGGGTATCGGCGGCGCCCTGGCGCAACGCCGCGATGCTGGACGCCGCGCCGTCGGCGCAGGCGGACGAGACGATCAGCACGCGCGCGCCGTCGCTCGCGCGGATCAGCTCGGGCAAGGCCGCGAGCCCGTCGATACCGGGCATTTCGAGGTCGAGCAGGATGATGTCGACCTTCTGATCTTCGAGAATCTTGTGCGCGGACACGGCGCTGCCCGCCTGGCCGACCACTTCGATATCGTCATAATCGCCGAGCAGGCGCGAAAGCACCGCACGCGCGACGACCGAATCGTCGACGATCAGCACCCGGATCGGGGCAGATATGCGCCCTATTGCGGGGCGCCTTGTTTCGCTGTGGAGCATCCCCAGCACGGGCTTCGCTCAGGCGACGCCGACGATCTGAAGCTTGCTTTCGAGTGTTTCTCGATCGAACGGCTTCATGACATATTCGTCCGCGCCGGCGTCGATCGCCGCCCGGATATGCCCCATGCCGTTTTCGGTCGTGCAGAACACCACCTTGGGGCGGTGCGGAAGATCGGTCTCGCCGAGCACGCGCAGGAACTCGATGCCGCTCATCACGGGCATGTTCCAGTCGAGCAGGATGACGTCGGGGGCCGATGCCTTGCAGGCGATCAAGGCCTCCTGGCCGTCACCAGCTTCGTCGACCGTGAAATTGAGCGTCTCGAGGATATGCCGCGCAACTTTGCGGATAACCTTGGAGTCATCGACTACCAAGCAGCTCTTCATGGGTTCGTCGTCCTCGCCATAGCGTTGTCAAACAGGGGCTTAGGCGACGGGGGTAAGCATCGCGTTAACGACCGAAACGATTTGTTGGGGTGCAGCTTCCCGCGAGCGAGAAAATATCAGGCCGCGAGCGGCTCGGGTCCCGCCACCAGGGTCGCGGGATCGATCAGCAGGATCGCATCGTCGCCGCGGCGGATCGTGCCTCGGGCGGCGCGGCGCCACGACGACGGCAGCAAAGCGGGACAGGGTTCGGCCTGGCCGCCTTCGATCACATCCTCGACCTCGTCGACCAGCAAGGCATAGCTATGGCCTTCGCATTCGACGATGACCGCGGTCATGCCCGATGCGCGGTCGATCGCGCCCAGTTCGAGCGAGGCGCGGGTGTCGATCACGGTCAGCACGCGGCTGCGCAGCGCGAACAGGCCGGCGACGTGGCCGGGCACGCGCGGCACGGCGGCGATCTGGTCGACCTCGACCACCGATCCGATTTCGGTGGCGGGCAAGGCGATCGTCTCGTCCGCGATCCGCGCGATCAGATAAAGCGCCATCTTACTTCCCCCCTGCGACATGCTGGCTCAACGCGCGCAGCAGACCGTCGCGGTCATAGCGGTAGATGCTTTCGTCGCCGGTACCGTCAGGCGTGCCGCGTAGTCGCACTACGGGCGCATCGACACCGTCGGGCGCGCTGCCGCCGCTGGTCACGATCACCGAAATCCGATCCTCATTGGGCTCGCCCGCGAACAAGACGCGATAGCCGGCCTGGCCGAGCAAAGGCGCGAGCACCTCGCGCGCCCAGGGATCTTCGGAGTCCGCCACCAGGCAGATCGGCGAATCGTCGTTGGCGGGCGTGATCGCATTGGTGAACAGCCAATAGGGATCGAGGATCTCGACCGGGCTGCCTTCGTGCAGCACCACCCCCGCGACCGGACCGGGCGTCGAAGTCGGCGCCATCTCGCTTTGCATTTCGACCACGTCCATCACCTGATCGATCGCATAGGCCATCGCCGTCGTACCGTCGCTGAGCCGCAGCACGCGCAGCCGTTCGCCGGTCG
>NZ_DATHFV010000035.1:0-11150 GCF_035317925.1 Sphingomonas sp.
GCGTGAAGCGCGCGCGGAACATGTCGCGATGCTTCATCAAGACGATCTGTGGTTGCCGGGCCATCTCGCCGCCATCCGACGCGCAATCGCGGGCAATCCCGATGTGGTCTTGTCGGTGGCTCCATCGCGGTTCGCCCATCCGGACGGCCATATGATGGGCCATTGGAACCTGCCATTCCGGCCGGGCCTGGTCTCCACAGACGATTTCCTTTCGACCTTGCTGGTCCAGAGCAGCATTGCCATCCCCTCCCCCGTCGCACGGCGGGACGCATGGCTGGCCGCCGGCGGTATGGACGAGGATTTATGGTTTACCGCCGATTGGGACATATATCTGAAGCTCGCGGCAGAGGGGCGCGTCGCCGTCCGTAGTGAGACGACCACGGCCTTCCGTCTTCATCGCGGATCGCTGACGATGACGGGCAGCCGGCGGCCCGGTAGCCTGCGCCCACAGCTGGAACAGGTTCTCGAGCGTCATCTTTATCGGGCGCCCGCGCACTCGCGTAGACGCATCGAACGCCGGGCGCGCGCTTCAATCGAGGTGAATTGCGCGCTGGCCGACGCGTCTTGCGGTCATAAGGGAGCGCTCGCCAATGCGGCGATGCGGTTGCTGTGCCTCGGGCCGGTCGAGGTCATGCGCTATGTGCGGCAATCGCGGATCATCGACCGGGTGCTTCCGCGTCTGCGGCTGGCGCTTACCGGCGATCTGTGAATGGCGATCGGCAGCAAGGTCCGGAAGCTGTTCGGCCGTCACGAGCGGCTGATCGCCGATCTGTGGCGCGGCATGTTCATGAGCCTCGATCACTGGACGCGCACGATCGGCACATGGGCGCCCCGGCCACGGCGGATCCTCGAGCTCGGCTGCGGCGAAGGGTGTAGCACGATCCGGCTCGTGGCCGCTTATCCCGATGCCGCGATCGATGCGGTCGACATCGCCTCGCATGTCGGGCGCCTCTATCAGGATCCGCCCGATCGCGTGCATTTCCGCGTCGTCACTGCCGAGGATCTGGCGCAGGAATGCCCCGGCGCTTATGATTTGATCATCGTCACGGACGTGTTGCACCATATTCCGCACGAAGCGCGCGGCTCCTTTCTTGCCGCCGTCCGCACCTTGCTCGCGCCGGGCGGCGTGCTCGCCTTCAAGGACTGGCACCGCAATTGGGCGCCGATCTATTATCTGGGGTATGCTGCCGACCGCTGGCTGACCGGGGACCGGATCGCCTACCTGACGCGGACCGAGGCACGGCACCTGCTGGCCGGCGTCTTCGGTGCGGATTGCGTATCCGCGGAACAGACCATCGCGCCCTGGTTCAACAATTATGCGATGAAGATATGCGCCCGCTGATCCCGGACGGCGGCAGGCAGCCTGCACGCTACCTGATCAGCGGCGGCGTCTGCGCGCTGGCCAACAACGCCTTGCTGATCGGGGGCGCACGCGCCGGGCTTGGCATCCTCGAACTGACGTTGCTGTCTTTCCTGGTGATCGGGACGGCGGGCTATGTTGCGCATGTCCATTTCACCTTCCGGCAGGCGCCGGGCTGGCGCAGTTATGCGCGCTTCATGGCCGGCGTCGCGCTCGGGATACCCGCGGCCTATGCCGTCCTGGCCCTGCTCTGCGACGTGCTTCACGTATCGATGCTGGCCGCCGCGCCGATCGCGACGGTCGTGCTGCTGGTCTATAACTACCTGAGCGCGCGGCTCGCCATCATGCGTCGCCTCGTCCGTTGACGCCTTAGTCGCCGTTCCGCTCATAAAGATGCGGATTGCGGTAAAGCTTTTCGCCGGTCAGCTTCAGCACCGTGGTGCGCAGGCGGTTGTCGAGGCGCATCGCAAGGTCGGCCAGCCCCTTGATCACAGCCGAGGGTCGCGGAACGCCATGTTTCACAATTGCACCCGCACCACATAGCCGAAGCAAAGCAGCGGGCAGAAGCGCTCGATGATACGGATCGCACGTTCGGCGGCACCAGCGGCGAAGCGTGTGAACCCGCGCGAGCGCAGCTTCATCTCGGTCGCGTAAAAATGATAGGGGACGATCTCCCAATCCTCGAACCCGGCGCGCAGGCACAAGGTGTTCAGCACCTTGTAGGTGAAGACGTGGACATGGTCGGGGTGCTGCGCCTCGCGACCGATCAGACCGAGCAGCATGTTCGCCAGCGACGTCCCGTTGGGCGTCGACACGACGAGTTCGCGGCCAGGAAAACGCCGCTTAATATTGCGGAAGAACAGAAGCGGTTCGTCGATATGCTCGATGAACTCGCCCGCGACGATCTTGTCCACCTCCATATCGTGCAATTGCGGCACCGCCGGGTCGATCCCATCGCCCCGCACGATGATCGAACGCGGCCCGGTCTGTAACCCGTTGCTGGGGATATTGGCCGAGCTGTCGATACCGATCACCCGTTCCGCGACCGCGCTGATGCGCCCGTGCAGCCAGCTTTCGGTGTGGTGCTTATCGATCGCGGTCTCGTCCAGGCACCCGACATCGAGCACGCGCTTGCCGCGGCACAGCTCGGCGATGAAGCCAAGCCGATCGACCGGTCGCCCGACCGACAGCCGCTCAAGCGTGTCATATGTCAGGCTTTGCGCCATGCGGGGTCCTCAAAAGGCCGAAACGCCGTGAGATGACCCCTCGCACAAGAATTCTTAGGAATGGTTAACCAAGTTCCAGCGGCTCAGTCCCCATTTAACGGCACGACCCGGCAGCCGGCCGCCGCCAATTGCGGTCCCAACTTCTTGAGCCGACGATCCGCCGACAGGCTGGCGATGCCGTCACGGAAATAGTGATTGACCGGCGCGTAGAGCGCGCTCGTGGCCATACCGACGGCTGCGCCTCGCTTACACATAAGGTTTGTCAGATCCGCATCCACACGATCGCCGAACAGGCGCAGCGGACGGTTGGAGAGATCGGCCCGATTCACTACGAAGGCATTGGACAGAGGCGCATCGTCATTGCCGATGATGAAGTAGTCCGTCCCACTTGCCGCGATGCGCCGGTCGACCGCGGCGAAGCTCGCATAATAAACATGCGTCATGGCCATCTGCGCCGGCAGCAGGATCAGCAGACCTCCCGCCAGGCATCGCACCACCAAAGGGCGCCATCTGGCATCGCGGCTGACGGCATCGTGCCAGCCATATATGACAACCAGAATGACGGCGCCAATCGCGCCGTGAACATAGCGGTAGCCGAACCCCTGCCCCTGATCGGGCATCAGAATTCCCGCCGCAATCACCGGCAAAATGGCCGCGGCGGCCAGGGCGATCGCCATGCCGTTGCGCCTGGCCGTAGCCAGCCCGATCGCGAACAGCGGCAGCAGCAGGATCGGCTGCCAGGCGGCGAACCGCAGCAGGTTGGCGCTCATGAAGATGGTGCGCGGCACCGAAGGCCTGGTCAGCACCCAAACGAGCCGCGTCCAGAAGTCTGCGCCCATCGGTTTGGCCGCGGGATGCCCGCCTTCGATCATCCCATATATCCAGCTCGGCCAGGCGAGCCAGAAAAGCCCGATTCCCGTATAGGCGAGCGTGAACAACGCCGCCCGCCCCCACGCCCGACGGCCGATCAGCAGGAAGATGAAGGGGGCGACGAACAGCGGGTGGAAAAGCGGCTCGTGCAAGCCTGTCGCGAGCGCCCCGACCGCCAGCGCCGCGATATCGCTTCCCCTGCGGTCCATCAGGAACAGCCAGAGCCAGAGCAGGTTCAAAGTGAGGTGTGCGGACATGGCATAAGCCGTCATGCCCGCGAACAGGACCTGCCCGGATGAGAGATAGAGCAGCAGCGCCAACGTCGCCGCCTCCCCGTCCTCCGGCCAGAGCCGACGCGCACATTTCCACAAAGCGATGCCACCGAGGGCGGTCAGCAGGGGGCCGGTCCAGTCGGGGTCGACCACCATGCCGGTCAGGGCGCGTAAAGCGGCATTGATAGGCAGATAGGCCGATACCCAAGCCACGGGGTGGGCCGCCGGCAGCACATACAGGTCGTCCAGCGCGGCAATGTGGAGCTGCCATGGCGCGGGCAAAGGCTGCACCAATTGCCACCGCGCGAAGATCTGCGAATCGAACACCGCCATCTGTTCGTCGCGGCTCATGTCGTAGCCGCACAAAGCCCAGGCATGACCGAGATAGCAGAGCGGGATCACCGCCAGTGCGAGCAGGAGACAGGTACGACCGGACAGGATGATCGGCCGCCGGCCGGGGCCGAGTCCGATCGCACTGCCCGCCAGGATCAGTGCCTCGGCCAGCAGCAGCCAGCGATCCTGCGCGAAGAGGAGCCAGGCGGTGAGGTCGCTAAACCGCCCGATATTGGCGGATATGGCCGCGGCGGCAAAATAGAGCAGGAACGCGACGCAGGCGAGCCGCGCCGGTAACGACAGCCCACCTGCCCCGCTCTTAGGATTTTCGCTGCCGCTCATCCGCCCCCCGTTTGCGCATAGCGCTATGGAGGCATGATGGTTAACGCCGCCCTGCCGGGCGCGCTAGCTGCCGAGCTTGTTGAGCTTGTCCTGCAATCCCGCCAGCTGCTCCTTGAGCGCGGCGATATCGTCGTCCTTGGATGTGGACGTCGCCGCACCCGGCGCAGCGCCACCGACGACGCCGGTCGTCTTGAACGCTGCGGCGGCGGCCTCGAACATGTCGAGGTTGCGCTTGGTGATCTCGGCCAGCGGACCGCCCGCGAACGCGCCTTCCAGCGCCTGGCGGAACTGGTTCTGATTCTTGCGGAAGGCGTCCATCGACGCTTCCAGATATTGCGGCACCATCGCCTGCATCGAATCGCCGTAGAGCGAGATCAGCTGGCGCAGGAAGCTGACCGGCAGCATCGTCTGGCCGTGGCTTTCCTCCTCCATGATGATCTGGGTGAGGATGTTGTGGGTGATATCTTCTTCGGTCTTGGCGTCGATCACCTTGAAGTCGCGCCCGTCGCGCGTCATCTGGGCGAGGTGCTCAAGCGTGATGTAGCTCGAAGACTCGGTATTGTAGAGCCGGCGGTTGGCGTACTTCTTGATGATCACCGTACCCGAATTGTCGGACGATTTCGCCATGCCCCAACCACCTCCTATTTGTGACAATCCCGTAGCATCGATTCTTGACGCAGCGCAACACAGGCCGCGCCCGCTCCCGCTTTTTCTGAGTATGTTGCGCAGCGAAACCACAGGTCAGCCCGACCGCACCGCTGCAGCATTGAAGGGATTGCGGCTTTATCAGCAGGCCGACCGCACTGCAGCGCCCGTGCCGATGCCGGTTTTGGCGCGTGCGGGCCGCGCGTCGGTGCGCGATTATGGCGGCGCGGGACCGGCGATCCTGTTCGTGCCGTCGCTGATCAATCCGCCCGACGTACTCGACATCGATGGCGAACGCTCGCTGCTGCGCTGGCTGGCGACGCGGGGCGTCAGGCCGCTGCTGATCGATTGGGGCAGCCCCGACGCGGCCGAGAATGACCTGACCGTCGCCGGCCATATCGAAACCATGCTGCTGCCGCTGATCGACGCGATCGGCGAGCCGGTTGCTCTGGTCGGCTATTGCCTGGGCGGGACGATGGCGATCGCCGCCGCCGCGCTGCGGCCGGTGACCGCGCTCGCTTTGATCGCGACGCCGTGGCGGTTCGGCGATTATCCCGACAGCACGCGCGATGCGCTCGCCGATCTGTGGCGCACCGCCGAACCGGCGACGGCTACGCTTGGCGTGTTGCCGATGGAGATATTGCAGGCGGCCTTCTGGCGGCTCGACCCCGAACGCACCGTCACCAAATATGAAGCGCATGGCAGTCGCGACCCTGACGATCCGCAATCGCAGGCGTTCGTCCGGCTGGAGGATTGGGCCAATGACGGCCCGCCCCTCACCCGCGGCGCGGCGCGCGAGCTGTTTCTCGATCTGTTCGCCGGGGACAGGCCGGGCAAGGGCACGTGGCGCGTGGCCGGTACGATCATCGATCCGGCCAAACTAGCGATGCCCGTGCTTGAGATCGCCTCGACCACCGACCATATCGTGCCCGCGGCCACCACACCCGGCGTCGGCGAGCGGATCGATCTCGCGCTCGGCCATGTCGGGATGATCGTCGGCGGCCGCGCGAAGACGAACTTATGGGAGCCACTGTCCTTGTGGCTTTCCCGCGCAACATCCGGGGGCTAGGCGCACCCAGAAGCAATACACAGGAGCCTTCATGACCGACGTCGTCATCACCGCCGCCAAGCGCACCCCGGTCGGCAGCTTCCTCGGCCATTTCGCGAATACGCCCGCGCACGAGCTCGGGCGTATCGCGATCGAAGCGGCGCTGCTGCAGGCGGGCGTCGATCCGGCGGATGTCGATGAGGTCGTGCTCGGCCAGGTGCTGACCGCGGGCCAGGGTCAGAACCCGGCGCGACAGGCAGCGATGGCGGCTGGCATCCCCAAGGAGGTGCCGGCGTGGAGCGTGCAGCAGGTGTGCGGTTCAGGGCTGCGTTCGGTCGCGGTCGCGGCGCAATCGATCCTGGCGGGCGACGCGACGATCATCGTCGCCGGCGGCCAGGAGAATATGTCGATGAGCCCACACGCCCAGGCGATCCGCGCCGGGCAGAAGATGGGCGACCTTTCCCTCATCGACACGATGATCAAGGACGGCCTGACCGACGTCTTCAACGGCTATCACATGGGCATCACCGCCGAGAATCTGGCGGAGAAATATCAGATCACGCGCGAAGAGCAGGATCACTTCGCCACCGCCAGCCAGAACAAGGCCGAGGCCGCGCGCCGCGACGGCAAGTTCATCGACGAGATCGCGCCGGTCACGATCAAGGGCCGCAAGGGCGACACGATCGTCGACCAGGACGAGTTCATCCGCGAGGGCGTGGTCGTCGCCAGCCTCGCCAGCCTGCGCCCCGCCTTCAAAAAGGAAGGCACCGTCACCGCCGCCAATAGCTCGGGCCTGAACGATGGCGCCGCCGCGATCATCGTGATGTCGTCGGACGAGGCCGCCAGGCGCGGCTCGCCCGTGCTGGCGCGTATCAAGAGCTGGGCGTCGACCGGCGTCGATCCCTCGATCATGGGCATCGGCCCGGTCACCGCCACGCAGAAGGCGCTCAAGAAGGCCGGCTGGGAATTCAAGGATCTCGACCTGATCGAGGCGAACGAGGCCTTCGCCGCACAGGCGCTGGCGGTCGGCAAGGAACTTGGCTGGGACGCGTCCAGGGTCAACGTCAATGGCGGCGCGATCGCGATCGGCCATCCGATCGGCGCGTCGGGCGCGCGCATCCTGACCACCCTGCTCCACGAAATGCAGCGCCGTGACGCCAAGAAGGGCCTCGCCACGCTCTGCATCGGCGGCGGCATGGGCATCGCGCTCTGCGTCGAACGCGACTGATCCTTTATCTGAGCATGACGGTCGTACCCAGGTCGGCGGCGGAGCTTCCGCCGACCGTCAGTTTATAGTCGCCCGGCTCGACCCGCCATGCGCGGTCCGCACCCCAGATGGCGAGTTCGGACCGCTTTAGCGGGATCGTGATCCGGCGCGTCTCGCCCGGCGCGAGATGGACGCGGACGAAGCCTTTAAGTGATTTTTCCGGCGTCGCCACGCTGGCTGTGGTCTGGCGGACATAGAGTTGCGCGACCTCATCGCCCGCACGCGCACCCACATTGGTGAGGTCGAACGAGACGGCCAGGTCGCCCTTCGCCGGCGTCGAGACCGACAGGCCGGCATATTTGAAGCTCGTGAGGCTCAGCCCATAGCCGAACACGAAGAGCGGCTTGCCGCCGCCGTCGCCATAATCCCGGTCCTTCGACGGAAAGTGATTATAGAAAACGGGGAGTTGGCCGACGCTGCGCGGGAAAGAGACGGGCAGCCGGCCGGCGGGATTCACGTCGCCGAACAAGACCTCGGCGATGGCGCGGCCGCCAAACTCGCCGGGATACCAGGCCTCGACGATCGCGGGCACATGCTCGGCCACCCAGGGGATGGTGAGCGCGCGGCCGTTCTGCAGCACGATTATGACCGGTTTGCCCGTCGCCGCGACCGCCTCCAGCAGCGCCTGCTGGCGTCCGGGCAGGCCGAGCTCCGACCGGTCGTGATTCTCGCCCGAAACCTCGGCATTCTCTCCCAGCGCGAGGATCGCGACATCGGCATCCTTCGCCAGCGCGACCGCCTGATCGATCGCGTCGCCGTTCGCGAAATCGACCTTGGTTTGCGGCGAGACCAGTTTGCGGATCTGCGCCAGCATCCCGAAATCGGCACTCTCAGGCACGGTCGCGCTGACATAATCGCCGAGCCGGGCCAGTTCGGCATTGGGGCCGATCACCGCGATGCGCTTCAGATCCTTGCGCAGCGGCAACAGGCCGCCGTCATTCTTGAGCAAGGTGATCGACTGGCGCGCAACCTCCAACGACAGCGCGAGATGCGCGGGCGCACGTCGGACCGTGGCGTCCAGTTTCTCGTCGACGAACGGACGATCGAACAGGCCGAGCATGAATTTGGCGCGCAGGACGCGCAGCACGGCAGCGTCGAGCGTGGCCTGTGACACCTTCCCGCTCCGCACGCCGTCGATCAAAGCATCCTGGAAGACGGCATGCGGGAAATCGTAAAACTGCATGTCCACACCCGACCGCAGCGCCAGTTGCACCGCAGCGGCCGGGCTGTCGGCGACATGGTGCGTGTCGTAGAGCCGCCGGATCGCGCCAAGGTCCGACAGCACGAAGCCCCGGAAACCCCATTCGCCGCGCAGCACGTGGTTGAACAGCCAGGGGTCGGCCGTGACCGGCAGACCATCGATATCGTGATAGGCGGCCATCGTCGCCATCGCCCCGCCCTCGCGGAACGCCGGCTCGAACGATTTGAGCATGACGCTGCGCATCTCGCGCTCGCCGGCATGAACCGGCGCGGTGTTGAGCCCGCTTTCGGGCGATCCGTGCCCGGCGAAATGCTTGGGCTCGGCGATCACGTTGCGGTCGCTCGCGAGCGAAGCCCCCTGCATACCCCGGACATAAGCCAGCCCCAGCTGCCCGGTCAGGAAAGGATCCTCGCCGAAATCCTCCTCGACCCGCCCCCAGCGCGGATCGCGCGCGACGTCCAGCACCGGGCCGAGCAGCATGTCCACGCCAGTGGCGCGCGCCTCGGCCGCAATCGCGGCGCCGGTCTGTTGCGCCAGGTCCGTATTCCAGGTTGCGGCGAGATTGACGCTTTGCGGGAAGATCGTCTCCCCATGCGTCATGTAACCGTGCAGACCTTCCTCGATGAAGAGCGCGGGGATGCCGAGCCGGCTCGAACGGATCACCCAGGCCTGGATCGCATTGTAGAGCTGCGGGCTGGGATAGACGTCGTGGATCGAGCCCGCGCCGAGGTGGCCGAGCGCCTTTTCCGCGATCGCCGGGTCGAACCGCCCTTCCGGCCGGACTCCGGTCCTGGGATCGGCGGGGCGGTCATTGTTGGCGCCGGTCAGGTCGTCCAGGCCCGAATACATATCGAGCTGGCGCGCCTTCTCCGCCAGCGTCATCCGGCCGAGCAGGTCACGGGCGCGCGCATCCGCGCTAAGCCGCGCGTCGAGGAAGGCGCATTTGGTCTTGAGGCAGGGTGCAGGCACGGCGGCGGCGTGGGCCGGGACGACCGATAGGCAGAGCGCGGCCAAAGCCGACAGGAACGGCGATGCGCCGCGCGCGACAAGGTTTCGCTCGATCATTCGCCCCTCCGCCGGTGCCCGTCGAACGCGAGCAGTCCTTAACGAAATTCATTTTTTATATGAAATGCGCGCGAAGGCCAGCGCGATTGATCAGCCGGCGGGCTTGCTCGCCGCGAGCCGGCGGCTGATGGGATCGAACACCGGGTTCGGCCCGCGCTTCACCGCGTCGCCATCGGTCTTGATCTGGTCCCAATAACGGGGCGGCGGCGGGCCTGCGCCGAGCTCGTAATCCATCGCGTCCCATTCATCTTCGCGGAAGCCGTAAAAGGCCCAGTGGAGATGGTTGCGATCGAGCGCGGCCAGCACGTCTTCCAGATAGATCGGACACATCGGCAGGCGCCGTCCGCAGCCAAATTCCGCGGCGACGATGCGATTGGCCGGGACGCCCTGTGCCCTGGCCCAATCGACCGGCTGCTGGAGATAGACATCGAGCCGCGTGGTGTCCCAATAGTCGCCATAAGCGGTCTTGCCCGGGAACGGCAAAGGCGGGGTACGGCGGATATTGGGCAGGCTGGTCAGGTCGTAGGGTTCGTACATGTGGAAGGCGTAGAGCAGCCGATCGTCGGGCAATTTGTCCCAGGTGAAGGCGTCGGCCGCCGCATACCAGCCCATGTCGAGCATGATCGGCGTCTTCGGATCGACCGCGCGGATCGCCAGGATCACGGTCGCATAGAAAGCGCGCAGGTCGGCGGCGCTGCCCTGATGCGCCCGATACCAGGCGCGCGCCTCCGCCAGATCGCTATGTTCCTTGAGGCCATTATCCTTCTCGGGGATCGGCTCGTTGACGATGTTGTAGCCCGCGACCGCCGGATGATCCTTGAGCGCCTGCGCCAAGTCGCGCCAGAAGGCCGCCGATTGCGCCCAATAATCCTTGTCGCGCCACAGCCGCCCATCGGTCTTGTTGCCGTTCTGCTGCGACCAGCGCGCGCCCGGCAGCGACAAGGGCGTGACCACCACCTTGAGGCCCGCCGCCTGCGCGCGATCGAGCGCCGCGACCAGCAGCTTCAGGTCCTGCGGCGGGATGCCGGCATAATGATCCGCATCGCCGATCAGGAAGTCGCGCCCTTCGCCCTTCCATTTGCTCGGCGTAAGCCTGACCCAGGTCGCGCCATAGCCGCGCAGCGCGCGGAAATAGGCCTCGCTCGGCGGTTTGCCGTTGAAGCTGTTGCCGCCATGTTCGGGCACGTTCCAGAAGGCGATCAGATCGGCCGCGCAGGCGGGTACCGCCATCAGCCATGCGCTCAGCGCAAGGATCAGTCGTTTCATAAGCGGAACCTAGACCCGCCCCTAAGGCTTTCCTACCGTCGAATCATGACGAGCCCCATCGTTTCCCGCCGCGAGGCGCTGCTTGGCGCGACCGCGTTGACCGCCGCCCTCGCCCTTCCCGCCCGCGGCGCGACCGCGGCGCAGCCTTTCTCCTGGGCGAAATTGCAGGCGCATGCGCTCGATCTCGCGCGGCGCCCTTACGCCGCCCCGCCACCGCCGCCGGCGGGCGTGTCGACGGTCACCTACGATGCCCTG
>NZ_DATHFV010000036.1:0-7301 GCF_035317925.1 Sphingomonas sp.
CCGTGCGCCATAACGGCTGGTCTGGGCGCTGAGGCCGTTGCCGGTGAGGATCATCCATTCGAAGGGGCCGGCGCCGACGGCTTCGATATGCGCGAAGCCGGGATCGCGCACGAGCGCCGGTGCGGGATGGCCGTGGCTGGCCGCATACACCAGCCACGCCGATTCATAGCGCCCGGCGTTGACCATCCGCGCGCTCGCTTCCCCCGCCACCGCAGTCGGCATGGGATAGCCTCGCCCTGCCAGGCCCCCCAGCAGCCGTGCGAGGCCGTCGAGATCCTGGGCATCACGCGCGGCCAGTTCCAGGAACGGCGCCGCCCAGAGCGGACGCGCGACGAGCGTGTCGATCAGGCCTGTGACCACCGGCGGCTGTCCGATCGCCTTGACCAGTACCGGAAACAGGAACGGCTTGGTCGCCTCCGAAGAACGCAGGGCGATGTCATAATGATGAAGCGCGCGGGGAATGTCGTCATGGTCGACGGCTTCCTGGATCAGCCACACTTGCGTGGGCAAATCGCGGCGCGACTGGCTTTCCGAATAGACCATCAATCCGCGCGCCATGCGCGGATCGCCGGCAACGTCCCGTGCGGTCGCGAGCATGCGCGCGCCCGCGGCCGAGACCGGGGACCGGCGAAGCGCGCGGCGCGCGAGCCTCTCCGCTTCGGCGCGATTGGACGGATCGAGGCGAAGCAACTGCTCGGCACGCGATGCCGCTACGTCGGCATTGTCGGGATCCAGGCGCAGCGCGAGCGCCGGATCGACGGGGCGCACCACATCGGCCAAGCTTTGGCGCAACATCGCGACCGCGACCGCGCCCAATGCCAGAAGCAGCAGAACCCGCTTTAGGCGGCTTGCCGGATCGGAAGCCTCAACGATTCCGCGACTTGCGCTCGTGGCCATAGCCATAACCGTAATCATAGCCGTAGCCGAAATGCGCGCGCTGCGCTTCGAACTTGACGAGCACGCCACCGATCACGCGCGCGCTGGCGCTGGCGAGACGGCCGAGCGCGGTGCGCGCCATGCTGGCGCGAATGCCGTGCGCCTCGACCGCGAATACGACCGCTTCGACGCGGCTGCCGATCAGCGGCGCGTCGGCCAGGCCCATCACCGGCGGCGTATCGATCACGACGTGATTGTACGTCTGCAGCAGCGTCTCGATCAGCTTGGGCAGGCGATCGCCGGTCAGAAGCTCGGCGGCGTTGGGCGGGATCGGGCCTGCGGTCATCACCGTCAGGCCCTGCTCGGTGTGGACCAGCAGGCTGTCGAGATCGTCATTGCCGGCCAGATAGTTGCTGAGGCCCGTGCTGTGCGTGGTGCCGACCAAAGTGTGCACCGATGGCGAGCGCATGTCGCCATCGATCAGCACCACCGACTTGCGCGACCGCGCCAGCATCAGCGCCAGCGCAAACGCGGTCGTCGATTTGCCTTCGCCCGGCCGCGTGCTGGTGATCGACATCGAACGCGGCACGCCATGCTCGGTCGAGAATTCGAGGTTGGTCTGAACCGCCAGATAGGCGTCGACCAGCTCCGATTTGCGATCCTGCAAGGCATCCATCGGCGTCTGGCCGACCGTCATCGGCACCGATCCGATCAGCGGCACGCCGAGCAGATGGCTGACCTCGGCCGGGTCGGCGATCGATTCGTCGCTCTGCTCGAGGATGATCACCACCAAGATACCGAGCGCGATGCCGGCGAGCATGCCGAGAAGAAGGTTGAGGCCAAGACGCGGCGACGAGGGTTTCTGCGGTACGTCGGCCAGGTCGACGATCGAAACATTGTTCACGCCGACGCCGCCGGCGACACCGATCTCCTTGTAGCGCTGAAGCAGGCCATCATAGAGTTGGCGGTTGGTGTCCACGTCGCGCTGATAGATCGCATATTGGATGCTGCGGCGGCGCAGATCGAGCAGGCTGGACTTGAGCGTATCCACCCGGCTTTTCAGCCCGCTCTCGCGCTGCTGTGCGGCGCGATAATCGGCGCCGATCGACGAGGAAACGCGGGCTTCTTCGCGCGCGATGCTCTTGTCGAGCTGCGCGATTTGCGACTGGACCGCCTTGGCCGCGGGATAGCCCGGCTCGAACTGCACCATCAGGCGCTGATAATCGGCAGCCAGCTCGGCGCGCTTCTCGCGCAACTGGTTGATCGCGACGTTGCCGAGCGCTTCGCTCTGGTCGCCGCCGGCCCCGCGCGTCTGGTCGTAGCGCGCTTGTGCCTGGACCCGATCGGCGGTCGCCTGGGACAATTGGCCGTTGAGCGCGGCCAGATCGTCGGCGACGATCGAGCGCTCCACCGTGCGGTTCTCGCCCTGACCGGATTGGGCGGGCAGGTTGATGATCTGCTGTTCCGTCGCATAGGCAACCAGCTGGCGTTCGGATTCCTCGAGCTTGCGGCGCAATTGTTCGAGCCGGCTTTCGAGGAAGGTGCGCGCATAAGCGGTCGCCTGGTAACGCCGTTCCAGCGTCATCTGGATGAAGCTCGACGACCAGGTATTGGTGACGCGCGCCGCCAATGCCGGATCGGGCGCGGTGAAATCGATGTCCGTGAGACGCGACAGGCGCGTCGGCGAGACGCTGAGATGCAGGAGCAGAGTTTCGGCCGCGCGGCGCTGACGCGCGTCATGCCCCGCCAGAGCGTAGCGGCCGTTGGCGCCCATCGTGGCCAGCTCGGACGGCAGCTTGACGCGGAACATCTTGAAGAAGGCCGGATCGTCGGCGAAGCTGAGTTGCTGGGCGACGCGATCGGCGAGCGAGCGCGCCCGCAGCAGACCATATTGGGTCTGATAGAATTCCTGGTCGGCGACGCTGGTATCCTGCTGCACGTCCTGGATGTTGACGATGCGGTTGGAATCGCGTGCGATTTCGATCGTGGTCGTCGCCGTATATTTCGGCGTCATCAACAGGGTGACGATCAGCGCGACGATCAGGCAGCCGAGCACGCAGCCGGCGAACACCAGGCGCCAGCGCGTCGCGATCCGCAGATATTGCCGGAACATGGGGATCTGCCCGTCATCGGCGGTCGGGCGATGGATCGCCACCGGTTCGGCGGCCATCAGACGGAGCGGTTGGGAAGAGTTCACGCCTTTTCCCTTACTTCTGGATCAGCGCGATGAGCGGCGCCGCCAGCAACGGCGTCACGGACACGAAATCCTTGAACAGGCGCCGCGCCGGCGAATCGCCGACCACGATCACGTCGTTCGGATAAACCGCCGGATCGGCATAAAGGCCCCGCCGGATCGCGGTCATATTATAAAGGCCCGCCATCCGCTGACCGTTGACCGTGCGCAGGATGACGACATCGTCGAGCTTGGCGAACTCGCTCAGGCCCTTGGCGGACGCGATCGCGCGGCCCAGCGTCATCTGGTTGGTGACCGGATAGAGGCCGGGCTCGGCGACCTGGCCGTCGACCGCGACAACCTGGCTGACCGAGTTCCTGACGTTGACCGTCACCTCCGGATTGCGAACATAATTGCTGCGCAGCGCGCCTTCGATCGCACGCGCCAGTTCGACCGAGGTCTTGCCGCGCGCATCGACCGTACCGATCAGCGGCAGCGAAATGCTGCCGCCTGGATCGACCTGAACTTCGCGGCTCAGTTCGGGGACATTGAAGACATCGACCGCAATCGTGTCGAGCGGACCGATCAGGCTGTCGCGACCCTGCGCGACCAGATCGGTACGGACCGGTGCCGGCAATGCCGTGTCATTGACCACCTGCAATTGCGAGGTGCTCTTCAACGGCAGCTGCCCCCCGCATCCGCCGAGCAGGATCGCGGCGAAAAGAACGAGATTACGACGCATCATTCTTCCGCAAATCCCCTCGGTGCCCTCGTCATAGGTGCAAGTCGGCAGACGGTAAAGCCATGAACCCGCACCAATCTGATCGTCACCACGACCCCGATCAGCCCGTTTTGATCCGCATTTCGCCATGATCGGTGCGCCGCCGTGCCGGCAGCAGCATCCAGCCGGCGCTTTGCGCGGCGAGCACCATCATCAGCGGCGTGCGGACCGGATAATCGGTGGCGCTGGCGACCATGATCAGCAGCAGCACGACCGATCCGAGCCGCCCCAGTAAGCGGCCTTCCCCGTCCGCGCGTCGCCAAAGCCTGAGCGACGTCCAACCCCACCAGCCAAGGAATGCGATCAACAGCAGCAGGCCCGGCAATCCCGCCTCCAGAGCAAGCTGGAGATAATCGTCGTGCGCTTGATTCATGATGGTGACGGCCAGATTCCCGAACGGTTCGAACCCAAGATAGACCGGCTCGAACGATCCGAAGCCGCTGCCGAACGGAAAAAAACCGTGGATCATGGCCATCAACGGCCGCAGCAACCTGACGCGGGCATCTTCGACGGGGTCGATCGCGAACAACCGCTGCACCGATTCAGCCCGTGAAAAGGTCAGCGCCACCGCGATCAAGACCGCCAAGGCGGTCAGTGCGGCGGCAACCACCACAGTCCGCCGAGGGCGCGAAAGCGTGCCCACCGCGGCCTTCAGGGCCGGCCATGCGAGAGCGATCGCAAACGGCAAGGCGAGAGCGAGCAGCATAAGACCGGTGCGCGACCCTGTCGTCGGGATCACCAGCAGCAGGAAGGCGGCGCTGACGATAGCGATCGCGCCGTGCAGCCGGGCCGTGGCGCGATCGGCGCGCATCAGATCCGTCCACACCGCCAGCATGGGCAAGCCGCAACAGATCAACAGCGCCTGATGGTTGCGATTGGCGAACAACCCCACCGCCGACGTGGTCGGCGGCGCGGCATAGAAGCGCAATGTATCGTCGCTGCCGGCGGAGACCTGTGCCAGCCCCAGCACCGCGCTGGCCACCACGATCAGCAGCCACGCAGCCATCACTGCGATCTGGTCGCGCGTGCGCACCCGACTGACCGCTAACAGCGCCGCGATCGGCGGCAACAGCGCGAACAGGGCGTTCCAACCGCGATCGGGCATAAGGTTGATCGGCCGCCACGGCTGCGGCTCGCCCGCCGCGATCGCCGCCGCGAGATAGCGGTCGCGCCCCGGCAGATCCGTCCACAGGCCCGGCGGCAGCGACACCAGCTGCAAGAATATTATGAGCGCCAGCGCGGTCAGGAACCAGAATGCCGGGCGATAGGAGCTAATATCCCGATCCGATCGCCGCAACGCCAAGGCGCCGATCAGCAGGATCGCGGCAAGGCGAACCACCGGCTGGCTCGCCGCGTCGTAATGCGAAGACCCGCCGGTAAGCGCGACCACGCCCAGGAACAGCAGATAGGCTATGATCGTGAAGCGCCCTGGCGCGGCCCTGGACATCATCTTCCTGTCAGAAAATCCGCTCTCCGCCAAAGCGGCGAACGGTCGCGCCCAATCTCATGCGAAACCAGCCCAATATGAAAATAGCCGCCCCGGGGGACGGCTATTCCAATATCACTCGCTCAGCGAATGTCAGCAGCCGATCAGCCGCTCGAATTGTTGCTGACCGCATCGGCCACGACCACCGTAGCGGCAACCGCACCGGCGGCGACCAACAGCGAGGCCAGCAGGCCGAGGCCCAGAACGTGGCTGCTCTTGCCCGACTTGGCGCCAACGCGGACCGAACTGGAAAGCGACAGAGAGCGCGCGGCCGGGCTCAGCGCCTGCGCGGACGCGGCAGTGCTCGCCGCCTGGGCCGCTGCGGGAACCAGGGTCAAGGCAATCACGGCCGAAAGCAACACTTTAGAAACGGTCATGAATCAGGTTCCCTGCCTTCAAATTAGTCCGGACGCCGGTCGCACAATTTTATCTGTGGGACAAGTCCAAAATCGGAACATGTGCCTATGCTGGGGTCGTAACGTTCGGTTAGCGTGGACGTTCCGCAACAACGGGTTAACCCTGATCAAGGCATTCCGGCGCGTACCGAAGCCACCGCCGCGGCGGCCGCGGCGACACGCGTGCTCCAGCTGGGATGCGTGCCGTCGAGCCAGGACAGGGGGGCCTTTCCCCTGAGACGATCGAGGAATGGCACGACCACGCTCACGTCATATCCCGCACCCGCCATCATGCGTATCGCGGACCGGTCCGCTGCCAGTTCGGCCGCGCGCTGCGCCTTGCCGCTGGCGGCGCGCTTCGCCTCCGGAACCAGATTATGCGCCAATTCGTGCCCGATGAGGAAGGCGAGTTCGTCGTCCCCGACCGCAAATTCATACATCGGGCCCGAAATCTGGACGTAGTGACCGTCGGCGCTGGCATCGAACCGCCCGCCCGGCACCAGTTGCACGGCCGACGGGCAACCGCGATCGCCGGTCAGATAGACGGTGCGTGCGGCCAATGTCAGCTTGACCGGCGGTTTGGCCAGCGCGGCCGCCAATGCCGCCTCGACCGCGGCGGTGCGCGCATAGCTCGGTTTTCCGCCCTGCCCGGGCGGCACGGGCACATCGTCCACCGCGACGATTTCGTCGCCGGCGCGCAGTCCGGCCTTTTCCGCGGCGCTGCCCGGCGCGACCGCGCTGATCTGGGGCCGATCACGCAGGCCGAATTGCGCGCCTGCTTCCGCGCGTTCCGCCACGGCATATTGATCCAGCGTTTCGACCGAAAAGCCCGCCAGCGCAGCCGGGTCGGCGCACAAGCTCAGATTGGCGGTCTGCAGGCGCCACGCGACCGCCGCCACCCGCGCATCCGCCTGCCGCAGGACATCGAGCATGCCAGCCAGGCCGATCAGTGCGATCATGGCATGTCGCTACCGGTGCGCGGCACCGCAGGCGACCTGCGCGTCAGCGGATTGACCACGCTATTGCGGTTGTGGCAGGCGACATCGGGCCGCGGGTGTAGCTCAATGGCAGAGCAGAAGCTTCCCAAGCTTACGACGAGGGTTCGATTCCCTTCACCCGCTCCAGGCTCTTCCAAAACTCAGCGCGGCCTGTTCTCGAGATAGAGATAGGTCGGATCGAAGCCGGCAAACTCCTGTAGCCGCACCAGATCCGGGATCACGGCATAGCCGTCCCGCACCACCGCCAGATTGGCTTCCCGTAGCTTACGCAGCGTGCGGTTGACGTGGACCGGCGTCAGGTCGGTCATGTCGCCGAAATCGGCCTGCGTGAGATCGATCGGAAACCCCTGGGGCGTCGCCAGTCCGACCACGTCGAAGCGCGCATGCAGTTCGCACAGCAGATGGGCGATGCGTACCGCCGCCGAATGGCCGAGCCGGCCGATCCATTCGCGATGGATCGCGGCGTCGATCACGGTCAGCAGCCACAGCATGCGCGCCAGATGCGGCGCGGTCTCGGTCAGCTTGCGCAGCACCGTGTGCGGAAACAAGGCGACGCGCACCTCGCTGAGCGCGACCACGTCATGGTCGAGCC
>NZ_DATHFV010000037.1:0-22408 GCF_035317925.1 Sphingomonas sp.
CGAAGCGGGCGCCACGGCAGTGAGGATCAGGGCGGCGAGGCCGATGCTCTTGATGGTGCGCATGGAAGTTCCTTCTCTCGAAAAATCGGATGAATGGTTCGTCCGTTGCGTCCGCAGCGGATGGCTGGGTTTCCCCGATGCGCGCCTTTTTCGAGAGGATGAGGACCTGATGGTGTGCCGATCAAACCTTGATGATTGCGTCGGCAGCTCGTGCCGGGCACCGTTCGGCCACGCCGATTCGGCGTTGGGGAAGCCGGCGGTTGATCGATCGGATCGAACTCGCACGCGTACCGGAATTCCGCCTGGGCGCGCTGATCGTGCGGCCAGGTGTCCGTCAGGTCGCGCGCGACGATGACGCCAGCGAAGTGCTCGAGCCGCGGGTGATGCAGGTGCTGGTCGCGCTGGCGCAGGCGGATGGTGCCATCCTCACCCGCGATGATCTGACCGAAGCCTGTTGGGATGGAAGGATCGTCGGGGAAGATGCAATCAATCGCGTCCTGTCGCGCTTGCGGCGCGTGCAGGAGGGGATCGGACTCGATAGTTTCCGGATCGAGACGATCACCAAGGTCGGCTATCGTTTGGTGCCGCGCAATGCGCCGCCTGCCGCCGCTCCCGTCCCGGTTGCACCCGCAGCCATCGCATCTTCGCCGGCACTCGTTCCCGGGCAGCGCAGCCGGTCATGGATGGCGATCGCGGCCGGCCTGATCGCTGTGGCGCTGCTCGGCGCAGCTTGGCTGCTCTGGGAAAGGAACTCTGGCGACCGGCAGAAAACGGTTACGGTTCAGGCGGTCGACGCGCGGGCCGACGACGGAGCCGCGCAGCTTTTCCGTCAAGGTTTGTCGACCGACCTCGCCCGGGTGGTAGTCGGAAACGACGCCACGCTCGCCATCAGCGACCAGCCTGCCGTCCCCGCGCGGCCCGCCGACCTGTTGGTCACGGGCGAGGCGCGCACCAGCGGCGGTCTGCTCCACGTCAATATCCGCCTGGTCGGGAGTGACCGCACCATATTGTGGTCCAGCGATTTCGCGCGGTCGGTGGCGGAGGTCGATGATTTGCGGCAGGAGGTGGCAGCGCGGATCGCCGACGTGCTGCTCTGCGCGCTGGGTGCGCAGGGCGGTGGTATGACGCTCGATCTGCCGACCTTGCGCCTCTATTTGTCCGGCTGCGAGCAGCGGCACGAACATTGGCAGGAATCGGCCGCCCTCTTCCGCAAGGTCGTCGATCGGCGGCCCGATTTCGCGCCGGCCTGGGCGCAGCTTGCGTCGCGTACCGCACTCTATGCCAACACGCTGGACGGTGCCGATCGGGATCGCGGCATCGCCGACGCGATCGACTATGCGCATCGCGCGCTCGCGCTGAATCCGGGGGCAGGCGCGGCCTATTTCGCGCTGGCCCACACGAGGGTCGGCATGGCCAACTGGATTGGGCGCCAGGTCTATATCGACCAGGGGCTCAAGGCCGGCGCAGTCCACGCGCCACTCTTCAATGATGCGGCGATCGCCTTCAGCGCGATCGGACGCGGCCATGCGGCGCTGGAATATGCCCGCCGCGCCGTCGCGACTGATCCCTTCGGGCGCGTCTTCACCTACAATCTGTCCGGCGCGCTCGGTTTCTATGGTCATCCCGACGATAGCGAGGCGTTGCTGCGCAAGACCCAGCAATTCTGGCCGCACGATCCGCTGATCGCGGCGGGGCTCTTCACGTTGCGCGCGCGCGTGGGCGATGCCCGGCAGGCTCTGGCCATGATCGACGATCCTGCGCTGACGCGGCTCTATTCTACGCGCGCGATCGCGGACTGGCGGCTGTTCCTGGAGGCAAGGATCGCACCTGGTTCACCGGCCGTCGCCCGCGCCATCGCCGCCTTCCGCGCGGCGGCCGCCACCGCCCCGCTCGACGACCAGCGCGAGGATATCCAGCATTTGGTTCAACTCGGCGATGTCGACGGCGCCTTCACGCTCGCCAACGCGCTGCCGCAATTGGATATCCAGGACGAGAATATCTGGTTCCAGGATTTCATGGCCCCGCTCCGGGCCGAACCGCGCTTCATGCGCATCGCCGCGCGCCAGGGTATCGCCGCCATCTGGCTCAAGACCGGACTCTGGCCCGACTTCTGCGTAAATCGGGCGGTGCGCTATGATTGCCGTGCCGAGGCAAGGCGCGCGCTTGGCCTTAAGCTCTGATCGAACAGAAAAGGGGGAGCACCGTCTCCGATGCTCCCCAGGCTCGGGCGCAGGGGGTCCAATCCGCGCGCCCGCCGGGTCAGGACCGGTGCCATGTATGTGGCCTGCGCGGAGTGCGGAGGCGAGGACACGAAGCTGATCTTCGCCTGATGAAAGCCTGATATTCGGCGCCATCCCCAAAAAAATCGGGATGGATAAATCTGGCAACAGCCCAAGCCCGATCCTCTGCTCGACGGCACGCTGAGCAACGATGATCGCGGCGAGCGCCGTTTTTACAAACAGGTGCGCGAAGAGATGCGGGACCCGGCCTGGGCGAACAGCACCGGGGTCGAGAAACTCGGCCTCAAGGATGCAATGATCCAGTTCGGCGGCCTGCCGGATAAGAGCCGATCGGTTTACGTCGCTTATTATCGGCGCAACGGCGGCTGATCCGGGCAGATCAGGCGCTGCGGTCGATCAGCGATCCGATCATCTGGTCGGCGGTATGCAGCACGGCGGCATTGGCGCGGTAGGAAAGCCCGGCCTCCATCATGCTTTCGAGCGCGTCGGTGACATCGGCGACGGGCGCGACCGCACCCGCCTCGGTCACCGGCCGATCGGTCAAGCCGCCGCTGGCGATCGTGGCGGCGCTGCTGTCGAAGCGCGCCATGCTCGAACGCAGGCCCGAAGCCGCTGTTGCTGTTACCCGCATCCCGTCACCTCTAATCCGCGCGCTTGCGCCCGCACGCGTTGCGAAGCGGTTCAGGGGCAGGCTTGATCGCACGCTAACTATGCAGGGCTCAGATCTGGGTGATCGACCCTGGAAGAGACGCCGTCCATCTCCCCACAGGACGGACGGCGCTCGCTCTCCCCCCAAAGGGAAGAAGGGGCGCAGCCGCAGCCGGCGCGCCATCTCGCGATGGTCGCAGGAACGCGGCGACCTTGATCGGCTTTAGCGGCAGTCGCGCCCGATCGACTTGAACGGGCGTCTCATTTGCCTGTCGGATTGTCCCAGGGCGGGCGCGTCAGCTGAGCCGCGGCAGGTTTGTTTCGGCTCGATAGTCGCTCGGCGTATTGCCATAGCGCGCCCGGAACAGGCGGCTCAGGTGCGCGGCGTCGCTGAAGCCGAGCCGGTCGGCGAGCATGGCGATCGTCTCGGGATTGCGCGGATCGGCGAGCGCGCGCCGGGCCGCCTCCAGCCGCCGGCCTCGAATATAGGTGCCGACGCCGCCTTCCTGCTCGAACAGCCGCTGCAGGCTGGTGCGCGATATCTGCAGCCGACGGCACAGATCGTCGACCCCCAGCGACGGCGATTCCAGCCGCCGTTCGATCTCGTCGCGCGCGCGCAACGCCGCGATCGAACGGCGCGTCGCGGGCTCGGGCGGGATAATACGCCCCGACACCGACACCGCCAGCGTCAGCAGATCGAGCACGGTCCGCGCGACGCGTGGGCCGTCTTCCGCCTTCAATTCGGGCAGCAGCCCGGGTAATTGGGCCAGGTGGCTCGCGAACAGCGACGCGGCTTGGGAATCCAGCACCAATCCATGCATCGCCCGCATGTCGAAGCCCATCTCTAGTGCCTGCGCGCGCGGCAGAACCATGCGCACCGTCCGGCTGGCGGTGGACATGTGATGCGATGTCTGGCCGACATCGGCGATCAGCACCGTGCCTGGCGCATGATGGAAATCGCGGCCGCCCATTTCACCCTTGGCATGCCCCTCGAACATCAGCAGCACATTGAGCGCTTCGGGGTCATAGGAGCGCAACATCTCCGCGCCGCGATCGTAGCGCTGGCTCGAAATGTGGGAATAAAACAGCTTGAGCGGGCCCAGATCGACCGTCTCGATCGCATTGTCGAACGCTTCGAGCGGCGTGGTCTCATACAGCGGCGCGATGCTCGGCCAATGCCGGTTCGCCCACGCTTCGTGCCGGTCGCGCGGCGCGATGCCGTGGGTTGAAAAACGTTCGACCGCGATGCCGTCTTTACCCGAATCTAGAACCGAACCCAAAGCTACGCCCTCACCCTGGGGCAATCCAATAAAGCCTTGCAATTCCTCTGTCTAACCGGATCGCATCTCGGCGCTGATCGGGGCGACGCGGGCGTCCAGGATATGCGCGGCGTCCGCCGGATCGATCCGGACCTGCAATCCGCGCTGCCCGCCGTTGATATAGACAAATGGCTGATCCAGCGCCGCCGCCTCGATTACCGTCGGCACACGCCGTGCCTGCCCGAACGGGCTGATCCCGCCGACCTTGTAACCGGTCATGCGTTCGGCATCGGCGGGTTTCATCATCGCCGCCGCCTTGCCGCCGATCGCGGCGGCGAGCTTCTTCATTGCCACCTCCCTATCGGACGGCAGGATCGCGCAGACCGGTTTGCCGTCGACCAGGGCCATCAATGTCTTGAGCACGCGCTCCGGCGGCTCGCCCAGCGCGTCGGCTGCCTGCAGCCCGATCCGGTCCGCGTTCGGATCGTAATCGTAAGTGTGGACCGTGAAGGCCGCGCCCGCCGCCGCGAGCGCCCCGGTCGCGCGCGTCGCCTTCGACATCAGCCGAACCGCGCCAGGCCGATCGCGTCGCGCCGCAGCCAGCGCGCGAGCATCAGCACCGCTACCACCGCCAGCCCGCTCGCCAGTCCGATCCAGATGCCGACCCCGCCCATATGTCTGTGGAAGCCGAGCCACAAAGCCACGCCCAGTCCCACCACCCAATAGCCGAACCCCGCGAACAGCATCGGGATTTTGGTGTCGTGCAGGCCACGCAGCATGCCCGCGCCCACCGCCTGCGCGCCATCGACGATCTGGAAAATGGCGGCGATGGCGAGGAAGGATATGGCCAATTGCACCACCGCGGCATCGGCGGGCGAATGCGTGTCCAGGAACAGGCTCACGAATGTCCGCGGCGTTATCCACAGCAGGCAGGCGGTGAATGTCATGAAGCCGACGCCCATGATCCAGGCGGTCCAGCCCGCGCGCGTGATCCCCGCGCGGTCGCGCCGCCCGAGCGCGAGGCCGACGCGTACCGTCGCCGCCTGCGACAGGCCCAACGGCACCATGAAGGTGAAGCTCGCGATCTGGATCGCAACCGCGTGCGCAGCCAGCGCCGCAGTGCCGACGATCCCCATCAGGAAAACGGCGGCATTGAAGATCGTGATCTCCAGCCCCAGCGTCATTGCGATCGGTGCGCCCAGTTTCCAGACAGTCGCATAGCGACCCCAATCCGCTCGCCAGAAGCGTCCGAACAGGCGGTAACGGCGGAACCGCTTTTGCGTCATCACGACAATCACCATTCCGGTGAACATCATCGTCTGCGTGATCGAACTGCCCAGACCCGCGCCGACAATTCCCATCGCCGGCAACCCCAGCTTGCCGAAGATCAGGCTGTAATTGAGGCAGGCGTTGAACACGACGCCGCACAGGCCGATCAGCAAGGCCCAGGCCGGCTGCTCGAGTGCCGCGACATAGCTGCGCAACACCAGATAAAAGAGCGCGGGAATGAGCCCCCATTCGATCGCGCGCACGAACCGCGCGGCCTGGTGCGCCAGCGCCGGATCCTGGCCGAGCAAGATCAGCAGCCGTTCCGCATGCCACAGGATCAGCATCACGGGGATCGCGATCGTCACCGCCGCCCACATCGTCTGGCGGACCGTGCGGCGCACGTCACGCACGCTGTGCGGCATCGCGCCAATCTTGCGGCTCATCAGCGGCGACGCGGCCATCACCAGCCCCATCCCGAAGATCAGGAAGGCGATGTAGATGTTCGATCCGAGCGCGCCCGCCGCCAGGCTGCGCGGTCCGAGCCAGCCGAGCAGCACGACATCGGTGCCCTGGATTGCCGCCTGGGTCAGGTTGGTCAGCACCAGCGGCCCGGCCAGACGCGCGGTCGCGCTGGCTTCCTGCCGCCAGGCGGAGAGGGGGGACGAGGCGGACATGCGGCCCGTCTAGTCGGGCCGGCAGGAGAGAGGAAGACCCGCCGCCGGTGGGTCTTCCTCGATCGGACGACGCTTCAGCCCTTCCCGGAAATCCCTATCGGTTGTTTTCGGCAACGATCTGGTCGTAGACGCCACCGTCCGCGAAATGGGCGGCCTGGACGCGCCTCCAGCCGCCGAAATTCTTGTCGATCGTGAACAATTTTATGTCGTGGAACTGGCCGGCATATTTGCGCAGCACCGCGGCGTTGCGCGGCCGGTAGAAATTGCGCGCGATCACGTCCTGCGCGGCGGGCGTGTAGAGGAAGCGCAGATAGGCTTCAGCTGCTGCCTGGGTGCCGTGCGCCGCGACATTTTTGTCGACCCATGCGACCGAGGGCTCCGCGAGGATCGACACCGACGGATAGACGACCTCATAGGCGCCCGGCGGTGCCTGCTTGACCGCGAGCAAGGCCTCATTCTCCCAGGTCAGGAGCACGTCGCCCTGGCCGCGCTGGATGAAGGTCGTCGCCGATCCGCGCGCGCCGGAATCGAGCACCAGCACATTCTTGTAGAGGCGCCGCACGAAATCGCGCGCCTTGTCCTGGCCATAGGTCTTGCTGGCGTAGCCCCATGCCGCGAGATAGGTCCAGCGTGGCGCGCCGCCGGTCTTGGGGTTGGGCGTGATCACGCCGACGCCCGGCTTCACGACATCGTTCCAGTCATGGATGCCCTTGGGATTGCCTTGGCGCACCAGGAACACAATCGTCGAATAATAAGGTGTCGAATTGAGCGGCAGGCGCTTCTGCCAGTCGGCCGAAATCAATCCTCTGTCGGCGAGCTGATCGATGTCGTTGGCCAGCGCGAGCGTCACCACGTCCGCCTGATTGCCGTCGAGCACGGAGCGCGCTTGTGCGCCCGATCCGCCATGGCTTTGCTTGATGTCGAGATCCTGGCCGGTTTTGGCCTTCCACGCTTGTTCGAACAGCGGGTTGATCTGCTGGTAAAGCTCGCGCGTCGGATCGTAGCTGACGTTGAGCAGGCTGGTGGCTGCCACAGCCGGAGCCCACGACGCCGCCAGCGCGAGCGCGCCGATAAGGAGATTCCGCATTCAATGCCCCCTGAGTGATTGCACGTCTGTTTCGCTGGTTTCCGCGAGGTCCGGCGCGCCGCTCGTGCGTCGCACGCGCGCCTGATCGACGAAGCTTCCTGCCGGCACGCTTTCGGTCAGCCAGACATTGCCGCCGATGACGGAGCCGCGTCCGACGGTGATCCGGCCGAGCAGGGTCGCGCCGGCATAGATCACGACATCGTCCTCGATGATCGGGTGGCGGGCGAGGCCGCGCCGAACCCCGCCATCGTCGTTCGAGGGAAAGCTGCGCGCGCCCAGTGTCACCGCCTGGTAGAGCCGCACGCGATCGCCGATCACTGCGGTCTCGCCGATGACCACGCCGGTGCCGTGATCGATGAAGAAGCTCTGGCCGATCTGTGCGCCGGGATGGATGTCGATCCCGGTCTTTGAATTGGCGATTTCGGCGATGATCCGCGCCACCAGCGGCGCGCCGAGCCCGTGGAGCAGGTGCGCCAGGCGATGGTGGATGATCGCCAGCACGCACGGATAGCAGATCAGGACTTCGTCGACGCTGCGTGCGGCGGGATCGCCGGCGAATGCCGCCTCGACGTCGGTGTCGAGCAGCCGGCGCAGATCGGGCAACGCGGTGGCGAAGTGGCCGATGATCCGCGCCGCATCCTGATCGATCCGCTCGGGCGCGCTGTCGCGCAGCGAGTAACCGAGCTCGAGCCTGATCTGGCCGTAAATCCGGCTGAGCGCGGTCTGCAGCGTCTCGGCGACGAATGCGTCCTCATTCTCCAGCCGCACGAAGCTCGGCCCTAGGCGAAGCGGAAACAGCGCGCCGCACAGCGACGCCATGATCTTCTCCAGGTCGTAACGCGACGGGAAGCCGACCGCGCCATGCTCGGCGTTACGGCGGTGCGCGTCGCGCCATGCCTGGCGTGCGTCGCGCAACCCGGCCGCGATCTCGTCTATGTCCCAATAGCTGCCGGTGGGCAGCAATGCGCGGCTTGCCATATCGAACCCTTGTTGTGGGCTCGTCTTAGCGAGGCGCCTCGCACCGCAAAGAAATAAAACCTATCCAACAGATAGGGAATTATATGCGGGGGCTGGTGCGCGCTATTTCGGCTTGGCGGGCGGGGCCGGTTTACGGGGTGCCGACGAAGCGCCGAGGTTGTGCTGCGCGATGCCTTTCTGAATCAGCCGCTTCGCGCAGCTGTTCATGGTCGGGCCCAGGCTATCCTTGGTCATCGTCTTGGCTTGCGCCATCGCTGCGCTGTTGAGCTGTTCGTTGGAGATGCGCGCGTCGAGGCGGCCCAGATAGAAAGCGGCGGACGCCATGGCGATCTGCTTCTGCTGGGCGTTCTTTTCAGTGCGCGCGAAGAAGTTGCTCGCCAACAGGCAGCGAACATCGTCGTCAACGCTTTGCGCGGCGACCGGCGCGGCCAGCCCGGCCGCCGCAAGCGCTGCACCAATTCCCAAAACAAATCGCGCCATCGCGCCGCCCCCTTCTTGATTCTCAAATTCGTCCGAGCAGCACCAATATCAGCACGATCACCAATACGAGGCCAAGCCCGCCCGACGGAGCATAGCCCCAATTGCGGCTATGGCCCCAGTTCGGCAGTGCGCCAACTAGGAACAATATTAAAAGGACGATGAGGATCGTACCGAGCATGGCGTGCCTTTCTTAGCTTGCGGCGGCGAAACGGCCGGTCGCCGCGCGGGTTCCGCTGTGGCCCGTTCGGAGCGGGCGCATCGGCTTGGATTCAAATGCGACGAAGCGAGCCGCGGCGGGGCGCGATCAGTTCATAGTGAACCGATTGCTAACCATCTGGAAACCCCTTGGGACCTAACTGGAGCTCCCCCCAGGCCGCCGGCCACCCGGCAGAAAGACTCGGAGTTTCCCGTTGCATGAAGTGGCGTTGGACCACGCGGTGGCGTCAGCCGCCGCGCGTGGCCAGGTGAGAATCGTGACCGCCGGCGATGGTCATGCAATCGGCCTGCACCGGCTGGTAACGGAGGCGCTGGCCAACGAAGAACGGAGCTGGTCCGGCAAGCCGCCTTTCCATCCCGACGAAGAGGTTTCGGTCGAAGAGGTTCAGGCGCTGATCGCCGCGCCCCGCAGCCGGCTGCTCGCCGCGCTCGACGATGGCGTGATCGTGGGCTGCGTTCTGGTGACCCGCAATGCGGGCGGCCGCAGCACGCTTGGCCTGCTCGGCGTCGATCCCGTTTGCCGGCGGCGCGGGCTCGGCGCGGAACTGATCGCGGCTGCCGAAACGGTCGCTCTGGAAACATTCGGATCGGACCAAATCGAACTGTGCGTACTCGACGGGCGCGTGCGGCTGATGGCCTATTATGAAAAACGCGGGTTCCGCCGAACCGGCGAACGCCGCGTGGTGCGCCGCCGGCCGCAGGCGGCGATGGAATTCGCTGTCATGGGCAAAATGTTGGAAGCCGCCTGAACCCGTTCGCTCAACGCAGAATGAGCTGATCCGAATTGATGTGATAGCCCGCCAGCACCGCCTGCTGGCCATCCATCCGGTAGACGAAATTCTCGTCTGCCGGCCCATTCGCATAGACCGCACTGTAATTCAGCGTGATGAAATGGCCGCTGGTCGAGGCATTGTCGTTCCAGCCGATCACCTTTCCGCTCTTGAAGAGGCCGAGCTTGCGGTGAATCGCCCCGAGCAAGGCGGTCAGGGTCGTCTGCGGCGATACCGCTTTCATGTCGGCGGCGCTGGCGGCATAGATCGCGTCGAACTGGCCCGCGTTGAGTTGGCGATGAAAGCCATCCACGGCCTGTTCCGCGATCGGGACGTCCTTGCCGATCGAACAGCCGCTTAGCGCCAGCAGCGCGACGATCCCCCAAGCCCTGCCTGTCATCCGCGCGCCCTCTGTCCTGCGTTTGGCCCAACCATAATCGGTCCGCCGGTCCGGTCAAAGCGGCCGGACTTCCGCGAACCGGTGCCGGCTAGCTGACCTGCATCAGCGGGGTCTGGCGCTGGACAATGCCCACGGCGCGCTCGATCGCGTCATGCTCCTCGCGGGATCCCTGATAATAAGCCAGCCGCCACGACGTCTCGGTGGCGCCGCCGCCGAACGCCGGCTCGATCGGCCCGATCAATGCAAGATATTGGTCCACACCCGAGGCGGATGTCTCGGCGGCCTTCTCGGCGATCGCACGGCGGATCGCCTCGGCACGTGGCAGTCGAATCGGCATTTGCCGATACGTCCTTGTATGAAGCATGCACGCTTACGCCCGGCCACTGACACCGCGCGCTCAACCGAGACCAGAGTCTTTCGTTCCGTTTCGGACGAAGCTCGTTCGGCGCGGCAGGCAGGGACGTCGGGCGATCACGCCGCCGCCGTCTCCTCCGGTGCGGTCGCCCAGCCCAGGCTCGGGATCGCCGCGGTCCGCCGACCGCGCAGATCGACGCGCAGCGCGAGGTAATTCTTGCTCTCCATATAACCCAGCAGGCGGCGCGCGCGCCCGATCGAATGCGTGCCATAGACTCGCGCAATCTCCGCCTCGGTCGGGCAGGGCGCGCCCGCACGGGCAGCCCGCGCGATCAGCATGAACACGCCCAGCATGTCTTCCGGTACGGTATCGGCGATGCGCAGCGCCGCCGCCCAATCCTGATCGGCGAGATCGTCGGAGAACAAGCCGGCACGCGCGAGCGTCAGCCGCCGCGCGAAGTCCACCGGCTGCAGCGGCGGCCGGGCCAGGCCGCGCATCCGGCAGCGCAGCGCAAAATCCTGGTAGAGCGCGCCCGGCGCTCGGTGCGCCGCATCCTCGTCCGCCACGATATCGCGCAGCACCGCGTCGATCACCGGGGCAGGGTCGGACGCGTCCAGTTCGGGCGCAGTCTGCGCCGCATCGGGATCGGCCTCGTCGATCCGCGCGAGCAGATGCTCGACCGGCTCGACCGGCGGCGCCGCGGGTGGGGGCGGTGGCGTGTCTTCCAACCGTTCGAACAAAAGCGCCTGCGCATCGCCATGCGACGGCAGTGGCGCGAGCCCAGGCGCCGCCCCGCGCCCGCCGGTCTGGACCGCGCCGATCCGGATCAGCTGTGGCCGCCGCGCGATCGCCGGTCCGAGCGCAAGAAACTGGCCGCGCTCCAGATCGCGAATCTGCTCGGCCTGACGCCGCTCCATGCCGAGCAGGTCGGCCGCGCGTGCCATGTCGATGTCGAGGAAGGTGCGCCCCATCAGAAAATTGGACGCTTCGGCCGCGACATTCTTGGCGAGCTTGGCAAGCCGCTGGGTCGCGATCACGCCCGCCAGCCCGCGCTTGCGGCCGCGGCACATCAGATTGGTCATCGCGCCCAAAGATGCGCGGCGCGCTTCCTCGCCGACCTCGCCGGCGGCGGCGGGCGCGAACAATTGCGCCTCGTCGACCACCACCAGCACCGGATACCATTGGTCGCGCGGCGCATCGAACAATCGGTTGAGGAAGCTGCCCGCGCAGCGCAGCTGCGCGTCGACCTCCAGCCCCTCCAGATTGAGCACGACCGATACGCGATGCTCGCGCACGCGCGCGGCGATGCTGCCCGTCTCCGCCTCGGTATAGTCCGCCGCCTCGATCACGAGATGGCCGAAACGCTCCGCCAGGCTGACGAAGTCGCCCTCCGGATCGATCACCACCTGCTGCACCAGCCCCGCGCTCTGTTCGAGCAGCCGGCGCAGCAGATGCGACTTGCCCGAGCCCGAATTGCCCTGGACGAGCAGACGGCTCGCCAGCAATTCCTCCAGGTCGATCGGCACGCTCGCGCCGCCCGTCCCTTGGCCCATGTCGATGTCGGTGGTCATCGCCCCACCCTTGCCGGAGCGCATCCCCTACCGGCAAGGCTTCAGATGCGGATGTGCGCGGTTTCCTGTGGACAGAAGACCTGGCCGGCCGTGCGCCGCCGCCGCATCGCGCCGCCTACTAGCCCGAATCCGCCGAGCATCATCGCCCAGGATGCCGGCTCGGGAATCCCCGGTCCGATTCCGTCGATGCCGAGCGTAAGGTCGTCGATCGCGAAATCCACGTCGGACGAGAAGGTCACCCGGCTAATATATTTGGGGTCGTCGAGCGTGCCGATCGACAGATAGGTGTTGGTGTCGGTGGCGGACAGCGACACCTCTGTCAGCAGATGATCGGTCCCAGTACCCTCATCATATTCATAAGCCCGCATCCATACGGTCGCGCCGCCGGTTACCCAGGCTCCGACGCCGGGCCATGAAAACATGTCTTGGTCGGATGTAACCACGGTAATCGACGTGCCTCCATAGACCTGATTCCCGGAATGCGCGGGATTGGCGAGCGAGGCCATTTCGATCGTGCCGCCCGAGATGGTTGTCGAGAAATATGGGCCGCTGGCGATGACATTGGTCGTGCCGGTCGGGTGTGTATCGAACGTCTCGAACACCTGGTCCCCATCGTGCGCGTCGATACGTGTTGCTAGCAGTGCAAATCCGACCATCGCCACCGCGATCGATTGATATCGCATGCCTTTTCTCCCCGGCGCCTAAAACGGCGAACAGGAGCCTAACACTATGTGCTGATACGGTAACGCAACGATGGCACCATTTTGCCAATTGGTCTGTTGGGCCTCGGATGCTTCCCCCGAAACAGGGGCTGCACGAGAGGAGACCTATAATGAAATTCAACCGATTGGGCGCCCCTATGGCGGCCCTTGCGGCGCTGACCCTGGTCGGCACGCTTCCCGCCGTTGCGCAACCGCCGCAAGCCTGGGCAGGCCCCGGACCCGGCGGATGGGATCGCGACGCCTTCTGGCGCGGCGCCCCCGAAGATCCTTATCAGCGCATCGCGTTCCTGCAGCATCGGATCGACCGGAGCATCGCCGATGGCAGCCTCGATCCGCGCGAGGCGCGCCGCTCGCAATATCAGCTCAACGGCATCCGCAGCAACGCGGATCGGATGCGCTATCGCCACCACGGCCGGTTCTCGCCGAGCGACTATCAATATATCCAGGGTCAGCTCGATCAGCTCAGCCAGCGCATTCGCTGGAGCCGCCAGAATGCCGCTTACGGCGGCGGTTACGGCGCGCCGCCGCCCCCGCCGCCCGGCAATTACGCCACCAACTATGACGCGTCGCATTACTATCGCGATGGGCCGAACTACAGCGAACGGCGTCTGTCCTCTTCGGACGAAGTCTATCGCGGATCGGATGGCCGCTATTATTGCAAGCGTGGCGACGGCACGACCGGCCTGATCGTGGGTGCGGCCGCCGGCGGCATCCTCGGCAACGTCATCGATGGCGGGCATAATCGCGCCGCTGGCACCTTGATCGGCGGCGCGCTCGGCGCGCTGGCGGGCAAGTCGGTTGCGGAAAATCAGGATATCCGCTGCCGCTGACGAAAAGGGGCGCCCTCGCGGGCGCCCCTTCCAGCCGTCAGGTTGAAAGGGCGCCGTTTCCGGCGCCCTTTTTCCTAGCGGCGATAGCGATGGCCGTTGCGGTAGTAATAACGCGAACGGCTGTGGCGGTAATAATGGTGACCGTGGTGCACCGTGTTGTACAGGCCGCCCGCCGCGGCACCGACCAGCGCGCCGTTGCCGACCGACAGGCCCGGGATCACCGCGCCGGCGACCGCGCCGCCCGCGGCGCCGATACCGGCGCCCCGCAGGATATGGCCCGCGCTCTGCGCCGAAGCCGGCGCGGCCATCGCGAGCGACGCAACGCCCGCGGCAATAAGCATGATTTTCATGATATCTTCCTCTCTCTTATAAGCTTCCACCCGTCGCCGCACGCCAACGCGCCTGCGCCGCGTGGGGTCCATGGGTCAGCGGTACGAGCGGTAGTCGTGGTCGCGATGATCGTGGCGATGCGCGCGTTCCCAGCGAAGGCGTGCGCGCCGTTCCTCGCGTGCGCGCTGGCGTTCCCAGCGCTGGCGATCGCGCCAGTCATGGCCATGGTAATCGTTGTATCCGCGACCGTTGTCGTAACGGCTGTAGCCCTGATCATAATATTGGGCCTGCGCCGCCGTCGGCGCGACCGTGGCCGCCAGCGTCAGCGCTGCGGCAATGCCGAATATGGTACGCATCTCTACTCTCCTAACCTGCCCGATTTTTCGGGACGGTTCGGGTTTTACGATGCGGTATATGCGCCCGGGCTGAACGATGCTGGCAGCAGACGTTCAGCATTTGAAAGACCAGCGTGTTGACGCCGGCTGAGTTCTGAACCCCTGCTGAAACACCCGCCTTGACCGGCACGGGCAAACCAACCCGCGCCGGTACGCGCCTTCACCCAAAGGCGAGCATGGTCCGTCGGCGGCTACGCAGAGCCGTCCCGGCCAAGCCGAAGCCGGCGACCATCAATGCCCAACTCGCGGGTTCGGGCACGCTCGCCGACGGCAAAGCACATGGCCCATCGCCGCTGCATTCCACCACCGATCCGAACGTGAACTCGGCATAGGTATAATTCTGCGGATCGGCGTTGCCGAAACTTCCATAGAAACCGGCCGGGCCGTCATAGCTGAACGGGGTCGTATTATCGACGGACGAGAACATGGCAGGGATGGCATAGACAGAGAAAAACAGACCGGCCCCCGCCGGCTGCAGGGCCACGCTCATATCGTTGTTATAGCCGCCGTCTGCCCCTGGGTCGCTGGTGCTGTAGCGCGTCACCGCACCGGATCCCCCATCGATATCATCGGAGAATTGATAGGTGCCGTTGCCAATCTTGATCGAAGCGGACCCAGGCAGGCTGTAGCCTTCATAGTCGAAGTTCGAGCCATTCTCCCGATCGTAGATAGCGAAGACATCGGAATCGAATGTGAAGCTGGCCAGGTAATCCAATCCGCTCAGATCGGCCCCGGCGGCACCAAAGATCCCCGCGGCGTCGGTCCCCTGAGAAACCTTGCCCTTAAACGTGATGCTGAATTCGGTCGCTTGTGCCGGCACGGCAAGGGCACAGAGCCCGGCAAGGATAAACGCGCGCGCAGTCAAAGCTTTCATCGGATTGTCCCCCAAAGAGCAAACCCGCATCATGCTGATTCGCCGACGCTTTTTAATATCGTAACTTCGTTGCGACCGCAGCGATGGAAATATCCGAAGCGCGTTCATTTTGGCGCGCTTGCAATTCGCCGCATTCCGGCTCGCGCTCGTCGATCAGGATGCTAAGCATGTTAGCGCAATCTTGGGAGAGGGGCATGACAACCTATAATCGCCGCGAGATCGGCAAGGCATTCGGTGCGGCGACGGCGTTGGCGGCAGGGGGCACGATCGCGGCGACCGCGAAAGCGGCGCCGATCGACCTCGATTTTCCCCAAGGATTCAAATGGGGCTGCGCGACGGCCGCCTATCAGATCGAAGGCGCGGTCAATGAGGACGGGCGCGGCCCCACCATCTGGGACATCTTTTCGCATACGCCCGGCAAGGTCATCAACAATGCCAATGGCGATGTCGCCTGCGACAGCTATCACCTCTACGCCGAGGACACGAAGCTCCTGAAAAATCTGGGTGTGTCGACCTATCGCCTGTCGCTCGCCTGGTCGCGCATCTTCCCCGAAGGCAAGGGCAAGCCCAATCAGAAGGGTGTCGATCATTATAACAAGGTGGTCGACAATTTGCTTGAGAACGGGATCACCCCCTACGTCACCATGTTCCACTGGGACCTGCCGGCGGCGCTGCCCGGCGAGTGGCAGAACCGCGACACGGCTTATGCCTTCGGCGACTATGCCGGCTACATGGCGGGCCAGCTTTCGGATCGCGTGAAGAACTTCATGACGGTCAACGAACTGCGCTGCTTCACCGATCTCGGCCACCAAAACGGCGTGCATGCGCCGGGCCTCAAGCTGCCGGCCGCGGACGTGAACCAGGTGCGTCACCATGGCGTGCTGGCGCACGGCCTCGCCGTCCAGGCGATGCGCGCGCACTGCAAGCCGGGCACACAGATCGGCATCGCGGACAACACCACGATGCGTGTGCCGGTGATCGAGACGAAGGAGCATATCGACGCGGCGCGCAAGGCGATCCGCGAAGACAATGCCATGTTCCTGACTGCGATCATGGAAGGCAAATATCTCGATTCCTATTTGACCGAGCAGGGCGCCGCCGCACCCAAGGTCAAGCAGGGCGATATGGCGGTCATCGCGAGCCCGCTCGATTTCGTCGCGCTCAATATCTACACGCCGGATTATGTCCGGGCGGACCCCAATTCGCCCAAGGGCTATCAGGTATTGCCCCATCTGGAGCACAGCCCGCGCATGGCCTCGCCCTGGCTCTATGTCGGGCCGGAAGTCCTTTATTGGGGCCCGCGTTACGTCAGCGAATTGTGGGGGCCGAAGGCGCTCTACATTTCGGAGAATGGCTGCTCTTCGGACGATCCGATCGTCGCCGGCCGCGTCGATGACAGCGACCGCATCATGTACCTCAGGAATTACCTGACCGCGATGCATCGCGCGGTCGCGGAAGGCTATCCGCTCAAGGGCTATTTCCTGTGGAGCCTGATGGACAATTTCGAATGGGCCGACGGCTACACCAACCGCTTCGGCATCCATTATGTCGATTATGCCACGCAGAAGCGCACGCCCAAATTGAGTGCGGCCTGGTACAAGGAACTGATCGCGCGCAACCGCGTGGTGTGAGGTTGAGGGAGACGCCGCGATGCGCCTAATTCCGACCCTGCTGCTATTGGCGGTCGCGACGGGCGCGGCCGCCGCCGCCGCGTTGCCGACGCGGACGCCGCTCGCGATCTTGCCGGTCGCGCCGGGCAAATTGGTGACGCGGGTTGAGACGACCCGCGTCGATTTCGCGGCCGGTCAGGTCATGCCCGAGCACAAGCATCTGGTGCCGGTCATCTGCTTCGTCGCGAAGGGTGCGTTCGCGGTCAGCATCGGCGCCGATCCCGTGCGCAATGTCGCGGCGGGCGAAGTCACGATCGAGCCCGCCAATGTCGTGGTCCACTATTTCCGTAATCTATCCGGCACGGAGCCCGCGCAGCTTCAATGCGCCTCGCTCGCGGGCGATCAGGACAAGGTGCTGAACGTCATGCTGGATCCCGCCGCGCGATAGGCGCGGGCCGCCCTATTTTGGCTCGTCGGGTGCCGGCGGCGGATCGAAGGTAGAGCGCATCGTCTCGGCCGCCGCCGCGGTAACCATCTCGCTCAGCGTCTCGATCACCTGATAGGATGCGAAGGGCGGGCACAGCCACGAATAGGGGGCTGCGAACCAGGCGGCGGGATCATAGCCGACGAACAGGAACGGCACCTCCTTGTGTTGCTCCGACAGGTCGGTGAACATCGCATGGGTGAGGTCGACCGCGACGCAGGCGGTGACCGATTTCCAGTCGGCCGGGCTCAGCGTGGCGAACGCTTCCTCCGCCGTGCCCGGCGGCGCCAGCACGGGCACGCCGAAGAAATCGAGTGTGCGCCGGATATAGGCGGCGTTGAAGCTGAGCGGCCCCGCCAGCAGCAGAACCTTGCCTTGGCGCAGGCTGGCCGGTGCGTTCATATCCTCTCCCTTGCCGCAGCATAACACAGCGATCGGGCCGGGAGAAACTATGCGCGCTGCCCGATGCTGCAAGGTTCTTAGCCTCGCAACTGGAATCGAACCCGATATTGCTGGAAGTCGAGCGACATCCGCCTGAGGCCGCGCAGGGCGTCGGTGCCAAGCAACAAGGCCGGCCGGTCGGCCAGCCCGAATAGGGCGAAGGGGGCGACGTCGGCGAAGGCAACCCGCAGATTGCGGATGCGCAGCGCGCCGATATCGATCCGTGCCAGCATGAGCCCGGTCGCCTCCGTGCTACGCCCGGTGACACTGTTCAGGATCATCGAGACCCGATCGGGCGGATGACGGCTGCCCGCGACCTTTTCCATCAGCGCGAAATTGCCGATCGTCACGTCGGATCCGGTGTCGATCACCGCATAGATCGGCATGCCGTCGACGCGCACTTCGGTCAGGATCAACTGGCCGTGGCGGCGGTGGCCGACGACGACGATCTCGCCCGGCTCCACTTTCTCGGGAACCCGTGCATCCTCGAGCGTGATGCTGTTATCCTGGAAATCCATCATGATGCGGCGGTCGATCAGCGCGTCCACGCCGACAATCCCCTGCGCCCCGAGAAATTGCTCGGGCAGCCCTGGCGCGGAAATAGCGAAGGTCGAACTGTCGCCTACCTTGAGATCGTCGACCAGGAACGTGCCGATGTCGGTCGCGCCGGCGACATCGTTCAGCCGCACATTTTCGCCCGCCGGCAGGTTAAGCCGTTTGGCCAGCGCGACACCGATCACCGAACGGTCGGCGCCGCTGTCGACCAGGAAACGGAACGGGCCGTAGCCGTTGACCTTGACGCTGATCGACATGCGGCTGTCGAGCAGGTGCGCCGCCATTTGCTGTCCCTGGACGGTCAGGCAATCATCGATCACCGCGGTCCGTACGTTGCCGGACACATGGCCCAGTCCCGTGGTCGGCTCGGGGCAGGAAAGCGCGATCGGGGTTGCCGCCGATAGGGGCATGCCGGACAGAAAAAGGCTCGTCCCGATCCATCCGCAGCCCGCTGCGACGCGTAAGGATCGGAATGCCCGCCTGACAGATCCGACCACGACCAGGGCGTGGCGTTTCTTCACGCATCCAGCATCGCACGAAGCGAACCAGGCGGGCTTGCATCGACGTGACGCGGGCTTGGCGCATCGGGTCAACCGGCTAAGCCGATGAAAAGTAATGTAATGTTAAGGTTAATGCGCTATAAGGGCGGCGCGGAGGGACTATGAATCGCAGACAATTTCTGACGGCGGGCACCGCTGTGACCGCCGGCGCGTTGCTGACCGGACGCGCTTTCGCCGATACCTTGCTGCGTCCGAATGGATCGGATGCACTGATCGCGCGCGCGCAGGCCGCGCTCGATCGCCATGCCGGTATGATCCCCAACCGGGATGTCGTTGGCGTCGCCGATTTCGGGCGAAGCAGCAGCATCCCGCGCTTTCATTTGATCGATATGCACAATGGCCGCATGGATACGTTCCTGGTCGCGCACGGGCGCGGCTCGGATCCGGCGCATACCGGCTGGCTCCAGCATTTCTCCAACCTGCCGGGTTCGGAGGCGACCTCGTCGGGCGCCTTCCTGACCAAGGACATCTATGTCGGCGCGCACGGCCGTTCGCGCCGGCTGGCCGGGCTCGATCCGGACAACAACCAGGCGGAGCCGCGCGGCATCGTCGTCCACGGTGCCTGGTATGTGAATCGCGATCTGGCCGCGCGCGGGGCGATCGGCCGCAGCGAAGGCTGCTTTGCGTTCGAACAGGATCAGGTCGGTCAGATCATCGACCGGCTGGGCGCCGGCCGATTGATCCTCGCGACGAAGGCCTAGAGTTTGGTTCAGCAGAGCTGAACCAAATGCCGCCTCAGCGCAGCTGAAACGAATTAGTGCTTCTTCACCTTCGTATAAAGGGTGAAGTCGTTGAGCCCGATCGCGGCGCCCCGCATATGGCTGAAGCGGTCGCTCTGGTTGACGATGTCGAGCCGGCAATTCTCGCCACCGAACGGCTTCGTGATCAGGATATTGTCCTCGCGCAGGAATTCGGCGCCGTTGGGCCGGTTGACCCACGCCTTTCCGCCCAGCCCGAAATAGACGATCGCGGTCCCGTCGATCACCGTCTGGTTGGTGATGTCGCTCGTCCGGACGCAGTGCACCTTCTCGCCGGGCACATAGTCTTTGAGCAGCTTCGCGAGCTCGGCCTCGCCGCGCTCTTTCATGGATACGCGCGCGCTTGCCGGCGCGGCCAGGATCGCAGCCATTATCAGCATCGACGCCATTCGCATGATCCGTCTCCAGTCTTTTGCTTCGGCACGCGAACGCGGCCGCCGCATCGGTCTATAGCCGATTTCGGGCGGCCGCGCGACTGCGCACGCTACCGTAACGAGCCTTCATTGGGGTCGGCGGGCCGGGGGCAGCCGGCCCGCCGGTGACCGGCCTCGCTTTCCCAGGGGGCACGGGAAAGCGAGGCGCGGACCTCAGGCGAAGCGCACCCGGGCCCTGCGTTGATGGCGCAGCGCGCCGCCGATCAGGCCGAAGCCGCCCAGCATCATCATCCAGTTCGCCGGTTCGGGAACCGCCCCTGCCGCCGCCGCGACGGTCGCATTGTTGGGCGCGAAGTCGCTGATCACGGCCAGACCGCCGGTGGTGCCGCTCCGCGGCCAGATGTTGAAGCCGTAATGCAGGGGATCGAACCCGGTCGTCGGCAACAGCGACAGCGGGATCACGACGCTCAGCGCATTGCCGCCGATCGTGACCGATCCCGGCGCGAGCGCGGTGGCGCCGATCGTCGCGGTCCCGTTCTTCTGCACCGCGATCACCTGGTTGAACAGCACGTCGGGCGCGCCGATCGAGCCGAACGGGCCGGTGCCCGTGCCGGTGTTGATGCCGATCGCATAGAAGCCCGGCAGCGTCGCATCGATCAGGCCCGCCATCGTGCCTTGCAGCAGGAAGCTGTCGGTGCTCGCGTTGAACATGACGGAGAAACTGGTGACGTCCAGATCCGCCTGATGCGGCCCGGTATAGGATGCGAGATAGTCCCCGGTCGGGTCGCTTACCGTCGTCGCCTGGGCCGCGCCTGCGAGCCCGATCACGACGGCGCCAAGAAGAAGATGCTTGCGTGCCATGCTTACCTCCACTGCTGAACCGCAAGCTCCGTCCGGGCGCGCGGACGCGTGGTTCATTGTGAAGCGACCAGTCGTGTAGCGATGCCGCCGGGGCGACCGGGTCAGTTTCCGCAGAGTGCCATGAAGCGCGGCGGCGAGGGATCGAGCTTTTGCGCGATGCCGCGCAAGGCGGGGTCGAAGCGCGCCGCCGACCAATAGGTCAGCGCTGCGTGACGCGTATCGAATGGCCCGGCGAAGCCCGTCACGCCGGCGGCCGCGCGCTGCGCGTCGAACGGCACTTTGGAGTGGACGAACTCCTCATGCGTTTGCTCGCCGGTTGCGTAGGGCGTGAGCCACGCGACCGACTTCGCGATCGAGGCACCGCCGGGTGCCGTCCAATGATACCAATCCTCGTCCTTATAGGCGCGTGCGGCCAGGGCGGCGCGCAGCAGCGGCTCCAGATCGTAGACGACATAATGAAGCGCATCGCGCTCGGCGAAGTCGGCGACCTGGCCGTCGGGCAGCAGATTGACCGCGATCTGCTGGCGGAACAGCCGGCGCGCCTCTGCGAAAAGCTTGTCGTCGCCGGTTGCCGCTGCGATCATCGTGACCAGCTTGATGCGATGGCTCTGCCAATTGTTGGTCCAGGTGCCGCCCGGGCGCGGCGCATGCGCGATCGCGGCGACATAATCCCAGCCCCATTTGCGCAGCCAGGCATTGACGCGGTCCCGTTCCGCCCCGTCCAGCCGGTCGGCCAGGATTGTGTAGCTATCGATCAGCGCATCGAGATTGGTTTCGTCGATCGGATTGAGATCGGGTGTGTACGTATCGACCCAGCCCAGCAGGAACCGTCGCGCCGTCTCGAATTGATGCTCGTTCACGCCCGCGCGCCAGGCCAGTGCGGCGTTCAGCATCACCGGCCAGTCGCGCTCCGCTTCCAGGCTTTCGTCGCGAATCCCCTGATGCGGCAGCGTGCCCTCGGTATGGACATGCGCGATCGGATGCGGGACGGCATCCTTGGGCGGCAGCGCGATCGGATGCGCCGCGAGCGCTTGCTGCGCCTGCTCGACCGGCACCGGGCACCAGTCGCCGGCACGAACGGGGCCGGCGGCAACCAAAGCCAGCCCGGCCAGGATCATCCGTTTCGTCAGCACGTATCCAGCCTACGCCGGAAATGCGATCGGCGCATCCCGTCGCGCGTTCGCTACCAGCGTGTCGGCTTGGGGTTGCGCTCGTCGAAGTCCATCTGGTGCCAATAAGGATAGGCCGGCGCGCGGCGGCTCGCATCGTCAAGCAGCGCGATATGCCCGGCATCCAGCGTCCAGCCGACCGCCCCCAGATTCTGCCGCAACTGTTCCTCGTTGCGCGCGCCGACGACGATGTTGGCGACGGTCGGCCGCGTCAGCAGCCACGCGATCGCGATCTGGCTGACCGTCTTGCCGGTGTCGGCGGCAACCTTGTCCAGCGCATCGACCACGGTGAACAGATAATCGTCGTCCACCGCGGGACCGCCCTGCGCACCGCCTTGGGCGATGCGGCCTTCGCCCATCGGCAGGCCGCGGCGGATCTTGCCGGTCAGGCGGCCCCAGCCGAGCGGGCTCCACACCATCAGGCCGACGCCCTGGTCGATTCCGAGCGGCATCAGCTCATGCTCATATTCGCGGCCCACCAGCGAATAATAACCCTGG
>NZ_DATHFV010000038.1:0-20325 GCF_035317925.1 Sphingomonas sp.
ACTGCCGGAATGGCCTTTAGGGAGCTCACTTCAATAGATACCGGTTCCGCACCAACGATCGGCGGGCGAATAACTCGTGCGTGCAGCATGTTGGGCAGTCGAATGTCAGTGACATACGCATGCCGACCGTAGACATTGTCACCAATGTCGGTGCGCGGAACCGATTTTCCGACGAGCTTATACTCGGAACGTGATTTTGGTTGTGCTACTCCCCTGGACACAAGCAAATTGCCGACTTGTCCATTCCACTCGAGCTTGGACTCGAAGAAGCCACTTCCGATGAGATCTTTGTATGCGACGCGTTGACCCGGTTCAGCCTTCACACAGACAGAGCCACTTTCCGTCGTTAGTGCGCTGGCCGGTGTCTTCAGTATCGATGACGCGCGGTTGATCAGAATTCTGCGAACCTCTGCGGCAGCGAAGCGTAGGGGGACCGCTCCCTTCTCGACTCCGAAGCTCCCCGATGCCCCGCCTTGGTCGACCGTCTGCGAAGTATCACCTTGTATGACACTTACCTGGTCGACAGAAATATCCAGCTCTTCCGCAACGATCTGGCTAATTGCGACATCCAGACCTTGGCCAGGATCGATCTTACCGAAGAACGCGACGAAACTCCCATCCTTCCGCAACGCAAGGAAGCTATCCAATTGCTCGGGCGTGAGCGGAGGACGAACTGTTCCCGCGACATTCGATTCAGCGGATGCCTCGCTGAGAGGAAGAAGCGCGTTGACGGAGAATCCGACCAAAACCGCGGCGCCACCTTGTAAAATGGACCGACGAGTCGCAACAGCGGGCTCGTCGAGGGCGAACTCATGGAGACGCGTTGAAGTAGTCACTTGAGAGCTCCTGTGACGGTGGCAACAGCACGAACGATCGACTGGTGAGTTCCGCACCGACATTTCAGGCCGCTAAGCGCTTCCTTTATATCGGCTATGCTCGCCGTGGGGTTGTCTCGTACAAGTGCCGCGGCGGTCATGATCCATCCGTTGATGCAATATCCGCACTGGGTTGCCTGCATCTTCACGAAGGCAAGTTGAAGCGCATGGGGATGGTCTGGTGTGCCTAGGCCTGCCATGGTCGTGATGTTGCGTCCCTCGACGCTACTGAGTGGCGTTACGCAACTCCTCGTGGGTTCGCCATCAACATGGACCGTGCAAGCTCCGCACTGCGCCAAGCCGCACCCAAATCGCGGATTGTTAAGACCAAGCTGATCGCGCAGCGCATAGAGTAGGGGCATGTCGGGATCGTCAATCTCGAAGCGCCGTAAGCTTCCGTCGACGTTCAGTGTAGCGCTCGATGTCATCTTAGATCTCCGGTTTGCAAGGCGCGCATCGCGGGCCAAGAGGTCTGCAGGCGCACGGCTCTTCGACTATCGCGGCAGCCCTTGCGTGCGCACGTTCTCCCCAGCCACGGCGAGGCGTCTGGGTCTTCCCCGGGTCCTGCCGACATCAGCGGGGATGACGCTCATATCCATCCGACCCTCTGGAACGGCACAGGCGTCAGGCAAACGCCGTGCCCGCACCGGCTGGCAACACGACGAATTTGGTTGCCGAACCGGTCGGGCAATGGGCCCATTTCATTTGATCCCGTCACCATAGCGGACTTTGACCGTCGCGATAATTGAGATAAAATGCGATGTCGTATCCAGAGGATCGTGACAATGCACAAGAGTGGGCTGGTGGAACTCGAGGCCGAGGTCGCCATCGCCAAGCACGGAAGCTTCCGTGCAGCGGCCATCGATCTGGATGTTGCCGCCGACAGCGATTGGCAACGTCATATCGAGTATCGAGACCGCCTTGGCGTTTGCCTCTTCAACCGCACGACCCGCAACGTCGCTCTCACCAGTGCTGGCCGCGAATACGTCGAGGCAATCGCGCCGGCTCTGTCAGATATCGCCAGCCAGAGATGCCGATCATTGTAGCGTGATGGTGCGTAAGTATCCGGCGAGCAACGCGGGGCAGGACGGAACTTGCCCCGGCATTGCGGCATATCGAGATAGTACCGCCGACCGGCACGGATCACGCCGGGGATGCTCTCGCCAAAGACGAGCATTCCCCGGACACCGAGCCGGTGTCGGTCTTTTTAGCTGGATCACAGATTTGAGATAGTACGGGAAGCGTGGAGTCAGAGCCTGGCTAAGTTTTCCGACAATAGGTCCTCGCCGGCGAGATTGCCCACAGAGCTCTGAAAGCGAACCTATCTTATGGGAATCAAAGGGACCCAGGTGCCGTATCTATACGACGAGATTGAGCCCACCATCGACTGCAAGCATTGCACCGTAGATATATTTCGCCCGCTCCGACGCCAGAAAAGCCACAGCCTCCGCGACGTCTTCAGGCTCGCCGATATGACCGGCCGGAAGCATCGGATTCTCGTAGGGTCGATTCGAGAAATCCCGATAGCCCACTGCGGTTCCCACCAAGCCGGAACCCACCGCGTTCACCCGAATGTTGAAGGGCGCGAGATCCAACGCGGCGCACTGGGTGAGGTAATTGACCCCGCCTTTCGCAACCATGTAGGAGAATTTATCCTTCGAGCCCGACTGGGCGGATACCGTGATGTTCACCACCGAGCCGCCTCCGTTCATTTTCATGATCTCCGCAGCGAACTTGGTGCAGAGAAAGTAGCTCCTCAAATTCGTGTTGATGGTCTGCTCCCACGTGCCCAGATCGCATTCGAGGATCGACTCATTCTTGGTGTAGGCCACGTTGTTCACGAGGACATCAAGCCTTCCGAATTTCTCCCTTACGAAGGCGAAAAGCCACTCTATCGACTGAGCGTCGGCGAAGTCGGTTTCGAAGGAAGCTCCCTCGTGCGGTAGCGCCGCCGCAACCGCTTTGGCCTCCTCCCCGTGCCGGGAGGTGACGATCACGAGGAATCCTTGTCGCGCCAAGTGCTCCGCAATCGCCTTTCCCATGTTGCTCGTCGAACCCGTGACCAGAGCGACCTTTTCCATGCAAAATGCTCCCTTCGACCCATCTCATCGATCTCGTCACCATAACGGGCTTTGACCGTCACGATAATTGAGATAAACTGCGATATCGTATCAAGAGAATCGTGACAATGTACAAAAGTGGACTGATGGAACTTGAGGCCGTGGTCGCCATCGCCAGGCTCGGAAGCTTCCGTGCGGCGGCCATCGATCTGGATGTGTCGCCGACAGCGGTTGGCAACGCCGTCGCCAGTCTTGAGAACCGCCTTGGCGTTCGCCTCTTCAACCGCACGACCCGCAACGTCGCTCTCACCAGTGCTGGCCGCGAATACGTCGAGGCAATCGCACCAGCTCTTTCAGATATCCGCAACGCCGCCCAGGCGGTCGCCGATCACAGCCGCAAGCCGACAGGCACGCTACGGTTCAACTGCTCGATCGCTGGGGGACGCCGGCTATTGATGCCCTTCGTTATCGAGTATCTTCGTCGCTATAACCGGATGAAGGTCGAAATCGTAACCGAGGGGCGGCTGATCGACATCATCACGGAAGGGTTTGACGCCGGGGTGCGCCATGCTGATGCGATTCAGCAGGACATGATCGCGGTGCCGCTAGTTCCACATGCGCGGCATGTCGTGGTCGGGGCGCCAAGCTATTTCTCAGACAGGTCCCGGCCCGGCGCGCCGGCCGATCTAATGGATCATGAATGCATCCGCGTGCGCCATTCTAACGGCGCTCTCTATCGGTGGGAGTTTGAACGTCACGGCGAAGCGATGACGATCGATGTGCCAGGGTCCCTCACACTCGATGAGCCCGACATGATAGCGCAGGCGAGCAGAGCCGGTCTCGGCCTTGCCTATGTCGATGAGTTAATGGTTGCTGATGACATCGCGTCAGGCCGACTGGTCGTAGTTCTAAGCGAGTGGACGCCCTCGTATCCTGGATATTGCCTCTATTATCCAGGACGCCGCCACATGGCCGCGAGCCTGCGTGCCTTCGTCGATCTGGTCCAGGAGATTGCGTCTCGGAATCGCGCAATGACGCCTTGATGGACATCGGACCAATGGTCCAGTTCGATGATGAACTGACCGCCGACTTAGTCCGCACGCTCAAAGGTATGGATAGGCCAAGCAACGTCCTCAAAGGCGCAACCGTAAAGACGTGCCGCAATGTACGGCACAGCAAGCGCCAAGCTCTCATGAGAGAGATGGCGCGCCCGACACGATTCGAACGTGTGGCCTCCACCTTCGGAGGGTGGCGCTCTATCCAGCTGAGCTACGGGCGCATCTCTCATTGCCTAGTCCGACCAACCTCTACAGGTCAACGGATTCGGACACCTTCAATCGAGCCTCTCCTTTCAAACGTCAACGCGTTGCGCTGCTGCGCGCTGCATTCCGCCCTTGTTCGCTGCCATTCTCCCGAAATTGCTTACGCGGTGCTTACGCGAGAAATTTCTGAGATCGTGCTTCTTGGCGAGAGGCTTTCAACCTGCTGAAACTCGTTGCCTTTTTCCACTTCCTTCCAAACCAAATTCCCTTGACATCAGCCTTCGGAGGGCAGCGCTCTATCCAGCTGAGCTACGGGTGCCGGTGCGTGTGAGCGCCCCTAGCAAAGCGATTGCGCCCCGGCAATTCAGTCCTTGTTTGATGAAAGCCTGATTCACGTCGTGGCGGAAGCGTGACCGCTTCCACGCACGACGATCAGGCTTTTGGCGCGGGCGTCTTCGGTTGGTAGGCACACAGGTCGATCTCGATACAGCGCCAGCATTCGGGCCGCCTCGCCTTGCAGACATAGCGGCCGTGCAGGATCAGCCAGTGATGCGCGTGGCTCTTGAAGGTCTGCGGCGTGACCTTCTCCAACTTCTGCTCGACCACGACAACATTCTTGCCCGGCGCGAGGCCGGTGCGGTTGGAGACGCGGAAGATGTGCGTGTCGACCGCGATCGTGTCGTGCCCGAACGCCGTGTTGAGCACGACATTGGCGGTCTTGCGCCCTACCCCCGGCAGAGCCTCGAGCGCGGCGCGATCGTCCGGAACCTGCCCGCCATGCAAGGCGATCAGCTGCTCCGACAGCGCGATCACGTTCCTGGCCTTGGTATTGAACAGGCCGATCGTCTTGATGTGCTGCTTGAGGCCCGCCTCGCCGAGCGCGACCATCGCCTCGGGCGTCTGCACCGCCTCGAACAGCCGCCGGGTCGCCTTGTTGACCCCGACATCGGTCGCCTGCGCCGACAGCGCCACCGCGACCAGCAAAGTATAGGGATTCACATATTCGAGCTCGGTCTCGGGCGAGGGATCGAGCTCGGCGAGGCGGCGATAGAATTCGAAGACGTCGGCGCGCTTCATGCCGATCTTACAGCCCGAGCACGTCCGCCATCGTGTACCGCCCGGCGGGCTTGCCCGCGAGCCACAAGGCCGCCTTGACCGCGCCGGTCGCGAAGATGCCGCGATTTTCGGCGCGATGGCCGAGTTCGATCCGCTCGCCCTCGGTCGCGAAGATCACCTGATGGTCGCCCGCGACCGATCCGCCGCGCAGGCTCGCATAATAGATGCCGCCTTCCTCGCGTTCGTGCGGGCCTTCCTGCATGCGGTCGAAGCGGTTCTGCTCGATCGGCGTCGCGCTGCCGCGCCCGATATTGGCCGATGCGCCGAGCAGCAGCGCCGAGCCCGACGGGCTGTCGAGCTTATGGCGATGGTGCATCTCGACGATCTCGATATCCCAGTCGGTGCCGAGCGCGCGCGCCGCCTGCTCGACCAGTTTGCGCAGCATGTTCAGCCCAAGCGAAGTGTTGGCGGTCTGCAGCACCGCGAAATCGCGTGCCGCCGCATCGATCAGTTCGTGATCCTCCGGCGAAAGGCCGGTCGTGCCGATCACGATCGGCGTGCCCGCTGCCTTCGCCGCCGCCAGGCTCTGCGGCAGCGCATCCGGCGTCGAGAAATCGACCAGCACGTCGGATGCCTGCGCCAGTGCAGCCGCGTCCGGATAATCGCCGTGCACTGCGCCTTCGCGGTCGATGCCGCCCGAAACGACCGCGCTCTGCGTCGCCGCCGCATTGGCGATCGCGCGGCCCATGCGGCCGGACGCACCGATGATCCCGATCCTCACGCTCATCCGCGCCGTCTGGCACAAGCCTCCGCGCTTGGCGAGAGGCGGACGTTCATGCGCTCGGTGAAGCCGTTCACGCAGCCATCGTTGCGTCCCCGCCACCGGGCCGATAGCCTCCCCATAGGGAATAAGGGGGATCACATGCGGACGATGATCGGAACGGCTTTGGTGCTGGTGCTCGCAGCCAAGGCGGCGGCTTTGGTGCCTGCGGATCAACTGGCCAGGCCGCCCGCCGACGCGACCCAGTTCACGATGATCTCGACCGCGGGCCAGCATGGCGCGATCAGCGAATGGACCGCGCCCGATGGCACGTTGATGGCGCGGCTCCATCTGGTGCTGCGCGGCCAGGTTTGGGACGAGGACGAGGCGATCAAGCTCGGCAGCGACGGCACGATCTCCGGCTACGAACTGCGGGGATCGAGCCCGAACGGCGACGTCGCCGAGACGTTCGCGATCGCCAATGGCACCGCCAGCTGGAAATCGCAGACCGATCATGGATCGGCGCCTTATGCGGCCCCGGCTTATTACCTGCCCGCCGGCATCTCAATCCGCGCGGGCGACCTGCCAGTCGAAAAGCTCGTCGCCAACCCGGACGGCGAGGTCGCCCTCCTGCCCGGCGGCAAGGCGCGCATCCAGAAACTGACGACGCTCGATGTCGGCCAGGGCGCGGCCCGGCAGACCGTCACCGCCTGGGCGATCACCGGCATCGGCGGCACGCCCGCGCCCACCTGGACCGACGCCAAGGGCAAGATTTTCGCCACCGTCGGCGCAATCTCGATCGTCCGCGCGGGCTATGAGGCGGACGAGCCCGCGATGCAGCAGGCGCAGGACGAAGCGATGGCGAAGCAGTCGCCGATTCTGGCGCACAGCCTGGCGACCGTGCCCGACGTGCCGGTCGTGTTCCAGGACGTGCAGGCCTTCGTGTTCGGCAACCGCTATCAGAAGCATGTCACGGTGGTGATCGATCACGGCAAGATCCAGGGCATCGGTCCGGCGTCCGGCATGAAGGCGCCCGCCAATGCGATCGTGATCGACGGCAAGGGCAAGACCCTGGTCCCCGGCCTGTGGGACAGCCACATGCATGTCGGCGACGATTATACCGGCCCGTCCGAACTTTCGATCGGCGTCACCTCGGTGCGCGATCCCGGCAATGACGATCAGCTCACCATCGCGCGGCGTAAGCGCCGCGCTGCCGGCGATCTGCTCAGCCCGCACGTTTATGCCTCGTCGCTGATCGACGGAAAGGGCCCCAACACCGCGCAGGTCGCCAATGTCGTGACGAGCGAGGCCGAGGCGGTGAAGGCGGTCGACGACGCCAAGGCCAAGGGTCAGACCGGCGTCAAATTCTACGGCACGTTCAATCCCGCCTGGGTCGCGCCGGCGGCAGCCGAGGCGCATAAGCTTGGCCTCCACGTCCACGGCCATCTTCCCGCCGGTATGAAGCCGAGCCAGGCGATCGCCGCCGGCTATGACGAGCTTACCCACATCTATTTCGTGTCGATGGAAGCCATGCCGGACGATGTCGTCCAGCATTCGAACGGGATGCAGCGTTTCTCCGGCACCGGCAAATATATGAAGGACGTCAATCTCGACGCCGAGCCGATGAAGTCGCTGATCGCGACGATGGCGAAGAAGCATATCTATTCCGACCCGACCCTGGTCGTGGTCGAAAGCCTTTTCGTGCCCGAAAATGGCGATCTGTCGCCGGCCTACGCGCCGTATGTCGGCACGCTGCCGCCCGCGGTCGAGCGCGGCTTCCGCCAGGGCGGCTTCGCCCCGCCGCCGGGCGTGACCCGCACCGATTATCGCGCGAGCTTCAAGAAGGAGGAGGAACTGGTCGGCCGCATGCACAAGGCGGGCGTGCCGATCGTCGCCGGCACCGACGGCTCGGGGCTCGAGCTGGTGCGCGAGCTCGAACTCTACGTCGAATCCGGCTTCAGCAATGTCGATGCGCTGCGCGCCGCGACGATCGTGCCCGCGACCCTGGTCGGCGCCGACGGCCATACCGGCCGGATCGCGGTCGGCTGGGATGCCGATGTCGTGCTGGTCGATGGCGATCCGTCCAAGAAGATCGGCGATCTGCGCCACACCAAGATCGTGATGATGGACGGCAAATTGATGGACGCGGACAAGCTCCGCGCCGCCGTCGGCGTCAGCGCGATCCCGGCGTACGAGCGGGGCGAATAAGCGGGTCGTTGCGTCGCCGCCACAGGACAGATAGCCTCCCCGCAAAATAGGGGAGGCAGATTTTGACCCAGCGGCTCATCTCGCTCGACGCGCTGCGCGGCCTTGCCGTCGCGGGCATGATCCTCGCCAACAGTCCCGGCGCGTGGAGCCTGCGCTACAGCCAGCTCGATCATGCGGCGTGGAACGGCTTCACCGCGACCGACATGGTCTTTCCGACCTTCCTTTTCTCGGTCGGCGCCGCCGTCGCTTTGTCCTTCCCGCGGCCGCTGTCGGACGCCGACAAGGCGCGCAGCTGGGCGCGGCTGTGCCGGCGGACGCTCGCTTTGATCGCGCTCGGCCTGTTCCTCAATTTCCTCGCCCATCTCAGCCTGTCGACCTTGCGCATCCCCGGCATCCTGCAGCGGATCGGGCTTTGCTATGCGCTCGGCACCGGCTTCGTCCTGCTCACCGCAAAGCGGCGGTCGGAGGGGTTGGCGGCGGTCAACCAAAAAGCGGTCGGCGCCGCGATCCTGACCCTGCTGATCGGCTATTGGCTGTTGCTGACCTTCGTACCGGTGCCGGGCTACGGCGCGGGCCACCTCGATCCGGCGGGCAACCTGACCGCCTATGTCGATCGCACCGTGTGGACCGTCCCGCATCTGTGGCCCTACGGCACCGATGCAACGGGCGCGGTCGTCTACGATCCGGAGGGCCTGCTCTCGACCCTGCCCGCGACCGCCAACTTGCTGTTCGGTATCCTCGCCGGCTGCGCGTGGAAGCGGGCACCGGGGCGGCGTACCGCCCTACTGATCGGCGGCGCGGGCGTGGTGCTGATCCTTGCCGGGCTGCTGATCGATCCGGTCTTCCCGATCAACAAGCGCATCTGGACGAGCAGCTTCGCGCTGCTGAGCAGCGGCATCAGCGCGGTGTTGCTGTCCCTGCTGACCGTCGCGCTGGAAAGCGCCGCCGCCCGCACGGTCGCGACCCCGCTGCGCGTGCTCGGCGGCAATGCGACCTTGGCGTTCGTACTGTCGATCCTGCTCGGCATCTTCAGCAGCTACAGCATCTTCAAGCATGGCACGCAGACGCCGCAGGCGTGGGGGATGGAACTCGCCCAGAAGATCATCGCCGCGCCGATGCTCGCCTCGCTCGCCTGCGCGATCGCGATCCTGGTGTTCATCACGGCGTTGATCTGGCCGCTCCACAAGCGCGCGATCCATTGGCGGCTGTGAGATGCGCACGCGGCTGAGCGTCTGCACACGCAAGGCGCGCTACCCGTCGGAGGCGGATGCGCTTGCGGTCGCCCAGCGCGCGGACTTCCCGCTCAGGCCCTATCGCTGCGACCGATGCCGGCAATTCCATTTGACCAGCCGGACCAAGGGCAAGCGCACCCCGCGCGTCACGCCGGACCGGTAACTGGAAATCTAGATCGTCACCCCGGACTTGTTCCGGGGTCCACTCCGAGGCTTGTCCGCAATCTCCTGGTGGATGCCGGAACAAGTCCGGCATGACGAATTGCGACATGGCGGCGATTGGTGCGCATCGTTATCCTGCACCGGTGACCCGCATCCGCAACATCGTCATTCTCACCGGCGCGGGTATTTCCGCGGAAAGCGGGCTCGCCACCTTCCGCGGCCCCGATGGCCTGTGGGAGGGCCACCGCGTCGAGGATGTGTGTACGCCCGAGGCGCTGGCGCGCGATCCGGCGCTGGTGCTGAATTTCTACGATACGCGCCGCCGCGCGCTGGCGGATGTCCGGCCCAATCCGGCGCATGAAGCGCTGGCGCGGCTCGATGCGGCATGGCCGGGCGAATTGCTGATCGTCACGCAGAATGTCGACGATCTGCACGAGCGCGCGGGCGCCAAACGGCTGATCCACATGCACGGCGAATTGCTGTCGGCGTTGTGCGTGCGCTGCGGTGCGCGGTCGCACTTCGAAGGCGCCATGATCGACGGACCCGCCTGCCCCGCTTGTGGTCAGCGCGGCGGGCTGCGCCCCGACATCGTCTTCTTCGGCGAGATTCCGTACCAGATGGAGGCGATTGAGGCGGCCTTGCGCGAGGCCGATCTGTTCGTGTCGATCGGCACGTCGGGCACGGTCTATCCCGCCGCGGGCTTCGTCCAGCTCGCCCGCGCGGTCGGCGCGGACACGCTCGAGCTCAATCTTGAGCCCTCCGCCGGAACGGCAGACGGAAATGCGGGCGGCGGATACGGATTCGCGGCAAGCGAATTCGGGGCAGCCAGCGTCTTAGTCCCCGCCTGGGCTGATCGTCTTCTGGCAGATCGTTGACCTCCAGCGCGAGCGCCAGCGCTTCCTCTTCCATTTCGAGGCGATCGATCTTCCATCGGCCAGAATCGGTCCGCTTCATCGCTATGTTGCAATAACGGCAGCGGCTGACCCATGCAGACCCTTCGCGGCGCGCACGGCCGCGCGAGCGCTTATGCAGGCCCACTTTACACCAAAGATTGAACATTAAATCCCCATCCCGTTTTACAATTTGGCCAAGATTGCACGGCGGTCAATATGGCCAAACGGTCAGGTAGTCCCGTTTCGGTGCTTTTGAGACGTTCCTATAAGATTTTGATAAGCTTTGAGATCAGGCTAAATCCAGCGCCGTTCGAAACGATTATTAAGGCCGGTGAGCAGTTCATATTGCGACAGGCCCGATCGCGCCGACAAAGTCTGCAGATCGAAGTCGAGCCCGAGCCAATCACCTTCGCCGACCGCGACATTGGTCACGTCGACCGCGATCAGATCCATCGAGATCCGGCCGACCACCGGCACGCGGCGATCCCCCGCCATCGCATAGGCGCCCGGCGCGAACAGCCGCATATAGCCATCGGCATAGCCAAGGTTGAGGATCGCGATGCGCGCGTCGTCCGGCGCCTGCCAGGTCGCGCCATAGCCGACATAGGCGCCTGCCCCGACGCTGCGGACCTGCAATATCTGCGCCTCGATCGCCGCCACCGCGCGGATGCCGGTCGCCGCGGGCACGGGCACGCCGCCATAGAGTGCGATCCCAGGCCGCGTCAGATCGAAGGCATAGTCCTGCCCCAGCAATATGCCCGCCGAATTGGCGAGGCTGTAGCGCCGCGCGGCGACCGCATCGCATAGCGCGCGGAAGGCGTCGCGCTGGCGTGCGTTGAGCGGGTGATCGGGCTCGTCGGCACAGGCGAGATGGCTCATCAGCGTATCGACCTCGAGCCCGTCGAGCGCGCCGCCCATCGCCTGTTCGATCGTGAGACCGAGCCGGTTCATGCCGGTATCGACCATCACGTCGCACACGCCCCCACCGGCATCCCGCCAGCGCGCGACCTGTTCGACGCTGTTGAGGACAGGGCGCGCGGCCGATGCGAGCGAGTCCACCATATCCTCGGACCGCACACCGTGGAGCACCGCCAGTCGCGCGCCCTCTGGCAAGGCGCCCAGCGCGGCCGCCTCCGCCCAGGTCGCGGTGAAGAAGTCGCGGCAGCCCGCCGCCGCCAGCCGCGCCACCACCTCGCGCGCGCCCAGCCCATAGCCATCCGCCTTGACCGCGGCGCCGCATTCGGCGGCGGCATTGCGCCCCGCAAGCCAGCGCCAGTTGGCAACCAGCGTATCATTGTCTAGATGAAGGCGAAGGGGAGCAGGTCCGAGCATCGGCCCCGCTTAGAGCCTGATCTTCATTGGTGGAAGCGCTGCGCGCTTCCGCTGATGACGTGACTGAGGCTCTATTTAATCCAGGTCCAGGCGATACTGCGCTGCGGCGTCATCCACCCACAATTTGCTGCGCTTGCGAGCAAGATTGTTGCTATTTTGCCATGGCGCCGACTTATTTTCGAAAAGCCTCTGCCCCGATCTTGCCGCATTCGGATAGCCGACCTAGGACGCGACACCGGTTCGATACGGCAACGAACACGGTCGGCGGGATAATCAAATATAATCCGTACGTAGGAGAGGATGCCGTCACTTACAGGGTGGCGGGAAGCGGTCTGGCCCAACGGTCGGACCGCTTCCTTGTTTCAGGGGTACGCCTATCCGCCCCCTCCGTCAGGCTGCGCCTGACACCTCCCCCTGGCGGGGGAGGATAAGCCCCCACAAATCCTCCCCCGCCAGGGGGAGGTGGCGCCGCAAGGCGACGGAGGGGGAGGACAAAGATGTCCCCAAGCCAACGCCCCCTACCCCGGCGACCCCACGCTGGATGACCCGTGCGCAAACGCACGCCGTCCCGCCATCGTGGAATGGGAGTACAAACCCCGAAGCGCATCCGCTAAAGGCGGCGCCATGTCCTCGCCCCGCCCCGCCCCCAAGAGCTTCCACGTCAAGTCGTTCGGCTGCCAGATGAACGTCTATGACGGCGCGCGCATGGCCGAATTGATGCAGGCCGAAGGCATGGTCGAAGCCGGCGCGGACGATGCCGACCTCGTATTGCTCAACACCTGCCACATCCGCGAGAAGGCCGCCGAGAAGGTCTATTCCGATATCGGCCGGCTGGCGAAGCGCGCGGGCGGCAAACCGATGATCGCGGTCGCCGGCTGCGTCGCGCAGGCCGAAGGCGCCGAAATCCCGAAGCGCGCCAAGGCGGTCGATCTGGTGGTCGGCCCGCAGGCCTATCATCGCCTGCCCGGCCTGATCGCGGACGCGGTCGCGGGTCGGCCTGCGGTCGATACCGATATGCCGGCCGCCTCCAAGTTCGACGCCTTGCCCGCCCGCCGTGGCGGTGCGCCCAGCGCCTTCCTCACCGTGCAGGAAGGCTGCGACAAATTCTGCACTTATTGCGTCGTGCCCTACACGCGCGGCGCCGAGGTCTCGCGGCCGTGGGCGGCGGTGATGGACGAAGCCAAAGCGCTCGTCGACGGCGGCACGCGCGAGATCACCCTGCTCGGCCAGAATGTGAATGCCTGGACAGCCGAGGACGAAACCGGCCGCGCGCAGGGCCTCGACGGCCTGATCCGCGCGCTCGATCGCCTGCCGGGCCTCGAACGCATCCGCTACATGACCAGCCACCCCAACGACATGGCCGACGGGCTCATTGCGGCGCATGGCGACGTCGCCAGCCTGATGCCGTTCCTTCATCTGCCCGTGCAATCGGGTAGCGACCGCATCCTGAAGGCGATGAACCGCGCGCACGACCTCGCCTCCTATCTGCGCCTGATCGATCGCGTCCGCGCGGTGCGGCCCGACATCGCCGTCTCGGGCGACTATATCGTCGGCTTCCCCGGCGAGACCGACGCCGAGTTCGAAGAGACGCTGGCGGCGATCCGCGAAGTCGGCCATGCCCAGGCCTACAGCTTCAAATACAGCCCCCGCCCCGGCACCCCCGCCGCGACCATGGACGATCAGATCGCGCCGCAGGTGATGGACGAACGCCTCCAGCGCCTCCAGGCTTTGATCGGCGACCAGCAGCTCGCCTTCAACCGCGCCACGATCGGCCGCACCTGCGACATCCTGATCGAGCGAAAGGGCAAGCAACCCGGCCAGATGCTCGGCAAATCGCCCTGGCTGCAATCGGTGCTGATCGACGGCGGCGAGATCGGCGATCTGGTCGAGGTGGAGATCGTCGCGGCCGGGCCGCAGAGCATGCACGGCGAGAGGCAGCGACGCGCGGCGGCTTGAATTCAAGGCTGATTATGGGCGCAGCGGTCGAACGAGCGAGGAATGACCGCTTTTGGCCGCAAGCGGTCCGCCCACTAGCAGGGCGGCAAGCCAAGAGCGGACATCCGATCGCTGACCCTGGAGTGCCTCCTCGCATGAAAGCGAGGACAGCTGTCTCTGCGGCTATAAGGTGAATTCAACGAAGGGTCCGATCCCGAAGTCCTGCGGCGCATTTCCGGCCTCGTACATGGGTCTTGGGTGCGCATCGGATCGGTACTCTAGGGCTACGCGATATCCTGTAAAACGACCGCAGATCCGCATGCCCAATCGACCGCAGACGCCGGTGGCGCTAAGCTGCGGGGATGACCAGGCAGGCTCTTCCGTCCGTGCCCGAGCCGGGACGCGCTTCGTCTTCCGGGCCAACCGGCGGCGGCGCAGCGCTTTACGGCCTGATCCACCAGTTGGTCGCATCCGTCGCGATGCTGGTGCGGGCGCAGTTCGGCGCGGACGGCGCGACCGTCGATCCGGATACGATCATCGCGGTACTCGAGCCGGCGTCCGGCGGCGACCTGCATCTTGCAGGGCGTCGGCGCCGGGTCCTGCAATTCAAACACCGCAAGCGCCCGCTTGCGATTGGCGACATCGTCAAAGATGTGCTTCCGGACCTGTTTCGTGCCCATTGCGACCAATCCGCCGACGCTTATGAGCTGCACACCACCAACGGCGTCAGCCGGCCCGGCCTGGCGCTGGTCGCGGATCTCAAAGACCATGCGCTCGCGCAGGCGGCGGTCTGCGTAGCGCAGGTGCTGGACGAGCAGGTCGCGGCCGCGCTCACCGCTCTACGGGCGGTCTTCGCAAAACGCGGCGGCGCGGCGGCGGATTTCGAGGCCAGTTTCGCTACGTTCGTCACCCGCGTCTCGATCGCGCCGGCGGTCGATGCCGATCACGCGCGGGGCGCCGCGCTCGCGTTCCTGCGCCATCGGGTCGCGCATGCCGAAACCGTCGAGGCCCGGCTCGATGAACTGGTGGGCTACCTCGCGCGACAGGCGGCGGCGAACAACGCCAGGATCACGGTCGACGATATCCTCCACCGGCTCGGGTTGCCGGGCACGGCGGCAGGGCACAGCAATGCCAACGGGGCGCGACTGGCCGCTTTCCTCGCAGCGGCGTTACGCGACCGGCCATTCAATCCGGACCATGACGTGCGTCCGGCAATCCAGATCGACCTCGACGCCCCTTTGAGCCTCGTCGTCGGCAAATCGGGCTGCGGCAAATCGTGGGCGCTCTATCGTCTCGCCGCCGAGATGGCTCGCGACGGCCGTCCGGCGGTTCTGGTCCGCGCTGCCGACCTCGGCGAATTCGAGCGCGCTCTGAAACGCGCCATCCGCACTGAGGCGCTGCAGTTGGAAGCTGAGATTGATGCCAGCCTGCTCGGCCAGGTTTGGCGGCGTATTCAGGCCAGTCCCAACGCAGTGATCACGATATTGTGGGAGGGGTGCCGCGATCCAGAGATTCTGGACGCCATCCGGGTCGGCGGTTTCGGGCCGGGCCTGCACATCGTCGCCGAATATCCGGTCGCACACGAGGAACGGCTGCGGGACTTCGGCCATGTCCCGATCCACGCCGTTGACGAATTTACGCCGTCGCAACTGTTTGCGGCGCTCCAGCGGCGCGGGCTGTCCGCCGGACATATCCCACAAATGATCCGGCGGATGCTGCGCCTTCCCGTCCTATGCGGAATCTACGCGACGCTCGCGCTCGAACAGCATGATTGGGATCCGCAAACCGAATATCGCGTGCTTGAAGATTTCTGGCTGCGCGCGCGCAAGCATGCCGGCAAGCTTGCCGGGACGCGGCTGGTCGGTATCGCCCGCAAGCTGATCGAACGGGGTCAGACCTCGCTCACCGACGACGACGTCCACGCCATCGGACTCGACGAACCGCAACTGGAGTCGTTGGTCGCCGCAGGCTGGCTGAGCGATGCGGGCGGGCGCTGGTCGTTTGCGCACGACCGATTGTTGACCTGGGCGCTCGCAGTGATGCACGCCTGCGACTTCGAGGCGGGTCAGCTTTCGGCGGACGCATTGGCCGCGCGTGTGATCCGTCTCGAAAAGAGCGATGATACGGACAAAAGTGGCCTGACGGGGCTCGGCTTCCTTCTGATGGATGTGGTCTGGCTGATCGCCAATGTTGCTGGTCGCGCGGCGGAAACCGCCACCTTCCTCCAGCATTTCGAATCCGAGGATCGTACCGGCGCGCGCACGCTCTATGGCGAGCTCCTTCCCACCGTCGGACCGCGCGCGCTTGCGCCGCTCGAGGAGCGCGCCCAGCGCATCGCCTCGATGGACGACCTCGTATGCGGCAATCTTGTCGCTGCGTTTCGCGGGTTACCGCTGACGCCCGTGGAACAGGCGGCCTTGTGCGACCGCCTGTGGACGGCGGCGCTGCCGGCTGGACGGTCGATCGCGATCTCGCTCGGCCGCTTGTGGCCGCTAACCGCGCATCGCGACGCGCTGTGGGCGGCCTATTGCGCGCTCGATGGCCAGAACACGACTAGAAGTGATCACGACCTGTTCGAACGAATGCGCCAGGCCATCAACCTGCTCGCGCGCAGTGATCCGGCCTGGCTGGCCGGGTTGATTGTGGATGCCGACGTTCCCGCCAGCCTGCGCCTGGCGGCCTATGTGCTCAAGGAGCTGGACCATGATGCAGGTGCGCCGATCTGGCGATCTGCGCGCGCCAAGCTCGTCCAGGCGCTCCTCGACGACACGATCGCGATGCAATGCGCCGGGCGGTTCGGCGACGCGGCCGACCTTGACTGGCTCGTGCCCTGCGTTGCGCAGCTCGGCTGGTGCGGCGCCTACGCCCTGACCGCGCTCGTCGATCTGGACCCGGAGCGCGCTCTGGCCGTGATTGCGACGCACCCGCCCCACGAGTCGCTTCCGTACAATCGTTATTGGCTGGATCGGCTGCTCGATCATGATTTTGCGCGCACCGCCGCTGTGTTGCGGGACTGGATGATCGCCCATGACTCGACCGGCGGCGCGCTCGCCCGGCTCTGGCAGCAGGCGGAGGATCGTGTCGATGCCACGACGATCGATTTCCTGCTCGACCGGCTGGATCATGCGGCGGCGGATGACCCGGACGCGGTCGGCCCGCTGGCGGTGCTGCTTGGCAGCCCCACGCTCGAATCCAGTCATGACGCACTGTTTCACGCGCGGCGCGATACGCCGCTCGCCGAGCGCCTCGCGCGCCGCGCCCGCGCGCATTTCGATGGCACCCACGACCCCGATCATGTCGCGGTACGGCGGATTGTCCGCCGGATCGGCGGCGCCGAATATGAGGCGCTGATCCTCCACGCGCTGTCACCCGATGCGCTCGATGCGGCGCATACCGGCATCGCCATGAGCATTGTCATGCCCTCGCCGGCAGTGGTTCTCCGCCTCGCGTGGCTCGTCGCAGACGGCATTCGGGGCGAGACCGACAAGGCCCTGCTGCTTCTCTGGCGGACGTTGCTCAATATCGACCCTGCGACTTGGCGCCCCCGTCTTCTTGCACTGCTCGACAGTGATCCGGAGCTGGATGTCCTGCTCGCGCTGCATCTGCTCCCCGAATATGCCGAGAAGGGGGACGCAACCTATGTTCATGCTGCCTTTGCACGGGCTGACCCCGCTGGCGCGGTCGCGGAGCGTGCGATGGTCGTCGCCTGCACGATCGGCGAGCCATCCGACGCGATGGTTGAACGCGCGGTCGCCCAGATCCGCGGCAAGCCGCTCAACTCCGCGAGCCTCGGCTGTCTCAATGTGCTGCTCAACGCCAAATCGGATGAGGCCCGCATCGTTCTGGATGTCTACCTTGCCCAGCTCGAAACCGCACGGTCCTGGGCATCGATCGATTCCGAGACTTTAGCATGCAGGCTGTGGCGGGACGACGCGCCCGCCAATCTGTGGCGGGCTGCCGACCGGATGCTGCCGCGGCGCGGCTTTTTCGGGGATCACTTCACCAGCCTGATTCTCGAGCGGGATGTTTCGCGCGGCATGGACGCGCTGCTCGAATCCGCCTTCGCACCGCCCGATATGTTCGTGCGCGCGCAGCCTGAAGCGATCGAACTGATCGCCTCGGTCGACAAGGCGCTCGCCACCCAGGCCTTCGTGCATTCCTGGAACGATTTCGAGAAGCGGCGAGAGCATCTCGCGCCCGCAGCGCACGGCCTCGAAGATGAAGCGCTCGAAACCATGATCGCCAGCCTGCATGAGGAATATCGGCCGGGCGGGCCGACTATCGCCTATCGTGAAATCTGTATCATATTGCGGCGCACGCGAGACCGGTCTTGGCCGCTGCTGCTTGCGCATTTCAGAGCTGGCACGCCCTTGGTGCGCGAAGCGCTGGCGCCGGCGCTCGGCTGGGTCGCGGAATCGTCCGATGTTTTGATCGGTCTCGCGGCCGCGGAATGCGATTTGCCGGTCTTGCGCGAACTCGATGAAGTCCGGCGTTCCTGGGCACGCGTTGAGACCGCGGTTACCCGGTTCCGCGCCGACCCCACCTTCGACGCGCTCGAACAGCTGATCGAGATCGCCGACCCCAAGCCGCTTTGCGCTTGGGCCGACCCGCTGCGGGTGATCGAGACTATCCAAGCGGATTCGCGCCTTACCGGCTATGCGGAAATTGCGCTGGCGCGGCGATCGAACGCGGTCGGGAATTCTAAGTTCGAGCGTGTCATCATCCGCCGCGAGGTGGACGAAGATTGACTGTGCGGCGCTCATTGCCGTTATGAGTCGGCCTGAGCGGGTGCGCACGTCACCGGCGAGCTTCAACACTGCTCCGCTCGGGCGCCCCGCCGTTGCCGCGATGCTTCGGACCGTGCACCATCGGCGGCATGTCAGAGACGAGGGATAACCACTTCGTACCGCAATGGTATCAGCGCGGCTTCTTCGAGCCGGGCCGGAGTACGCTCGCCTATCTCGATATGCAGCCGGAGATGCATATGCGGGGCGACGGTACTCCCGTGCTTGGTCGCAGTGTGTTTTCGTCGACGACGACGCAATGTTTCCGTCAATATGATCTCTACACGACCTTCTTCGGTTTCGCGATCAGCGACGAGATCGAGCGGCGGCTGTTCGGGGAGATCGACCGCAAGGGCACGCCGTCCGTGGCCGCGTTCGCGGCCGACGATGTCGAGGCGCGGATGCGTCATTTCGTGGACTTCTTCGAATATATGGACGCGCAGAAGCTGCGCACACCCAAGGGCCTCGCCTGGCTTCGCCGCCATTATCCCTTCCTCGACCAGAACCAGCTTATGTTCGAGATGCAGGGCGTGCGGCGCCTGCATTGCTCGTTATGGGCACAATGCGTGCGTGAGATCGTCTCGGCCGAGGATTCCGACGTCAAGTTCCTGATCAGCGACCATCCGGTCACGGTCTACAATCATGCCGTTCCGCCGGGCGATCCGGCCTGCGCCTATCCCAACGATCCATCGATCGCGTGGAAGGGATCCCAGACTCTCTATCCGCTCAACCGCGACTTTTGTCTGATCCTGACCAACCTCGAATATGCCAAGGATCCGGATCTCGCCGATCCACGTCGCAAGCGCACCAATGCCAAGAATTTCGGCGACGCGCTGGTGCGCACAGACATCATGATCCGGACCCGCAAGCTCGATGCGCGCGACGTCGTGCGGATCAATCATGTGCTCAAGGCACGGGCGACGCGGCATGTCGCCGCCGGTTCGCGCGACTGGCTATATCCCGAGCAGACGGTCGACACCGACTGGGCCTGCCTTCGCGAGACCTTGTTGCCGCCGAAGGACGAACTCTGGAACTGGGGTGGCGAGACCTATATCGGCTTCGCCGACGGCAGCACCGCCTACCAGGACGCCCATGGCCGGTCCGAGCCCGGCAGCGAGCGCCTGCTCAAGTCCGAGGCCGACCATCCGCGCACATCCAAGGATGCGTGCGGCTGCGGGTCGGGGAAGCGCTTCGGTCTCTGCTGCGCGACGCGGCCGGCGGAACTGCGCCCCTCCTGGTCCGAGCGCAGCATCCGCGAGCGCAACCTGGTCCTCATCGCCGCGGTCGCCGACATTACCGGCCTTGGCGCCGGCATGGACTGGACCGAGGCGCGGCGGGGGTTGACCAGCGACAAGATCGCGGAAATCTACACCGTCTTCCGCGCGCTATGGCCGCCAGAGACCGACATCTTCGCCTTGCTGCCCAAGCCCGATGGGCGGCTGCGAGGCTTGTTCACCGGTATGGTCGATCCGCGCATGCTCGTCGAATTCGCGGTCGGCGCGGCCGATTCTTTTGGCGAAGTCCTGATCCAGAACCCGTTCCCCTTTGCCGGGGGGATGAAGCCCGAATTCGACCCCACCAAGGTGCCGGGCGAGTATCGGTTCGAAGTCTTGAAGCACATATTGATGCTGCTCGAGCTCGCGCCCTTGATCGAGACGGGCGCGGTCAACTTCTTCCCCGACCCCTGCAATTTCGATCGCCATTTGCGGCAGCAGATGATGCAGATGGCGGAGGCTCGCGCCGGAGGCGATTTCGACGAGGCCGAC
>NZ_DATHFV010000039.1:0-5027 GCF_035317925.1 Sphingomonas sp.
TGGCGTGGACGGACGTCGGCGGCGAGCTGCTCACCATTGAAAGCGTCATGATGCCTGGCAAGGGCCGCATGACGGTGACGGGCAACCTGCGCGACGTGATGAAGGAGTCGATCTCGGCGGCTGCGTCCTATGTCCGCTCGCGTGCGATCACCTACGGCATCGAGCCGCCTTTGTTCGAGCGTCGTGACATCCACGTCCACGTGCCGGAGGGGGCGACCCCGAAGGACGGCCCCTCGGCCGGCGTCGCCATGGCGACGGCGATCGTCTCGGTGATGACCGGAATTCCGGTGCGCCGCGATCTCGCCATGACCGGCGAGATCACGTTGCGCGGGCGCATCCTGCCGATCGGCGGCTTGAAGGAGAAGCTGATGGCGGCGCTGCGCGGCGGCATCAAGAAGGTGCTGATCCCCGAGGAGAATGCCAAGGATCTGATCGAGATCCCGGACAACGTGAAGAGCAACCTCGAGATCGTTCCGGTGTCGCGCATGGACGAGGTCCTGGTCCACGCGCTCACGCGCAAGCCGGAGCCGATCACGTGGGACGAGGAGAAGGCGGCCGCCAAGGCCGCGACGACTCCTGACGTGGCAGTCGAGGACGAGGCTTCGATCCTCACCGCGCACTGAACGCGGCAATCACAAACGCTGAAACGGCGGCCCTCGGGCCGCCGTTTTCATTTGACCCGGATCGCTCCGCTTGCGCGACGCCACGACCCGGCGCTATGGCTGTCGCAGGGCGGTTAGCTCAGTTGGTAGAGCATCTCGTTTACACCGAGAGGGTCGGCGGTTCGAGCCCGTCACCGCCCACCATGCCGTCAGTGCGGGGCCGTATTACTATCCGCCGAGTTGAACTCGACCGGAATGCCGTCGCCGGTGGTGACACCGTCCGCGTGCGCTTTCTTGGCGCAGCCGGCCATGGCGATCGCGAACGCGGCAACGATCAATAATGCCAGCGTGCTCTTCATGCGATGTCCCCGGTGGCCCGCACGCTTCTTAGCGGAACCGGAGGGTTATGGACATGATTGACGTCAGCCAGTGGGCAAATCGCCGGCGACGACGCGATGATGTTCCACCCGTTCGGGCTTTTCGAGCAGGAAGGCGTCGTCCTCGGGATAATAACGGGCGATCTCGACATTCTCGCCGGCGAAGGCGCGGATCGCGTCCATGTCGGCCCACCAGCTGAGCGTGGTGACCTCGCTGGTGCCGTCGCCGAGCGCGCGCAACAGCATTTGCGCGCCGAGATTGCCCGGCGTCTTACGGTAGTCGTCGATCCCGGTGCGCTTGATATAGTCGACATAGGCGGCTTCGGCGGTGGTCCGGATCCGCGATGCCCAGCGGCGCAGGATGATCGTGTCGGTCATCGGCTCAACTATGCTCCTTCACATAATCGCGCGGATTCTTGTTGACCGGGGCGACCCCGGTCAAGTGCGCGGCCTCGAACGCGGCGAAGCGAACCGCCAGTGCATGGCTGAGCGCGCGATCGGCATGCCGCCGGAAATCGGTCAGCCCCTGCCGTTCCTCTTCCGCCATATGATCGCCGTTCGCCTTGTTCGCCCCGGCGACCGCGTCGATCCAGGCATCGCTGCCGACCGGATGGTCTTCCACCGCCAACGCGGCGTCGCGTATTTCATTATGGTCCTTGATCGCGTCCTTCGTCTCGTCGGCGGCGCTGTCGGCATCGGCCGCGCCCGCGCCGATCTTGAGCAGATCGGGATAGAAGAAACGCTCCTCGGCCTCGGCATGCGTGTCGAGCAAGGCGCGCAGCCGGCGCCAGACCGCGCCCAAGGCCTCGACGTCGCTGCGGTCGATCGCGTCGATGATCGCGAACAGCCGCCGCTGTTCGGCATGATCGTCGAGGATGAGTTGCGTGATGTCCAAGAGAATCCCCTCCGCTTCGGAATGCAAAGCGAGGTGTGGCACGAAGGGTTCCGAGCGTGCGTTCGATTGTCGCCGGCCTGCAACACTGCGCGCGCCGCGATTGCCGATGCGCCATTCGCAATGGCGCGGCGGTGCGCGAAGCGCTAGATCGCGCGCATGCAAATTGGTCATCGGGTCGACGAAACCGGCCTGCTGCTGCGCGACGGCGGCAGCTTCTATTTGCGCCGGGACGCCGGCGGACGCTTCGCGCTCGACCTCCGCCGCACGCCGGTGGACGAGGTCGAGAAACGGGTGCGGCTGGTGGGCACTTATGTCGGGTCCGATCTGGTCGATGTGGACGGCGTTTCGCTGATCTGATCGGGCTTTGCGTCTGATGGGGGCTTTGCGCGAAGCGAGAAAAGCTATCTTGGCGGCGGCGCCCGGTGGCCCCACCTTCCCACGATGAGTGCAACTTCCTCGACGCGGCGGCTTCCGCCTTTCGGCCTTCAGGTGCTCGCCGGCATGCTGATCGGCCTCGCGCTGGGCTTCGCCGCGCGCGCGGTGGGCGATTCCGGCTCGGCGCTCGCCGAAACCCTGCACGTTGTTGGCCAGATCTTCGTGCAGTTGCTGAAGGCGCTGGTGCCGCCTCTGGTGTTCACCGCGATCGTCAGTTCGATCGCGGCGCTGCGCGACCTCGAGAATGCCGCCAAGCTGGTGTGGCAGACCCTGCTGTGGTTCGCGCTGACCGCTTTGATCGCGGTCTCGATCGGGATCGTGCTCGGCCTCGTCATCCAGCCGGGCCTGCATGCCGGGGTCGATGCCGCCGCAGCCGTCGCGCCGGGCACGCGCGGCACCTGGCTCGATTTCCTGAAGGGGCTGGTGCCGGTCAATGTCTTCGGCCTGACCGCCGCAACCACGGTCGAGAACAATAGCGCCACCACCGCTTTGTCGTTCAACGTGTTGCAAATCATCGTCGCGGCGATCGCGATCGGTGCGGCGGCGGTGCGGATCGGTGCCGCCGGCGAAGCCTTCCTGACGTTCAACGCGTCCGCGCTCGCGGTCTTCCGGCGGCTGCTGCACTGGGTGATCCGCCTGACGCCGATCGGCACCGCCGCTCTGATCGGCGATGCGGTGGTGCGGTACGGCTGGAGCGCTTTGTCCGCGCTCGGCGCTTTCGCCGGCGCGGTCTATATCGGTCTCGCTTTGGTGCTGCTGGTGGTTTACCCGACCCTGCTCGCGGCCAACGGCCTCAGCCCGCTGCGTTTCTTCGCCTCGGCCTGGCCCGCGATCCAGCTCGGCTTCGTCTCGCGTTCGTCGGTCGGCACCTTGCCCGTGACCGAGGACGTGACCGAACATGCGCTCGGCGTGCCGCCCGCTTACACCGCCTTCGCCGTCCCGCTCGGCGCGACCACCAAGATGGACGGCTGTGCCGCGATCTATCCGGCGGTCTCGGCGATCTTCGTCGCGCAATTCTATGGCGTGCCGCTGCACGTCACCGATTACGCGCTGATCGTTTTCGTGTCCGTATTCGGCTCGGCCGCGACCGCCGGCCTGACCGGCGCGACCGTGATGCTGACGTTGACCTTGTCGACGCTGGGCCTGCCGCTGGAAGGCGCGGGCCTGCTGCTCGCGATCGACCCGATCCTCGATATGGGGCGGACCGCGATCAACGTCGCGGGCCAGGCGCTGGTGCCGACGATCGTCGCCAAGCGCGCGGGCATCCTCGATCTCGATCGGTTCGCCCGCGGCGCGCCCGCCAATGCGGCGTTGCAGCCCGCCTGAACGTTCAGCGCCGGGCAATCGAGCGCGCTTTAGCCTGCACCGATGCGTATCCTGTTCGCCCTGATGCTGGCCTTCATGCCGGCGGTCGCGCTCGCCCAGTCGGACGAGGATGCCGCGCATCGCGCCGACCGTCAGACGACAGAGGACCTCAATCGCTCCGCCGCGCGCGCGGTCGATCAGCGCAACGCCGCCAATGACGCCACGCTCGCCCGCTATCGCGATGCGCGCGAGGCTTATCAGCGCCAGCGAGAGGCTTGGCGCCGCCGCCTCGCCGCCTGCCAGGCCGGCGACGCGCGCGCCTGCGATCCGGGCTGAACCCGCTGATGCGTTTCCTCGCCATCGGTCTGCTCGGCGGCCTGTTGCTGGCCGCCGCGCCGGCCTCGGCCGAGACGATGTTCGAGCAACAGGTGCGGGCCGCGCTCAACGCCGCGCGCGCCGATCCTGCTGGCCTGGCGTGTGATCTTCGGGACTATCGGACCTATTTCGACGGCCGATTGGTCCATCTTCCCGGCCAGGCGGCGGCAATGGTCACGCACGAGGGCGTGAAGGCGGTCGACGAAGCGATCGCCTTCCTCGATCGCCAGCCGCCGCTGGCGCCGGTGGAGGCGTCGGCCGTGCTCGCGGCAAGCGCGCGCGATCTTGCCGAGGATCAGGCTCGTGGCGGCGTCGGCCACCAGGCGAGCGACGGCGCCTGGCCCAATGACCGGCTGCGACGGCATGGCGGCGGCGGCACGATTTCGGAGGTCGTCTCCTATGGCGCGGTGGATGCGCGCGATGTCGTGCGGCAGCTGATCGTCGATGACGGCGAGCGCGAGCGCGGCCATCGCCACATTCTCTATGCGCCCGATTTGCGCTTCGCCGGCGTCGCCTGCGGCCCGCATCCTCAATATCGGACGATGTGCGTGATCGATCTCAGCGTCACGCCCGACGGCCGCTAGAGGTCGCGCACCACCCGCCGGGCGACCGCCAGCCAGGGCGAATCCACAATCACTGTCTGCCGTGCGCCGCTGGTGAGCGGCAACAGCAGCATCCGGTCGCTCTCCAGCCCGATCATCCGCCCGAACGCGAAGCGGCCGCCGGGGCGCGGCACCAATATGTCACGGTTGAGCGCGCGGCCGAACTGGTCGGGCGCGATCCGGTCGCACCAGATCATGTCGCCCGCGCGGTAGTCGCCGACGCTCTGCTCGACCAGGATCGCGATCGCGTCCGGGCCGGGTTGCGGCGGGGTGGCGGCGAGGTCCCTGGCGGGCGCCTGCGCGCCGTCGCGGCCGAGCAGGGCCGCTACCGGCAATTCCGCCTTGTCGGGCGTGCGCACCAGATCGGCCGCATCCGCATCGAGCGCGCGCGCGATCCGGTTGAGCCAGCCGACGCTGACCGTGCGCGTGCCGGTCT
>NZ_DATHFV010000040.1:0-10393 GCF_035317925.1 Sphingomonas sp.
CCGCTCTATCTTGAGACGCGCGACTTCAGCGGTGAGCATGTCATGCCCTTCCGCCAGCATCGGCATCTTCTCGTCGCTCGCCATTTCAACCGAACCCCTTGTGAATACCGTCAAAATAACCCCCGCGCCGCCGGTTGGCGACGCCCGCATCTTGGTGATGTCTGGGATCGTCAGTCAGCTATGATAGGATTGGAGCGACCGCACTTCAAGGCTGTGCTCCCGCATGGCCGCGATCGCCCGTACCGCGGCCAGCCCGCCCGCCGCCGTGGTGAAGTAAGGAATCCGCGCCAGCATGGTCGAGGCGCGGATCGATTTGCTATCCTGCAGCGACTGCCAACCCTCGGTCGTGTTGAACACCAACTGGACGTCGCCGTCCTTGAGCCGGTCGACGATATGGGTGTGGCCCTGCGCGACCTTGTTGACGCGCTCGACCGACAACCCCTGCCCGGCCAGATATTCGGCGGTGCCGTCGGTGGCGAGGATATGGAAGCCGAGTTCGATCAGGTGGCGCACGGCGGGCGCGATCACCGGCTTGTCGCCCGGCTTGACCGAGACGAACACGGTGCCCGCCTGCGGCAGGACGGTGCCCGCACCGAGTTGCGCCTTGGCGAAGGCGGTCGCGAAATCCTTGTCGATTCCCATCACTTCGCCCGTCGACTTCATTTCCGGGCTGAGCACCGGATCGACGCCGGGGAAGCGCGCCCATGGGAAGACCGCTTCCTTGACCGCGATATAGCCGATGTCGAGATCGATCTTGGGCAGATCCTTGAGCATCTCGCCCGCCATCACGCGGGCCGCGATCTTGGCGATCGGCGCGCCCACCGCCTTGGCGACGAACGGCACCGTCCGGCTGGCGCGCGGATTGACCTCGATCAGATAGACTTCGCCGTCCTTGACCGCGAACTGGACGTTCATCAGTCCCTTGACCTTGAGCGCGCGGGCGAGCGCGTCGGTCTGGCGCTCGATCTCGGCGACGATCTCCTTCGACAGGCTGTAGGGCGGCAGCGAGCAGGCGCTGTCGCCCGAATGGACGCCCGCCTCCTCGATATGCTCCATCACGCCGGCGATGGTGACGTCGGTGCCGTCGGCGATCGCGTCGACATCGACCTCGATCGCGTCGCGCAGATAGCGGTCGATCAGGACGGGTGAATCGCCCGACACCTGCACCGCGGTCGCGATATAATTGTCGAGCTGCGCGGGGCTGTCGACCACCTCCATCGCGCGGCCGCCGAGCACGTAGGACGGGCGGGTCAGCACGGGGTAGCCGATGCGTTCGGCGACCGCGATCGCCTCGTCGCGGCTGCGCGCGATGCCGTTGGCGGGCTGCTTCAGGCCAAGCTTGCTGACGAGCGCGGCGAAACGCTCGCGATCCTCGGCCAGATCGATCGCATCGGGCGAGGTTCCGAGGATCGGAATGCCCGCATTTTCGAGTTCCTGCGCCAGTTTGAGCGGCGTTTGCCCCCCAAACTGCACGATAACGCCGACCAATTCGCCGTTCTGCTGCTCGATATGGAGGATTTCGAGCACGTCTTCGACCGTCAAAGGCTCGAAATAGAGCCGGTCGGACGTGTCATAATCGGTGCTCACCGTCTCCGGATTGCAGTTGACCATGATCGTTTCGAACCCTGCATCGCTCAGCGCGAAGCAGGCGTGGCAGCAGCAATAATCGAATTCGATGCCCTGGCCGATGCGGTTGGGGCCGCCGCCGAGGATGACGATCTTGCGCCGGTCGGACGGCTGCGCCTCATTCTCGGGCTCGCCGAACGCGGGCGCCTCGTAGGTCGAATACATGTAGGGCGTCTTGGCCTCGAACTCGGCCGCGCAGGTGTCGATGCGCTTGAACACCGGCCGCACGCCGAGCTTGTGGCGGTGCGCGCGCACCTCGGCCTCGGTCACGCCGCCCGCCATCGCGCTGACCGCGTCGTGGACGATGCCCGAACCGCGCGCGATCTCGCGCTTCATGCCCGGCAGATTGGCCGAATTGAGCGCGAGCCAGGCGAGGCGCTTGTCCGAAAACCCCATGCTCTTGAGCTTGCGCATGCCGGCAGCGTCGCCAGGCAGGCCCTCACGGCAGACCGTTTCCTCGGCGCGGACGATCTCGGCCAGCCGCTCGATGAACCAGGGATCGTATTTCGCGATCCGGCAAACCTCGTCGACCGTGAAGCCTTCGCGCAGCGCCTGGGCGGCGTTGAGCAGTCGGTCGGGCGTCGGTTCGGCCAGAGCCGCCTCGATCTCGGCCTTGGGCGCGCCCTTGAGGCGATCGACGACGTTCAGGCCGGACAGCCCCGTCTCCAGCCCGCGCAGCGCTTTCTGCAGGCTCTCGTGGAAATTGCGACCGATCGCCATCACCTCGCCGACCGACTTCATCGCGGTGGTGAGGTGATCTGACGCGCCCTTGAACTTCTCGAACGCGAAGCGCGGGATCTTGGTGACGACATAATCGATCGTCGGCTCGAAGCTCGCCGGCGTCGCGCCGGTAATATCGTTGTCGATCTCGTCGAGCGTATATCCCACCGCCAATTTGGCAGCGACCTTGGCGATCGGGAAGCCGGTCGCCTTCGACGCGAGCGCGGAGGAGCGCGACACGCGCGGGTTCATCTCGATCACGACCAGGCGGCCGTCCTTCGGATTGACCGCGAATTGGACGTTGGAGCCGCCGGTCTCGACGCCGATCTCGCGCAGCACCGCGATGCTGGCGTTGCGCATGATCTGATATTCCTTGTCGGTCAGCGTCAGCGCGGGCGCGACGGTGATCGAATCGCCGGTGTGGATGCCCATCGGGTCCACATTCTCGATCGAGCAGATGATGATGGCATTGTCGTTGCGATCCCGCACGACCTCCATCTCATATTCCTTCCAGCCGAGGACCGATTCCTCGACCAGAACCTCGGTGGTCGGCGACAGATCGAGGCCGTTGGTGACGATCTCGATGAATTCCTGGCGATTATAGGCGATGCCGCCGCCCTGCCCGCCCATCGTGAAGCTGGGCCGGATGATCGACGGCAGGCCGACGAACTCGAGCGCGGCGACTGCTTCCTCGACCGAATGCGCGATGCGCGAACGCGGGCTTTCGAGCCCGATCTTGTCCATCGCGTTGCGGAATTTGAGCCGGTCCTCGGCCTTGTCGATCGCCTCGGCATCGGCGCCGATCATCACGCAGCCATATTTTTCGAGCGTGCCGTCGTGCCAGAGCGCGAGCGCGGTGTTGAGCGCGGTCTGCCCGCCCATTGTCGGCAGCACCGCGTCGGGGCGCTCCTTCTCGATGATCTTGGCGACGACCTCGGGCGTGATCGGCTCGATATAGGTGGCGTCGGCCATGTCGGGATCGGTCATGATCGTCGCCGGGTTCGAATTGACCAGGACGATGCGATAGCCTTCCTCGCGCAGCGCCTTGCACGCCTGCGTCCCCGAATAATCGAACTCGCACGCCTGCCCGATGATGATCGGGCCAGCGCCGATGATGAGGATCGATTTGATGTCGGTACGCTTGGGCATCAAGGAACCACGTATGTGAGTTGAAAATTGATCGAAGGAAATCTGGCCAGCCTATCGACACCGAGAAGCTTGTCGACGCACGCCTGTTCTTTACGGGCCTGCCCTTGACCCACCTCTTGGGCGTCTTCGTTAGTATCTATTATTGAAGGTCGGCCAGTTAGAAAGCTGCCCTCGTCGAACCGAGCATCGTCCAGGCGGCACCCTTTTTTCACCAGCTCGAACTCGGACTTGGTCATGGGCCTCCCGACTGCCAATCCGCAGCCACAAAGGCACACCAAGGCCAGCGGCGCGGCGGCGCGTATGGAGATCACTTGGCAGACCTAAGCTGGCTCACGAACTGCTCGAACAGATAATGGCTGTCCTGCGGGCCGGGGCTCGCTTCGGGGTGATATTGTACGCTGAAAGCCGGCTTGTCGGTCAGGCGCAGCCCGGCAAGGCTGCCGTCGAACAGCGAGATGTGTGTCGGTTCGGCATTGGCCGGCAACGTCTCGGTCAGCACCGCGAAGCCGTGGTTCATGCTGGTGATCTCGACTGTGCCCGCCTTTGGGCCGTCGCCGACACGCTTGACCGGATGGTTCGCGCCGCGATGGCCCTGGTGCATCTTGGCGGTCTTTGCGCCGACCGCGATGCCGAGCAACTGGTGGCCGAGGCAGATGCCGAAGATCGGCTTGCCGATGCCGAGCAGTTGCTGGATCACCGGCACCGCATAGATGCCGGTCGCGGCCGGATCGCCCGGGCCGTTGGACAGGAACACGCCGTCGGGCGCGTGCGCCATCACCTCGTCGAAGCTTGCGGTCGCGGGCACCACCGTCACGCGCGCGCCGGCGGCGACGAGGTTGCGCAGGATATTGCGCTTGAGGCCGTAATCGATCGCGACGACGTGCGGGCGCGAATCCCCCTCCCGCTTGCGGGAGGGGCTAGGGGAGGGGCTGCCAGCAGGCGCGGCGTCGGTGGCGGATGTGGACTCCCCTCCCCCGACCCCTCCCGCAAGCGGGAGGGGAGAGGCGTAGCCCTCGCCCAGCGTCCACAGGCCGTCGTCCCATGTGTAGCTCTGGGTCGCGGACACTTCCTTGGCGAGGTCCATCCCCTCCAGCCCCGGCCAAGCGCGCGCCTGCTCCTTGAGCGCGTCGAGATCGAACTCGCCCTTGGCATCGTGCGCGATCACGCCGTTGGGCGCGCCGCCAAGGCGGATCGCACGGGTCAGCGCGCGGGTGTCGACGCCCGACAGGCCGATGCGGCCATTATTGCGCAGCCAGCCATCGAACCGCTGGGTCGAGCGGAAATTGGAGGAATCGGTCACATCCTCGCGCACGATGCAGCCCAAGGCGTGCGGGTTGATCGCCTCGATATCCTCGGCGTTGGCGCCGACATTGCCGATATGGGGGAAGGTGAAGGTGACGATCTGCCCGGCGTAGGAGGGATCGGTCATCACCTCCTGATAGCCGGTCATCGCGGTGTTGAAGCAGACCTCGCCGACCGCCGAGCCCTCGGCGCCGAATCCCCTGCCCCAGATGACGCTCCCGTCGCCCAATACGAGCACGCCGGTCGCTCCGTTCGGCGATGGCGCGCGTTGAGACGTGGCGTCGGCCATGGTGGGCGGGCACTCCAATGGGTGAGCAGCGATGTCGCTAAGCGGCGTCCGCTAGACGGCATGCCCGCACGGGTCAACTCTACCAAATTCGGCCGGTCGGGGCTATCAGGGAGGTTTCCGCTCCGTCCGAGAAGACTTCCATGATTCGTGATGAGATTAAGGCGGCGCAGATCGCCGCCATGAAGGCGCGCGACACCGCGACGCTCAACGCTACCCGCCTGATCCAGGCCGCGATCAAGAATCGCGACATCGAGCTGCGCACCGCATCCGTGCAGCCCGAAGACGACGTGCTCGTGACCGAGGTCATGCAGAAGATGATCAAGCAGCGCCGCGAATCGGTCGAGCTGTACGTGAAGGGCGGCCGTCAGGAGCTGGCCGACGCCGAACTGACCGAAGTGGCGGTGATCGAACGCTTCCTGCCGCTGCAGATGAGCGACGCGGACGCCAGCCTCGCGATCGACGCGATCGCGACCGAACTGGACGCGCACTCCCTCAAGGATATGGGCCGCGTGATGGCGGCGCTGAAGGAGCGCCACGCGGGCCAGCTCGACATGAGCAAGGCCAGCGCGCTGGTGAAGGCGCGGTTGTCGTAACAAGCTCCCTTCCCTGCCAAGGGAGGGGTTGGGGGTGGGTGATTCCGCGCAGAATTAATCCCAGACTTGCCACCTTTGCCCGCGCCATGCGGGCGGAACCGACGCCGTTCGAAAATGCGCTGTGGCAAGCGCTCCGAAGCCGCCAACTCGGCGGGGTCAAGTTTAGTCGGCAGATCGTGATCCAGGGCTTCATTTGCGACTTCGTGTGCAGGGATCGGACGCTGATCGTCGAAATCGATGGAGAGACGCACGACCGTGCCGCCGACGCGGACCGCGATTATGCGCTTGGCCGGTTGGGGTATCGCGTGTTGCGCTTCACCAATGCGGAGGTTGCGGGCAATCTCGCGGGCGTGTTGCAGGCGATTCTTGAGATTGTGGAGGGGCGGCTAACCAAGGTGGAACGCCTTGAGGGACGGACCCAGCCCCCGACCCCCTCCCTTGGCAGGGAGGGGGAGGTATGAGTCTCTCCCCCCAATTCCTGGACGAGTTGCGCAATCGCACGTTGCTGTCCGCACTGATCGGGCGGTCCGTCAAACTCCAGAAAGCGGGCCGCGAATTTCGGGCCTGCTGCCCGTTCCATGACGAGAAAACGCCGAGTTTCTACGTCAATGACGACAAGGGCTTTTATCACTGCTTCGGCTGCTCGGCGCATGGCGATGCGATCCGGTTCCTGACCGAAGCCAAGGGCATGCCGTTTATCGAGGCGGTGAAGGAACTGGTCCAGGCAGCCGGCATGGACATGCCCGCGCCCGATCCCCGCTCGGCCGAGCGCGCCGAACGCGCGACCGGGCTGGTGGCGGCATCGGAAGCGGCGCAGCGCTGGTTCGCCGAGCAATTGCAAGGCATCGCGGGCGCCGAGGCGCGGGCTTATCTCGCCAAACGCGGCGTGCCGGACGAACTGGTCAAGGCGTTCGGCCTCGGCTTCTCCCCCGATTCGCGCGGCAAGCTCAAGACCGCGCTGGCAACCTTCGGCAATGAGACGCTGATCGAGACCGGGCTGCTGATCCTGGTCGAGGAGAAGGAGCCGTACGACCGTTTCCGCGGGCGGCTGATGTTCCCGGTGCGCGATGCGCGGGGGCGGACGATCGCGTTTGGCGGGCGCATTCTCGACAGCGGCGAGCCCAAATATCTGAACTCGCCCGACACGCCGCTCTTCGACAAGGGGCGCACGCTCTACAATCTCGACCGCGCCGGACCCGCCAGCCGCAAGGCGGAGCGCGTGATCGTGGTCGAAGGCTATATGGACGTGATCGCGCTCGCCAAGGCCGGGGTCGACGAGGCGGTCGCCCCGCTCGGCACCGCGCTGACCGAGGCCCAGATCGAACGGCTGTGGCGGCTGGTGCCGGTGCCGATCCTCTGTTTCGACGGCGACAAGGCGGGCGTTAAAGCCGCGGTTCGCGCCGCGATGCGGGCGCTGCCGATGGTGGGTCCGGGGCGCTCGCTCAGCTTCGTCACGCTGCCTGGGGGGCAGGATCCAGACGATCTGGTCAAGGCGGGCGGCAAGGCCGCGGTCGAAAATGCGTTGGCGGGCGCGATTCCTTTGGTCGACCTGCTGTGGAATCACACACAGGCGGAAACCCCGCTCGACACGCCCGAGATGCGCGCCGGCCTGCGCCGCCGGCTCGCCGAACTGGCGCAGGGGATCGAGGACAAGGGCACGGCCGAACAATATAAAATCGAATTCCGCCGCCGGTTCGACGCTCTCTTCGGCGCGCCGCAGCGGCAGGAGCAGCCATTCCAGCCCTATGATCGGGGCAGCCGCCAGCCCTTCCGCCGCGATTTCCGCAAGCCCCCGCCCCGCCCCGCCTCCGAGCGCGCGCGATCGATCGGCAAGACCGGGATCGACCGGATGATGGCGCGCGCCGTGATCGCCGGGCTGGTGTTGCGCCCCACGACCGTCATCGCCCATGCCGAGACGCTGGCGGGCATTTCGCTCGGCGATTCCGTGCTGGAACGTGTCCGCGATACGCTGATCGATGCGGCTTTCGCGGGCCGCTCCCTTGAAGGCGACGCCGCGCATTCCATATTGGCGGAAGCGGGCTTAGGCCCTGCGGTGGATGAACTGTGCCGGACGAACGGTCTTGCCTTTTCCTTCCTACGCGGCGATGCGGACCCGAGTCGCGCGGAGCGTGACCTTGGAGAGGCTATCGACGTACTGGTGACGCGGCCGGTGATCGAACAGGCGCTGGCGGAAGCGACGCGCGCCTTCGGCACCACGACCGACGAAGCGAGTTTTGCTGAGCAGCAGCGACTGACTCGCGAAAAACAGGACGTCGAGCGCCGTTTAATGGATTTGATGCAGCCAGACGGCGACTGAACGATTTGACGGGATCAAAGAAGAGCATGGCGAAGACGGCAGTGGCAGCGGCGAATGGCAGCGGCGGCGAAGGCGGCGACGGTGACGCGCCCCTGATCGATCTCAACGATGCGTCGATCAAGAAGGTCTTCGCCCGCGCCAAGAAGCGCGGCTACATCACCTATGACGAATTGAACGAGGCGCTGCCGCAGGACCAGATGTCCTCCGAGCAGATCGAGGACGTCATGTCCGCGCTCAACGAGATGGGCGTCAACGTCGTCGAGAACGAGGAAGCCGGCGAAGACGGCGAGCCCGCGCAGCAGCCAGACGACGACCCCGTCGACGACGAAACCGGCGACGAAACCGTCGCCACCTTCACCTCGACCGCCACCAAGAAGGAAGCGGTCGACCGCACCGACGATCCGGTGCGGATGTATCTGCGCGAGATGGGCGCGGTCGAATTGCTCTCCCGCGAGGGCGAGATCGCGATCGCCAAGCGGATCGAGGCCGGCCGCGACACGATGATCCAGGGGCTGTGCGAAAGCCCGATCACCTTCAACGCGATCATCGATTGGTCGACCCAGCTCAACGAAGGCACGATGCAGCTGCGCGAGATCCTCGATCTCGACGCGATGGTGTCGAAGGGCCCGACCGCCGAGCAGGTCGAGGGCGCCGAGGACGATACCGGCGAGATCAGCGAAAAGAGCGCAGGCCCGTCGTTCAAGGAAGAGGAAGAGCCCGAGGAGGCCCCCGCCGAGACCGACGAGGACGAAGAATCGCTGACCGAGCGCCGCGTACCGCGTCCGTCCGACGACGACGACGAGGACAATACGCTGTCGCTCGCGCAGATGGAGGAGCAGCTCAAGCCGCAGGCGCTCGAGAAGTTCGCGACCATCACCGATCTCTACAAGAGCTTCGCCAAGCTCCAGGCCAAGCGCGTGACCGCGCTCGGGCTGGGCGACGATTTCCCGAAGGGCGAAGAGAACAAGTACCAGAATCTGCGCGAGGAGCTGACCGCGCAGGTCGAGAGCGTGAAATTCCACGCCGCCAAGATCGAGCATCTTGTCGACCAGCTTTATTCGTTCAATCGCCGCCTGACCGCACTCGGCGGCCAGATGCTGCGCCTGGCCGAGCGCCATCGCGTGCCGCGCAAGGACTTCCTCGACCGCTACGTCGGCCACGAGACCGAGGAAGGCTGGCTCGCCACCGTTTCCAAGCTCGACCGCAAGTGGACGGCATTCGCCGTTGAGGAAGCCGCCCCGGTCGAGCGCATCCGCGCCGAGACGGGCGAGATCGCGACCGCGACCGGCATGTCGCTGCCGGAATTCCGCCGCATCGTGAACATGGTGCAGAAGGGCGAGCGCGAGGCCCGCATCGCCAAGAAGGAGATGGTCGAAGCGAACCTGCGCCTCGTCATTTCCATCGCCAAGAAATATACCAATCGCGGCCTGCAGTTCCTGGATCTGATCCAGGAGGGGAATATCGGCCTGATGAAGGCGGTCGATAAGTTCGAATATCGCCGCGGCTACAAGTTCAGCACCTATGCGACCTGGTGGATCCGCCAGGCGATCACGCGCTCGATCGCCGACCAGGCACGCACGATCCGTATCCCGGTCCATATGATCGAGACGATCAACAAGCTGGTCCGCACCAGCCGTCAGTTCCTGCACGAGACCGGCCGCGAGCCGACCCCGGAGGAACTGGCCGAGCGCCTGAGCATGCCGCTCGAGAAGGTGCGCAAGGTGATGAAGATCGCCAAGGAGCCGATCAGCCTCGAGACGCCGATCGGCGACGAGGAAGATTCGCACCTCGGCGATTTCATCGAGGACAAGAATGCGGTGATCCCGGTCGATGCCGCGATCCAGGCCAACCTCAAGGAAACGGTCACCCGCGTCCTCGCCAGCCTGACGCCGCGCGAAGAGCGCGTGCTGCGCATGCGCTTCGGCATCGGCATGAACACCGATCATACGCTGGAAGAAGTCGGCCAGCAGTTCTCGGTTACGCGCGAACGTATCCGTCAGATCGAAGCGAAGGCGCTGCGCAAGCTCAAGCATCCGAGCCGCAGCCGCAAGATGCGCAGCTTCCTCGACCAGTAAGAAAGAACGTCATGCCAGCGAAAGCTGGCATCTCGGGAGGCCGAGTATCCGGCCTCATGAGACCCCAGCTTTCGCTGGGGTGACGATAAGAAAAAAGGCCGCCGGTCCGATTGGGACCGGCGGCCTTTCTTTTACCAGTGTCGGATCAGGCGAAGCTGATCGTACGCTTGCGGCTGCGCATCGCGCCGCCGACGAGGCCGAAACCGCCCAGCATCAGCGCCCAGGAAGCGGGCTCCGGCGCCGGCGACGACGCCGAACCGTCGGTGACGCTGAGATCAACATGGCGGGCGACATAATCCGTGCCGCCGTTAAGAACGGTGAA
>NZ_DATHFV010000041.1:0-22798 GCF_035317925.1 Sphingomonas sp.
CTCGTTCATCCAGGCCTATTCGAAGCTGGTGACCTCGCTCAATCTGGTGGGGCCGGGCAGCGTCGGCACCGCCGAGGCGGCACCGGCAAAGACTTTCACCACGACGTCGCCGGTCGTGATGCACAAAACCGCTGCCGCCGCGGGCGCCGCGATCCGGACCCTGCCGCCCGGGTCCATCGTCTATCCGACGGGCAAGAAGGACGGCCTGTGGTGGGAAGTCGCCGACGAGAACGACAATGTCGGCTGGGTGCTGAACACCAAGCTCGCACCTTCACAGTGAAGGATCGGGCGCAGTGAAGGATCGGGGCCGCGGCCCCGATTCCATCGGCCTGGCCCATCAGCCCGGCATAGTCTCATATTCCTTGAGGTCCGGCCGCACCTCGGCCCAGGCCGGCCGGTCGCGCGTGAAGATCGCGACGCGGGGATGGAACAGCGAAGGATCGTCGAGCGAGCCGGCATAGATGGTGAAGCTGTCGCTTTCGCCGATGACGCCACCGAACACGATGCTGCCGCACGTCGCGCAATGGTTGCGGGTCGCGGTGCCGCCGCGAAAGCTCGGCACCTCCGACGGGCGGGTCGCGCCGGTGATGGTGATGTCGCTCGCGGCGAATCCCATGAAGGGGATGAAGCCCGATCCCGACGCCCTGCGGCAATCGGCGCAATAGCAGAGCCCGGCATAAGCGGGCGCGGCGGTGGCTTCGTAGCGGACCGCGCCGCACAGGCAGCCGCCTTTATAGGACGTCATTCCTCTCCTCCCTTCGCGCGATATATTTCCTCGGCATAACCCTGACGCAACCAGTGCCGATGCCGGCTCAGCAGGGTGAATCCGCCGGTCTCCGCGATCAATTCGGGTACGCTGGCCTGACGGCCGTCGGCGGTCGGCAGGTGCGCCTCCTGGTTGATGCTGAGCAGGAGCGGGACGCCGATCCGCCGCGCGTCGGCGAGATAGGCAGAGGCTGCGCCGCGTTCGATCTCGGGCAGCGAATCCTGATTGTAGAGGATATCGATGCTGCCGCGCGCGAGTCCGGCGAAGGCGCTGTGCGGCAGGACACGGATCGCGCCGTCCCGTCCCTCGCCGGGCAGTGCGACGCGATCGCCGATGCGCGATCCCGCCAGCATATAGGCCTGGACCGCGTTCATCGTCGGCAGATCGATGATGGTGTAATCTTCGATCCCCAGCAGCGCGGCATAATAAGCGGTCAGGCCCGCGCCTGCCCCGATCTCGCACACGCGGCCGAACCCGTGGGCATCGGCGATCTGCTTCAGCCGCCACGCGGCATGGATCGCCTCCAGCACGCGCATCTGGAGCACGCGCCCGCCCGCGTCGATGCCGAGAAAAGCGCCGACATGAGTGGGCGGGGAGAGGTCGCAGCCGAGCTTTATTTCGATCGCGGCGAACAGATCGGCCGGCGGGATGGCGATCGTTTCGCCCCAGGCGCCGTTCTCGGGCAGTTCCAGCCGCACCGCGCCGACCGCCTCGGCCAGCGAGAGCAGCTTGTCGTGGGTCCAGGCCGCGAGCAATTGCGCATAAGCGGAGTCGCCGGCGCAACGGCGATGCTGTCCCGCGCCGCCGAAAAAGCCCTGCGCGGCCTCCGACCGGCCGAGCGCGGCGAGATCGGCGGCGAGAGGCTCGGCCTCGCCGCGCGCCAGCCATCGGACGAGGTGCTTCTGCGGTCCCGCGAGCAACGCATCCCATACGGGCCCGGCGGCGACATTGGCGGGCGCCCGCGCGAAAGCCGCGATCGCGCGCTCGGCCAGATCGGCGCGCGGCGCGCCTGGCGGTGCCTCGGCCAGTGCGGGGATCGTGCCGGCCGGATGATGCAGGCGGAAGCGCGCGCGTTCGTTGAACATGGCCCGGCTTTAGCAGCCGGGACGCACGACGCTAAATGTCCTTGGTGATACCGAAGAACAATCCGCGACGCGGACCATATTGGGCGGCGCCGACGCCGATGCCGGAGCCGTCGCGAATCTCATATTTCTTGTCGGCGAGGTTCACGACGTCGAAGCGTACCTCCAGCCCGGGCGCGACGAAGCGGTGACTGACCGACAGGTTGAACTGCTCGTAGCTCGGCAACACGCCGCCATTGGGGGTGGCGCCGTCGGTGCGCAGGCCAGATCCGTAGAGCATGTCGAGGCCGAGCTTGGTATTTTCCAGCGTGCCTTCCTTGAAGGCATAGGAGACGCCCGCCGATCCGGTGAATTTCTGGTCGTGGTCGAGGTGGATATAATGGTTCTGGATATAGGCCAGATCGTCGGGTTCGAACGCGAACTGGCTTGAGATGATGTCCTTGCCCTTGGCGCTGGCGGCGGCGAAATTGGCGTAGGCGAGCCACGGGCCCTCCTGATAGGTCAGGTTGGCCTCGATGCCCTTGATTGTGCCGAGCCGGTAATTGAACGGCTGCAGGATGATCGGCGCGCCGAACTGGCCCTCGTCGATCAGATTGTGCGATCGGCGATAATAGCCATCGAGGCTGAAACTGATGCCGTGGCCCAGTTTCTGCTCGACGCCGACGTCGAAATAATTCTGCTTTTCTGCCATCGGTGTGGTGTTGAGCGTCGAGGGCGCTTCCCCGCTTGTGCCGACCAGTTTCGCGACGCTGGTGCTGGCGACCAGCTCGAACGGCGGCGGCGAGAAATAGCGGGCGTAACCGACGTGGATGGTGGTGCCGGCGGCCGGCTGCCACACCATGTTCACGCGCGGGCTGAACTGATGCTCCTGGCGATAGGCATCGTACAGATCGAAGCGGCCGCCGAAATTGAGCGTGAGCGTGTCGGCCAGCTTCCATTCGTCCTGCAGATAAGCCGAATAGGTCATCTCGGTCGCGCCGCCGCTTTCGGCGATCGTGATCGGCGCGCCGGTCTGCGCGCCCAGATCGTCGACCGGGAAGACATAGGTATCGGTGTCGCTGGTGCTGCGATCGCGCGAGATGATCACGCCGCCACGCAACGTATGCGTGGACGACAGCTTGTAGGCGGCCTCGACCTGACCGCCGACCGCGAAATCATGCTTGGTGGCGGCCTGCGCCTGGCCGTTGAACAGCAATTCGCCGGTGACGTCGGGCGTATAGACCAGCGACGAATAGCGCGCGAACAGACTCGCCTGCAGCGTCAGCTGGCTGCCGTGATGGAGATAGGAGGCCTGGCTGAACGCGGTGCGCTCATGCTGGCGCTGGTCGAGATCGTCGCTCAGATAATCGGTCTGGCCATCGACATTGAAACCGAGATCGGGATGGAGCCCGCGCGGATTGGGGATCTGGAAGGTCTGGTCCGAATAGCCGCCGATCAGCGAGATCCGGTTATCATCGTCGAGGATATGATCGACATAACCGAACGCCGTGCCCTGGTTGGTGCGGTCATGCAGCGGCGTCGAGGAGCCGTCGACGCTCTCGATGCCGAGCTTGTCGTGACGATAATCGCCGCTGACGAAATAATTGGTCGACCCGCTTGACCCGCCATATTCGACGCTCGGCTCGATCGTGCCGTGGCTGCCGCCATAGACCGAAATCTGGCCGCCATTTTCGAAGCCGGACTTGGTGGTGATGTCCATGATGCCGGCGGTGCGCAGGCCATATTGCGCGGGCAACGCTCCGGTGAGCAAGGCGAAATGGTCGATCAGGCGGGGCGACAGCGTCTGGCCGAACACGGCGATGCCTTCGGGCAGGATCGTGCCGTTGATGCGATATTGCAGGCCATTGTGATCGTCGCGGACGTGGAACTGGCCGAAGCCGTCCTGCACCACGCCCGGAAGCTGGAGCACGATCTGGTTGAACTGCTGATTGTCGCCGCCGGGCAGCGCCTGGATGGTGGTGTTGGTGACGCCATAGGACGTGGCGCCAAGGCTCGGCTGCACCGCGGCGCGCGCTTCGTTCAGGCGGCGCGCGGTGATGATCACGTCCCGGGGATGCGCGTTGGAGACGTCGGGTCCGGTCACGTCGACCGGAGACGTCGGTGGCGGGGTGGCGGGATCTGCGGCTGTGGACGGCGTATCCGCCGCATGGGCAGCTACCGCCATCATGGCGATCATCGAAACCCCGATCAGTGTCCGCAACGTGCTAATCCTTGATGATGATATGTTGTATCATCGCGTCGATGGCCCGACTATGATGAGCCGTCAATGAAGGGGCGGTGAACCGATGCTGCGGTGCGGCGAAGCGACTTAGCGGTGCGTTCGGCTGTCCAGCCAATGCGCGGCGGCGTCGGGCGTGGCCTTGTTGGTGTCGCGATCGACCGAGTAATTGGCGGTACGCATATCTTCGACGCGGATGCTGCCGATCAGCGGCCTGAGCGCGGCGAGGAAGCGGGCGTCATGCGCGCGTGCGGGAGCGGCAAGCAGGATCGCATCATAATGCGGCACCGCACCCTTGGGATCGGTCAGCACGGTCAGATGGTCGGCGGCAATCCGCCCGTCGGACGAGAAGGCCGAAATGACGTCGGCCTGCCCCGATTGCAGCGCGCGATACATGAAGGTCGGGCTATAGGCGCGCGTCGCCTTGAACTGGAGGCCGTAGGCGGTGCGGATCGCCTGCCATTCGGGGCGGTCGAGGAATTCGAGGTCGGCGCCGAGCGTGAGCCGCGGGGCTTTGGTGGCAAGATCGGCGATCGAGGCGAGGCCGCTGGCGGGCTTCGCCGCCAACGCATAGGCATTTTCGAAGCCGAGCGGGCCGATCAGGCCGGTCTTGGGACCAGCCGACATCCATAAAGCGATCCCGCCGAGCATCGCCTGGCGCGACGGCGTATCGGTGCGGCCCATCGCGCCGGTCCATAGCGTCCCCGAATATTCGACATAGACGTCGATATCGCCGCTCTGCAGCGCGCGGAACGCGACCGCCGAGCCGAGGCCCTCGCGATAGGTGACGCGATAGCCGGCCTGCTCCAGCCGCGACCCGATCAGCCGGGCGAGAATGAATTGCTCCGAGAAATTCTTGGCGCCGACGGTGACGCCGCGCTCGGGCGTGCGCAGCAGCGGCAGCAAGGCGAGCAGCAGGCCGAGGATCAGCAGGCCCGCCCCGGTCAGGGTGAGCGCCTTCTTGCGCCAGCCGATGCCACGTTCGATCAAACCGAGCAGGCCGTCGGTGATCAGCGCCAGCAGGGCGGCGGCGATGCAGCCGGACAGAACCAGATCCCAGCGCTCGATTTGCAGCCCCGCGAAAATCGGATTGCCGAGAGATGGATAGCCGACCGTCGTGGCGAGCGTTGCCGCGCCGATCGTCCACACGGCTGCCGTGCGGATGCCCGCCATCGCCACCGGCGCGGCGAGCGGCGCCTCGACCAGGCGGAGTTTCTGTCCCGGCGTCATGCCGACCGCATCGGCCGCCTGCAGCACCGCCGGGTCGATCCCCTGCAGCCCCGCGATCACGTTCCGCAGGATCGGCAGCAGCGCGTAGAGCGTGAGCGCGAGCAAGGCCGGCAAGAAGCCCAGCGCGGGTACGCCGCCGCCAATCAGGACTGAGAGGGCCAGCAGCAAAGGGTAGAAAAGCGCGAGCAAGGCGAGGCCGGGGATCGTCTGCACCAGCCCGGCGAAGCCGACTGCGACCGCCGCCAATCTGGGGCGGCGCGCCGAAGCGAAGCCGAGCGGCAGGCCGATCAGCAAGGCGAGCGCCATCGCCGCCGCCGCGAGCAGCACATGGCTCGCGATCAGCGGCGGAAGCTGCGCGATCGCGTCGGTCATTCCCGCAAGTCCGCCAGCCGCTTCGCCTGTTCGCGCGGGATGGCAACCAGGGCATCCGCCTCGGGTCCGGCCATGCCGGCGAGCATTTCGCGTGGGGTGGCGTCGGCGACGATCTTGCCGTGCGCCATCACGATGATCCGCTCGGCCAGCAGCAGCGCCTCGGCCATATCGTGCGTGACGAGGATCGTGGTCAGGCCGAGCGCGTCGTGCAGATCGCGGACGGTGCGGCCGAGCGTGTCGCGCGTGACCGGATCGAGCGCGCCGAACGGCTCGTCCATCAGCAGCAATTTGCCGCCGCCGGCGAGCGCGCGGGCGATGCCGACGCGCTGCTGCTGGCCGCCCGAAAGCTGTGCGGGCAGCCGGTTGGCAAAATCGGCGGGAAGGCCGACCTGCGCGAGCGCGGCGGAAACATCCACGCTGTCATGCCCCGACAGCCGCGGGATGATCGCGATATTTTCGGCGACGTTCATGTGTGGGAACAGACCGATATTCTGGAACACATAGCCGATATTGCGGCGCAGCTGGATCGGATCGCCGTGGGCGACGTCCTGCCCGTCGATCAGCACGCGCCCCTGATCGGGCGTGTCGAGCCGGTTGGCGAGACGCAGCAGGCTGGATTTGCCTGATCCCGATTCGCCGACCAAAGCGACGAAGCTGCCACGCTCGATCTTGAGCGACACCCAATCGAGCGCGGACACGCCGCCATAGCGTTTCGAGACCTGCTCATAGGCAAGCGCGGGTTCGTCAGTCTTGATCGACAATGGCGTCTATCGCTTGGGCCAAGGATATGTCGCGAGAGGACAGTCCGCTGCAATCATGCGTGGTCAGCAGAATTTCGACCTTGTTCCAGACGTTGGACCATTCCGGATGGTGGTCCATCTTCTCTGCGATCAGCGCGACGCGTGCCATGAAGCCGAACGCCTCGGCGAAATCGTTGAACATGATACGGCGCGTGATCGCGTCGCGCGCTTCGTCATAATCCCAGTCGGACAGTTCATCGAGCGCATCGGCGCGTTCCGCTTCACTCAACGCCTCGATCGCCATTCGTCCCTCCTGCTGGCGCGGTTCGCCGCCGACCTCTATGTCGCGCTTTGATGGAAACAGGTCAAACAGGGGCGTGGGGGCAAGCGCCGGATGCGGCGGCGATCGAGGCGCTGGCGCGCGCCGCGATCGCGCGGCTGCCGGACGTGTTTCGCGATCATCTTAGCGACGTCGTGCTCCGGATCGAGGAATTCGCCGACGAGGAGACGCTCGACGCGCTTTCGATCGACGATCCGTTCGCACTGTCCGGCCTGTATCGCGGCCGCCCGGTCGGCGAGAAATCGAGCTACGACAGCGGCGCGCTGCCCGACATGATCTTCCTCTATCGCCGCGCCCTGCTCGACGAATGGGTCGAGAGCGGCGAGACGCTCGAGGCGCTGGTCAGCCATGTGCTGGTGCACGAGGTCGGCCACCATTTCGGGCTGAGCGACGAGGATATGCACGCGCTCGAAGAAGCGGCGGGCCCGTGACGCGGCTCGTATTCGATCGTGTCGCCTGCCTGCGCGGCGGGCGTCTGTTGTTCGAGGATCTGAGCCTGACTTTGCGCGCGGGCGAGGCGGCCTTGGTGACCGGCGCCAACGGGGCGGGCAAATCGAGCCTGCTGCGGCTGGCGGCGGGCCTGCTGACCCCGAGTGCGGGCGAGATCGTGCGCGATGGCAAGGTCGCGTTGGCGGCGGAAGCGGCGGCGCTCGACGAGGATCTGAGCCTGCTCGCGGCATTGGCCTTTTGGGCGCAGCTCGATGGCCAAGATGACGAGGCGGTCGCGCTCGCACTGGCGGCGATGGGCCTGGCGCAGCTCGCCGAGGTGCCGGTGCGCCTACTGTCGACCGGGCAGCGCCGCCGCGCGACGATCGCGCGCGTGATCGCGAGCGGCGCGCCGATCTGGCTGCTCGACGAACCCGCGAGCGGACTCGACGCCGCGTCGCGCGATGCGCTGGCGGGCGTGATGGCGGGGCATCGCGCGAGCGGCGGGATTGTGCTTGCCGCGAGCCACCAGCCGATCGGTCTCGACGATCCGCAGGAGGTGGCGCTGTGAGCGTGTTCGCCGCGCTCGTCCGCCGCGATCTGGCGCGCGCGTTCGCGCATGGCGGGGCGTGGCTGCCCCTGCTCTTCTATCTGTTGGTTGCGACCTTGTTTCCGTTCGCGATCGGGCCGGATGCGGCCATGCTCGGCAAGATCGGCGGCGGGGCCTTGTGGACGGCGGCGTTGCTCGCAGCCTTGCTGCCGGTCGAGCGACTGGTGCGGCCGGATGTGGCGTCGGGTGTGCTCGACCAGATCGTGCTGCGCGGGCAGAGCGATGAGGCGGTCGCCGCCGCCAAGCTCGCGGCGCACTGGCTGAGCTTCGGGCCGCTGCTGATGCTCGCGACCTTGCCCGCGGCGGCTTTGCTCGACCTCGACGGCGCGACGCTGACGCGGCTGGAAATAGGTCTCTTGCTGGGTACGCCCGGCCTCGCCGCGCTCGGCGTGGCCGTCGCCGCGCTGACCGCGAGCCTGCGGAGTACGGGCGCGCTGATCGGGTTGATCATGCTGCCGCTGGCGGTGCCGTTGCTGATTTTCGGCGCAAGCCCGGGAGCGGGGGCGCTCAAGTTGCTGGCGGCGACGTCGCTTTTGTTCGTGGCGGCAGCTCCGTTCGTGGCCGGGGCTGCGCTGAGAGCTAGTCGAAGCTGATCGTCACCTCGGACTTGTTCGGGGGTCTACCCATCATCCGCAATGTCGTGCGTGGGGCACGGTGGATGCCGGAACAAGTCCGGCATGACGGGATGATCAATCGCGCGACCAGCGCGCGAAGATCGCCGTCGGCAGCAGCAATCCGCGCGCTTCCTCGCGCACCGCCATCTCGCCGACTTCGATCGTTCCGCCGAGATCGGCCAATTCCTGCTTGAGCAATTCGCCGATCGCGATCGCGGACATGCGCACCGCGTAGACGGTCAGCACGAGATATTTCGACTTCGCGTCGAGCAATCGGCGGCAATGCTTGATCAGGCCGGGGAGATGCTCCTCGATCCGCCAGATCTCGCCTTCGGGGCCGCGGCCGAATTTGGGGGGATCGAGGAAGATGCCGTCATAACGCCGCTCGCGCCGCACTTCGCGCGCGGTGAACTTGACCGCGTCGTCGACCATCCAGCGGATCGGACGGTCGCTCATGTCGGACAGGAAGGCGTTGGACTTGGCGATGTCGACCGACTTCTTCGACGCGTCGACATGCGTCATGCGTGCGCCCTTGGCGGCGAGCGCGAGCGTACCGACGCCGGTATAGCCGAACAGGTTCATCACCTCGTCGCCTTCCTCGGTGCGGTCGCGCATCCACGACCATTGCGGCGCCATGTCGGGGAAGAAAGCGAGGTGGCGGAAGGGCGTGTTCTGCGCGGTGAAGCGCACCTCTTCCCACTTCATATGCCACCCGCCGCGCGGGACATCGCGCGCGAGGTGCCACTTGCCGCCGCCATCCTCGTCGGACGCGGCGATGAAATCGCCATCGGCTTCCCAGGCGAGCTCGGCGGGCGCCCACATCGCCTGCGGCTCGGGCCGGATGAATTTGAAGCGGCCGAAGCGTTCGAGCTTGCGGCCGTTGCCGGAGTCGATCAGCCCATAATCGGGCCACGGCTCGGTGACGAGCGTGAGCAGGCTCATGCGACCTGCGCCAGTTTGCCGCCGACCGTGGCGAGCGCTTCGCCGCCGGCGAGCGCGGTGGCGCCGGACGCGCGTGCCTGATCGAGCGTGACCGCATCGATCTGTGCGACCGTCTCGGACGGCGGCACGATCCGGCCATGGACCTGGATCGATCGGGCAAGATGGTCGGCGCGGGTCGCGACCGATTCCAGCCCCATCAGCAGCCCGGCCTTGGCCTGCGCGCGCGCGCGTTCCAGTTCCTCCAGGGTGAGGCTGTCGGCGGTCTCGGCGAGCACCTTGCGCGTCAGCGCGAGCGCCTCGGCCGCGTCGTTGCGCGCGGACGCGCAATAGACGCCGAACAGGCCGGTATCGGCGTAGCTGTGCGTCCAGCTGTAGATCGAATAGGCAAGCCCGCGCTCTTCGCGCACCTGCTGAAACAGGCGCGACGACATGCCGCCGCCGACCGCGCTGGTGAATAACGCCAAAGCATGCTGTTCGGGATCGCGGTGGCCGACGCCAGGATAAGCGAGCGCGACGTGGAGCTGGTCGAAGCGGCGGCGATCGTGATGCGTGCCGGCGGCGAAGGTCGCGGCAGGCGGAGTCGGCGGCGCGCCCGGAATCATGTCGCCGAACAGTGCCTCGGCGAGCTTGAGGAGCGCGTCCTCATCGACCTTGCCGGCGGCCGCGAAGACGAGTCCGTCGGGGCGATATTGCTCGGCGATCCAGCCGCGCATCGCGGGCACGTCGATCGCGGCGATGCTGGTTTCGTCGCCGAGCACGGCTTCGCCGAGCTGCTGGCCGGGATAAGCGGCGCCCTGGAGATGATCGAAGATGATGTCGTCGGGCGTATCGCGCGCCTCGCCCAGTTCGGCGAGCACGACATGGCGCTCGCGCTCCAGTTCATCGCCGTCGAGGTCGGCGTTGCGGACGAGATCGGCGATCAATTCGCTGCCGAGCGCGAGATCGCCCGCCAAGGCGCGCGCCTGGAACACGGTATGGTCGCGCGCGGTCCACGCGTTGAGCGCGCCGCCGCGATCCTCGATCGCCTCGGCGATCGCCTTGGCGGAACGGCCGCCCGCGCCCTTGAACACCATATGCTCGACCATGTGGGCGAGGCCCGACAGGCCCTTGGGTTCGGAGCGCGCGCCGGCATCGGCATAGAGGCCGACCGCGATCGTCTCGACCCCCGCCATCGGCTCGACCGCGACCGTCAGGCCGTTGGCCAGGCGATGGAGCTTCGCGGTCATGCCGCAGTCGCCCGGTCGGCGATATAGGCCTGAACCGAGGCCAGATCGTTGGCGAGCGTGTCGTAACGCTCCTCGCGGTCGAACAGGTCGCCGACGCGTATCGGCAAAGGCGGACGCAGGCCGGTCGCGCGTTCGACCGCGTCGCGGAACTTCGCCGGATGCGCGGTCGCGAGCGTCACCACCGGCACGCCGCGCGGAAGATCGGCCTGATAGGCGGCGGCGAGGCCGATCGCGGTATGCGGATCGATCACCATGCCCGAAACCTCGCTGGCCCGGCGCATGGCGAGGTCCATCGCGTCGGGCTCGATCCGCGCGCTGGCGAACAGCTGCGACGCCTCGGCGCGCATTGCCGGCGTGAGGTCGAACCGGCGATTCGCCTCGAAGCCCTGCATCGACGCGGCCAATGCGCTGCCGTCGCGGCCGTGCAGATCGAATAAAAGCCGTTCGAAATTGGAGCTGACCTGGATGTCCATCGACGGCGCGGCGGTGGGCGTGACCGTGCCGACCGAATAATCGCCCTCGCTGAGCGCGCGGTGGAGGATGTCGTTGACGTTGGTCGCGACGATCAGCTTTGCGACCGGCAGCCCCATCTTCGCCGCGACATAGCCCGCGAATACGTCGCCGAAATTGCCGGTCGGGACCGAGAAAGCGACTTCGCGCTCAGGCGCGCCGAGGCGGACGGCGGCGTAGAAATAATAGACGATCTGGGCGGCGAGCCGCGCCCAGTTGATCGAATTGACGGCGGACAAAGTGAAGCGCCCGGCGAAGACCTTGTCGGCGAACATCGCCTTCACCATCGCCTGCGTATCGTCGAAGCTGGCGCCGTCGACCGCGATATTGTGGATGTTGGGCGCGAGCACCGTCGTCATCTGCCGGCGCTGCACGTCGGACACGCGGCCCTTCGGGTGGAGCATGAACAGATCGACCTTGGCGCGCCCGGCGAGCGCGTCGATCGCCGCCGATCCGGTGTCGCCAGAGGTCGCGCCGACCACGGTCAGATGCGTGTCGCGTTTCGACAGGAAGCGCTCGAACAGCAGGCCGAGCAATTGCAGCGCGACGTCCTTGAACGCGAGCGTCGGGCCGTGGAACAGTTCGAGCACCCACTGGCGCTCGTCGAGCTGGACCAGGGGCGTGACGGCGGCGTGCGCGAAGCGGCCATAAGCCGTCTGGCACAGCGCGCGCAGGTCTTCGGCCGAGAGCGCGTCGCCGACGAACGGCGTCAGCACCGCGACGGCGGTGTCGACATAGGACAGGCCCGCGAGCGCGCTGATCTGGGCGCGCGTGAACGTGGGCCATGCCTCCGGAACATAGAGGCCGCCATCCAAAGCGAGGCCGGCGAGCGTCACCGCCTCGAAATCGAGCGCGGGAGCTTGCCCGCGCGTGCTGACATAAAGCATGCGCGCCCGTTAGCGGGGCGGGGGGGTTTGGGCAAATCCTGTACGAAAAACTCGCACGTCATTCCCGCGAAGGCGGGAATCCATATTCGGTAGGTTAGGAGTTTATGGATTCCCGCCTTCGCGGGAATGACGATTTGATTTCTTCTCTCGCTGCCACAAGGCCACGCCATAAATGATCAGCGCGATCGCGGCGAACAGGAACCATTGCACCGCATAGGACAGGTGATTGTTGGGGATGTCGCCGGGATTGGGCTGGATCGTCGGCCTGAGGCCGGGTGCGGCCGTATCGCTGACGATCATCGGCGAGCGCGCGTCGGGTGTGCGGAACAGGCGCCCGACCAGGGGCTGATTGTCGGGCAGCCAGGTCAGGCGGCCGCTGACCGGGCCGCCTTTCCAGTCCGGCGCGGGCGAATCGCCCGACACGCCCATGTCGACCGCGATGCCCGGACCCTCCGCGCCGGTGCGGCACGACGCGATATGGCGCCAGCCGGGCGTGCCATCGGCGGACCGGCCCGCCGCGGCCTTCCAGCTGACGACGTTCAGGCAGAAGGCGCTGGTGCGGCGATAGAGCGAATCATCGGTCACCGGAAACAAGGCGGCGAACGGGAGCGGCCTTTTGGCTTCGTTGGCGGCGTAGCGCGCCAGTAAGCCTTCTTTCTCGTGCAGCCGGTGGAGCTGCCAGACGCCGAGCCGCACCATCAGCACGGCCGCCAGCACGACGATGACCGTCGGCACGATCGGTACTGCCCGCTTCACTTGCTGATCCGGCCCTCGTGCGCGGCGTTGCGATATTCGAGCGCGAGCAGAATGCCCTTCGTGCCGCGCAAGGATCCGACGATCAGCGCGAGCGCGACCGGCGGCCACAGCAAAGCATGGACCCAGAAAGGCGGCGAGAAGACCAGCTCGACCGTGATCGCCATCGCCGCGACGACCGCGCCGATGATCAGGGTCAGGAAGGCGGCGGCGCCGTCGCCCACGTTGAAGCTGGAGAAATCGAGCCCGCAAACATCGCAGCGGTCGGCGAACTTGATCCAGCCGTCGAAGAGCGTGCGCTCGTTGCAGCGCGGGCAGCGGCCGGTGAGGCCGGCGGCGATCGGCGAAGGTTCTGGCGGGGAGGGTTCGGGTTTGTCGGCCATGGGTCCGCGCTCAGGCGCGCCCGATGCACCAGGGATCGGGCTGCATATCGGTCGGCATGCCAGCCTCGCCCGGGGCCGGGAAGCGCGCCTTGAAGGTGAAGGCCTGCGGGCAGGGGCCGTAGCGATCAAGCAGCCACAGCCGTGACAGACCTTCCTCAACTGTCGGCTTATGGCCACCCCTGATCCACCAGAGCGCCTGATAGGCGCCTTCGAACCGGCCGAACCATTCGCGCCGCCGCGCCATGAACGGCGTGTGCGCGCTGCGATAGACAAAGTCGAACAGGCTGTCGGCGTCGGCCCAGACCGACATGTTGACGATGAACTGCTGGTCGGGTGCGGGGCGGATGTCGGTCGCGCCCGCGCCGACATCATCCTTCAGCCGCCAGACGAAGCCCGGCGCCGCCTCGGCGAGCGCGTTGACGTGCTCAAGGGCATTCATGAAATCGGCGACGGCGGGATCCTCGGCGGGCGCGACGAGGCGCCCGACATTGATCTGTGCGAGCTGCCAGTCGCCGCTCACCTCAGCCCGCTATCTGCGCGCCCCAGCCGCCCCAGACGTAGATCGAGACGAACAGGAACAGCCACACGACGTCGACGAAGTGCCAGTACCAGGCCGCCGCTTCGAAGCCGAAATGCTGCTTGGGGGTGAAGTCGCCCTTATAGGCGCGCACCAGGTTCACGCTCAGAAAGATTGTGCCGACCAGAACGTGAAAGCCGTGGAAGCCGGTCGCCATGAAGAAGGACGCGCCGTAGTTCAGGCCCTTAAACGGGAAGGGCGCGTGCGCATATTCCCAGCCCTGGATGCAGGAGAAGGTGATGCCGAGCAGGATCGTGCACCACAGGCCCTGGATCAGGCCCTTACGATCATTGTGGATCAGCGCGTGGTGCGCCCAGGTGACGGTCGTGCCCGAGCAGAGCAGGATCAAAGTGTTGAGCAGCGGGAAGGCGAAGGGGTTGAGGACGGTCAGCCCCTTGGGCGGCCACACCCCGCCGACGACGTCGACGGTCGAGGGGAAGAGCGAGAAGTCGAACCACGCCCAGAACCAGCCGAGGAAGAACATCACTTCCGAAGCGATGAACAGGATCATGCCGTAGCGCAGATGGAGCGCCACGACCGGCGTGTGATCGCCGGCCTTGGCCTCGGCGATCACGTCCGACCACCAGGAGAACATCGTGAAGAGCACGCCGATCACGCCGGCGAAGAACAGCCAGCCGCCGAACGGCGCGCTGTGCATCCACATGATGCCGCCCGAGGCCATCGCCAGCGCCGAGAAAGCGCCGATCAGCGGCCAGATGCTCGGCGGCAGGATATGATATTCGTGGCTCTTCGCTCCGGCCATGCTCGTCGGTCCCCGTAAGGCTAGTTTGAATGTCCCTTAGCTTGCCGTTTTCGGCTTCGCTACCGGGTAAAATGTATAGGAAAGCGTGATTTCGCTGATGTCGTTGGCGTCGGGATCCTTGGCGAAGCCCGGATCGACGTAGAACACCACCGGCATCCGCACCCGTTCGTGCGGCTGCAGCGTCTGCTCGGTGAAGCAGAAGCACTGGATTTTCACGAAATACTGCCCGGCCTGGGGCGGGGTCACGTTGAACGCGGCGGTGCCCGTGATCGGGTGATCGCTATTGTTGACCGCGGTGAAGAAGGCCATCTGCCGCGCCCCGACCGCGACATGCGTCACGCGCCGATCGGGCTCGAACCCCCAGGGCAGGCTGGGCGAGACATTGGCGTCGAAGCGGACATTGACGAAACGGCCGACGACCGGGCCGGGCGCGACCGCGTTCAATCGTTCCTGGACGGTGCCGTTCCAGCCGGTCGCCTGGCAGAACATGCGGTAAAGCGGCACGCTCGCGAACCCCAGGGCGACCATGGCGGCCACGACCAGCACCATCAGCAGGCCGGTGCGCTTCTTGGCGCGATCGAGTTGCGGCGAGCTCGCCATCACATCATCCGGGCGATGGCGATGCCGAAGAACAGAATCACGAGCGCGCCCAGCAACCAGCCCGTCACCTTGGCGCGGGCGCGCTGGCGGCGACGATATTCGGCTTCGAATTCAGGGGTCATGCAAGCACCAGACGGTCGACCACGAGCGCCCCGAACAGGACGAACAGGTACAGGATCGAGAATTTGAACAAAGCGCGCTCGGGCTTCATCAGCGCCTGATCGGCCTCCGTGCTGATCGAGACGCGGATCGCGAGCAACAGGAACCAGGCGCTAAGCAGGCCTGCTGTGCCACCATAAATCGCGCCGGTCAGCCCGAGTGGCCACGGCACGACCGCCGCCGCCACCATCGGCAAAGTGTAGATCAACACCTGACGGCGCGTCGCCTTGATGCCCGCCACCACCGGCAGCATCGGCACGCCGGCGGCCGCATAATCGGTGCGCACGAACAGGGAGAGCGCCCAGAAATGGGGCGGCGTCCACAGGAAGATGAGCAGGAACAGCAGGACTGGCAGCAGGCTGATATGCCCGGTCGCGGCAGCCCAGCCGATCAGCGGCGGGAAGGCACCGGCGGCGCCGCCGATCACGATATTCTGCGGCGTCCGGCGCTTGAGCCAGACGGTGTAGACCAGGACATAGAACAGGATCGACACCGCCAGGATCGCGGCGGCGAGCAGGTTGATCGCCAGCCCCATCACCAGCACCGAACCGACCGCGAGCGCGACCCCGAAATGGAGCGCCGACTGGCGGTCCATCCGCCCAGCCGGGAGCGGCCGGCCTTTGGTGCGCTTCATATTGGCGTCGAGATCGGCCTCGTACCACATGTTGAGCGCGCCCGAGGCGCCCGCACCGACCGCGATGCACAGGATCGCGGTGAAGCCGAGGATCGGGTTGATATGCGTGCGCGCCGCCAGCAGCCCGCACAGAGCGGTGAACACCACCAGGGTCATCACGCGCGGCTTGGTCAGCGCGAGGAAATCGCGCCATTCGGCCGGCAATGCGGGGGTGGTGGGAATGGCGGGGGAGGGCATTTGCCGGGCGCTATAGGCTCTGCCGAAGATTCGTGAAAGCCATTGCTCCGACCTGTCGGGCCTTCGCGGCACGCTCGCCTTCCCGCAATCTCCGACACGCAAAGAAAAAGCGCCCCGGGTTGCCCCGGAGCGCTGATTCTTGTCCACAAGTCCGGCGCGTCAGTCGATGTGCGGGAGCTGCTCGAACTGGTGGTAGGGCGGCGGGCTCGACAGCGTCCATTCGAGCGTCGTCGCACCCTCGCCCCACGGATTGTTCGGCGCCTTCGGGCCCGCGATCAGCGAATAGATCACGTTGACGAAGAAGAGGATCATGCTGAACGCCATGATCTCGTAGCCGTGGGTCGCGATGCTGTTCCACTTTTCATATTCGGGCGTGTAGTCCGGGATACGGCGCGGCATGCCTTCCATGCCGAGGAAGTGCATCGGGAAGAACAGCACGTTCACGCCGACGAAGAAAATCCAGAAGTGCGCCTGGCCGAGCAGCTCGTTGTACATGCGGCCCGACATCTTCGGGAACCAGTAATAGAAGCCGGCGAAGAGCGAGAAGACCGCGCCCAGCGACAGCACGTAGTGGAAGTGCGCCACCACGTAATAGGTGTCCTGGAAATAATTATCGATGCCGCCATTGGCGAGCAGCACCCCGGTCACGCCGCCGACGGTGAACATGAAGATGAAGCCGATCGCCCACAGCATCGGCGTCTTGAAGGAGAGCGAACCCTCCCACATCGTCGCGATCCACGAGAAGATCTTGATGCCGGTCGGCACCGCGATCACCATCGTCGCGGCGGTGAAATACATCTTCGTGTCGACCGACAGACCGGTCGTGAACATGTGGTGCGCCCACACGATGAAGCCGACCACGCCGATCGCGACCATGGCGTAAGCCATGCCGAGATAGCCGAACACCGGCTTCTTGGAGAAGGTCGAGATGATGTGGCTGACCATGCCGAAGCCCGGCAGGATCATGATGTAGACTTCGGGGTGGCCGAAGAACCAGAACAGATGCTGGTACAGGATCGGATCGCCGCCGCCCGACGCATCATAGAAGGTCGTGCCGAAATTGCGGTCGGTCAGCAGCATCGTGATCGCGGCCGCCAGCACCGGCAGCGCCAGCAGCAGCAGGAAGGCGGTGACCAGCACCGACCAGGCGAAGAGCGGCATCTTGTGCAGCGTCATGCCCGGCGCGCGCATGTTCAGGATGGTGGTGATGAAATTGATCGCGCCCAGGATCGACGAGGCACCGGCGAGGTGGAGCGACAGGATCGCCATGTCAACCGCCGGTCCGGGCGAACCCGAGGTCGAGAGCGGCGCATAGACCGTCCAGCCCGTGCCCGCGCCCGGCCCGGTGCCGCCCGAGAAGAAGGTCGAGCCCAGCAGCAGGATGAAGGACGGGACCAGCAGCCAGAACGAGATATTGTTCATGCGCGGGAAGGCCATGTCCGGCGCGCCGATCATGATCGGGACGAACCAGTTGCCGAAGCCGCCGATCATCGCCGGCATGACCATGAAGAAGACCATGATCAGGCCGTGCGCGGTGACGAGCACGTTCCACAGATGGTGCGCCTGGTCGGCGGTGCCGGCGCCGTGCAGCATCTCGTACCAGTGGCCGAGATACTGGATGCCGGGATGCGCCAGTTCGGCGCGCATCATGCCGGAAATAACGCCGCCGATGATGCCCGCGCAGATCGCGAAGATCAGGTAGAGCGTGCCGATGTCCTTGTGGTTGGTCGACATGAACCAACGCTGGAAGAAAGCCGGCTTGTGATCGGCGTCGTGATGCTCATGCCCATGGTCCGCATGGAAATGGCTGGGGTGGGCGGCGATATCGGTCATCTACTCGAGCCTTCAGTTCTGCGCGACGGCAGGCTGGGAATCAGTGGCGGGCTTGCCGGTCGTGCCGGGCACGGCTGGCGTGGCCGCAACCGGGCCGGCAGCAGCCTTGCCTTCGGTCGCGGGTGAGCCGGCGGTCGAATCGGGGGTCTTGGCGCCCTTCAGCGTGCCGCCCTTGAAGGCGATCCACTGCGCGAACTGCGCCGGGGGCACAACCTCGACCGCGATCGGCATGTAGGCGTGACGCGCACCGCACAATTCCGAACACTGGCCGAAATAGACGCCGGGGCGATCGATCTTGAACCAGGTTTCGTTGAGGCGGCCGGGAACGGCATCCATCTTCACCCAGGCGGCGGGCAGCGCCCACGAATGGATCACGTCGTTGGAGGTGGTGATCACCTTCACGACCGCGCCGGCGGGAACCACCATGCGTTCGTCAACCGCGAGCAGGCGCGGGCCATCGGCGTCGGTGCGGGCCTTTTCCTTGCCGGTAACCTCGTCCTTTTCCTTCAGCATGTTGGACACGACTTCGAAGTCGCCATTGTCCGGATACTGATAGGTCCAATACCATTGGTTGCCGATCGCCTTGATCGTGATGTCGGCCTTGGGCGGCGAATATTGATGCGCCAGCAGCTTGATCGAAGGGATCGCGATGCCGACCAGGATCAGCACCGGGAACAAGGTCCAGATGATTTCGATCACCGTATTGTGGTGTGTCCTGGACGCGATCGGATTCCTGGCCGCACGATAGCGGTAGATCACCCACATCAGCAGGAACAGCACGAAGAACGAGATGATCGCCATCATCGGCACGAGGATCCAATTGTGGAAGCGTTCCGCCTCGTGCCCGATCTCGGTGAATTGCGGCTGGAGGCCGATGCGGTCGGTCGGCATGCCGATGCCCGGCGTCGGCGCGAGATGGACGATATCGCCCGGCTTGGCCGCCACTACATTCGGGGTTGGGCTCGGCGTGGGTGCGCCCGGATTCGGCGTCACCGTCTGAGACGTGGTGACGGTCGCTTGCGCGAGAGTGGGCGCGGCGCCAAGCGCGGCGAGCCCCATAAACATGGCGAGGACGGCGCCCCGGATCGTCTTCAGCACTCGGATCGTTCCCCAGTTCGAGACCTTTGGGTGGCAGCGCGCGACCAGTGCGACCGGACGTGCCCGGGGGCCGTCTCAACACCGGTTCGGGCGGAAATGCAAGCTGTTGAAGGCACGCGCGGCCACGTCTATCGCGCAGGCCGACAATCAAGCGGGGAAGCCGAGGATGACCGACGACGAGGTGCTGGCCGAATTCCGCGCTGCCGACGCGCTGCTGGAAGGCCATTTCATCCTGTCGTCGGGCCTGCGCAGCCCGCGTTACCTGCAATGCGCGCGCGTCCTGATGAACCCCGCACGCGGGGCAAAGCTCGCCGACGCGCTGGCCGCGCGGATCCCGGCAGAGATCCGCGACCAGCTTCAGGCGGTGGTGTCGCCCGCGATGGGCGGCGTGATCGCGGGGCATGAAATGGGCCGCGCGCTCGGCCTCGACGCGATGTTCCTCGAGCGGCCGGAGGGCACATTCGGGCTGCGGCGCGGCTTCGCGCTCGCGCCCGGACAGAAAGTGCTGATGATGGAGGATGTCGTCACCACCGGCCTTTCGTCGCGCGAGGCGATCAAGGCGATCGAGGAAGCGGGCGGCCAGGTCATCGCCGCCGCCGCTTTGGTCGACCGGTCCAATGGCACCGCCGATCTGGGCGTGCCCTTCTTCCCGTTGATCCGGCTGGAAGTGCCGACTTATGCGGCCGACGCGCTGCCGCCCGAACTGGCGGCGATTCCCGCGATCAAGCCCGGCAGCAGAGCCAAGCCATGAGCACCAGACTCCGTCTGGGCGTGAACATCGATCACGTCGCGACCGTGCGCAATGCGCGCGGCGGCGAGCATCCCGATCCGGTGCGCGCCGCCGAGATCGCGGCCAAAGCCGGCGCCGACGGCATCACCGCGCATCTGCGCGAGGACCGGCGCCATATCACCGACAAGGATATCGAACGGCTGACGCGCGCGATCGCGTTGCCGCTCAATTTCGAGATGGCGGCGACCGAGGAAATGGTCGGCATCGCGCTCAAACATCGGCCCCATGCCGCCTGCATCGTGCCAGAAAAGCGGCAGGAGCGGACGACCGAGGGCGGGCTCGACGCCGACGGCCATCGCGAGACGCTGGCGCCGATCGTGAAGACGTTGGGAGACGCCGGCATACGCGTCAGCCTGTTCATCGAGCCGACGCCGTCGCAGGTCGAAGCCGCGATCGCGCTTGGCGCGCCGGTGGTCGAGTTCCACACCGGCCGCTACGCGCACCGGACCGGGGCCGCGCGCGCCGACGAGTTGCGGCGTATTACCGACATGGTGGCACTCGCCGCCAAGAACGGGATCGAGCCGCATGCCGGCCACGGCCTGACCTATGACAATGTCGCGCCTGTGGCCGCGATCCCGCAGATCGCCGAGCTCAATATCGGTCATTTCCTGATCGGCGAGGCGATCTTCGTCGGGCTGGAGGAAGCGGTACGGCGGATGCGCGCGGCGATGGATGTGGCCCGATGAGTCTTCAAGCGTGATCGTCGGGCTCGGCTCCGACCTCTGCAATATCGAGCGGATCCAGGCGTCGCTGGACCGGTTCGGCGAGCGATTCATCGATCGCGTCTTCACCGATGTGGAGCGCGCCAAGGCGGAGAAGCGCGTGATGACGCGCGCGGGCACCTACGCCAAGCGTTTCGCCGCCAAGGAGGCCTTCTCCAAGGCGATCGGCACGGGCTTCAATCAGGGTGTCTTCATGAAGGACATCGGCGTGGTCAATCTGCCCTCGGGCGCGCCGACGCTGGCGCTCACGGGTGGGGCCAAGGCGAAGCTTGACGCTTTGACCCCACCGGGCCACGCGGTGGACATTCATGTAACGCTCACGGACGACCATCCATGGGCGCAGGCGTTCGTCATCCTGTACGCGCGTCCGATCTGAACGGGGATTTTTGAGTTTGAGCGAGCCTGACGTGAGCGTTCCCATGACCAAGGGAACCGACAAACCCGCGACGGACTGGGTGGCGGAAATCAAGAGCTTCGCCTGGCTCATCCTGGCCGTGCTGGCGGTGTGGAGCTTCATCGCCAAGCCCTTCTACATCCCGTCGGAATCGATGATGCCGACCTTGATCAAGGGCGACCGGCTGGTCGTGACCAAATATCCCTACGGTTTCTCCTACGTCTCGCCCGCACCCTTCCACCTGCTGCCCTTCATCCATGGCCGCCTGTTCGGCCGGATGCCGCAGCGGGGCGATGTCGTGATCCTGAAGCCGCCGGCGGAGGATTCGGACTATATCAAACGCGTGATCGCGCTGCCCGGCGACCGGATCGAGGTGCGCGAAGGCGTGATCATCCTCAACGGCGTGCCGGTGAAGCGCGTCAAGGAAGCGCCGGCGATGATTCCGGTCGACGCGAACGTGCCCTGCTCGAACGAGCGCGAGGCGCCATTCCTGACGGTCGCCCCCGACGGCAAGCGCTATTGCGAATTGCCGCGCTATCGCGAAACCTTGCCCAACGGCGTCAGCTACGACACGATCGACGACGGCTATACGCCCGGCATTCCGGACGATTTCCCGGAAATGACGATTCCCGAGGGGCAGGTGTTCGTGATGGGCGACAATCGCGACGAATCGGCCGACAGCCGCGTGCCCCCGTACCTTCAGGGTCTGGGCGGGCCGATCCCGTGGGAGAATCTTGGCGGCCGCGCCGAATTCATCACCTTCAGCTATGACGGGTCGACCAGCTACTTCAATCCGATCAGCTGGTTCAGCGCGCTGCGCCACGGCCGCGCCGGTACCAGCCTGCATCCGCAGCGCGGCACCCCGGCCGGATGAACGAGGCCGGATCCGGCGCGAAACAGGTTTCGGGCGCCCCCGCGCCCGGCCGCAGCCGCTGGATCGAGGAATTGCGCGGCATCGCCTGGATGATTCTGGCGGTGCTGGCGGTGTGGAGCTTCGTCGCCAAGCCGTTCTATATTCCATCGGAATCGATGATGCCGACCCTGATCAAGGGCGACCGGCTGGTCGTGACCAAATATCCCTATGGCTGGTCCTATGCGTCGGCGGCATTCCACATTTTGCCGATCATGCAGGGTCGCCTCTTCGGGCGATTGCCCAGCCGGGGCGATGTCGTCACGCTGGATCGCGACGGCGAGGATCTGATCAAGCGCGTGATCGGGCTGCCTGGTGATAGGATCGCGGTGAAGGAAGGCGTGATCATCCTCAATGGCGTGCCGGTGAAACGCGTCCAGGAAACGCCGGCGATGATCCCGATCGACGCCAATCTGCCGTGCGCGACGGGGCATGAGCAGGGTTTCCGGACGGTCGGTGCCGACGGCAATCTCTATTGCGCGCTGCCGCGTTTTCGCGAGACGCTGCCGAGCGGCGTGAGCTACGACACGATCGACATGGGCTATTTCCCGTCCGAATTCGACGATTGTCCGGAAGTCACGGTGCCGCCGGGCCAGGTGTTCGTGATGGGCGACAATCGCGACGAATCGGCCGACAGCCGCGTGCCGCCGCAATATAATGGCCTGGGCGGCCCGATCCCGATTGAAACCATCAGCGGCCGCGCCGACTTCATCACCCACAGCTATGACGGCAACGGCGCGCTGTGGAATCCGATCAGCTGGTTCACCGCGCTGCGCAACGGCCGCGCCGGCACCAGCCTGCATCCGCAGAGGAACGGTCAATGAGCCGCCCACCCCGCCAGACCCGTCCGCGCGAAGAGCCGGGCCCCTCGGATTTCACCGATCCCGCCACCAGCCGCGAATTCCATAAGGCGGCGGTATGGATCGGGATGGCCGTATGCGTGGTGCTGGTCTGGTTCCTCGCCCAGCCATTGCTGCTGATC
>NZ_DATHFV010000042.1:0-12993 GCF_035317925.1 Sphingomonas sp.
CCAGCGTGAAATTTCCATGAAATCGTGCGGAATCGGGCAGCATTTCGTACAAGATATACGCTATATCAGAGAGTTATTGTCGGTGGTCAGCCGACATCGCGCACCGCCGCCTGGCCGTTGGGGCCGAAGAAGATCATCAGATTGCGTTTCTTGCCGCCGCTCGATCCCTTGATGCGGATGCGGTCGGGGCCGTCGCCGCAATAAGGCGTGACCTCGTCAATCTCGTCGACAGGTGCAACGCCGCCGCGGATCGCGGTCATTGGCGCGCCCACCACTGGCTTGCCGTTGACGCTCAGGCTTACGACCGCGTCGCGGCCGATCCCGCGCGCCACCGTGATCGATCGCGCGGTCTTGCCACAGGTGAAGCTCGTCGTGACCCGTGTTGGCGGTATGAGAGGGTCGGGTGCCCTCGTCTCGTCCAACAGGCCAGCGGCCAGTGCAATCAAGGTCAGCATGGCTACTCTCCTTTCGGAGGAGGAATGACCTATTGCGCGCATCGTTCCCGCAGCAGCGCAGACGCCACCGCGTCCGGCCGCTAAGGCGGCACCGGCGGTTATCCCGATTGGGGATGCGCCGGCGTCTTCTCCGTTATCAGCTTGGCCACCGTCGCCAGCAGTTTTCCGGCCGAATAGGGTTTTTGCAGTATCAGGCTGCCGGGCACGCCCTTGGCCGGCCAATCCGCATCGCCTTCGCCGGTGACGTAGATTACCGGAATATCCGCCCAGCGCGTCCGTGCCTCCTGCGCGATCTGCCAGCCGTCGAACGCGCCCGGCAGGCGGATGTCGGTGATCAGTCCGCGCACCGGCTGGGCAAGCGCGGCCAGGGCCGCCGCGGCATGGCGCGCCGCCACTACGCGGTAGCCTTCATCCTCCAGCGCCACCTTGGTCGAAAGCAAGGTCAGGGGCCCGTCTTCCACCAGCAGCAACGGCGGGTAATCGTCGCGATTTGACACGCCTTCGCCGCTGGTCTGGCCCACGGCGTGCTTCAACCGGTGCGCGACATGTCGTGCGGGGCCGTGGGGGGGTTGTGCGCGAGTGGGCACATTCAATCGCCGGTCTGCAACACCTGGACCTCATTGTCCTCGATCCGGATCGCGGTCAGCACGCCGGTCTCATAGGCGCCGGTATCGAGGCCGATGCGATTGTCGTAGATTTCGGGCGCGGCCTCCATCCAGCTGTGGCCGTGGACGATCCTTTTCTCGAACCGACTGGTTTGGTGGAGGAAGGGGCCGCGGATCCACAGCAGGTCTTCGGCTTTCTGGCGGGCGAGCGGCACGCCGGGGCGAATGCCTGCGTGGACGAAGGCGTAGTCGCCAACCATGACCATCAGCTCGAGCACGTTGAGGATGCGCAGGTGCGCCGCCGGCATCCGCTCAAGCAACTCGTCGCGGGCGCGGACCAGCGCGCCGGCATCGTCGAAATCGGCGGGTGGCGTCACCCCATAGGATCGCAAGGTCGCATCGCCGCCGAAGCGCAGCCATGACGTGCCCTCCTGTGGGTCTTTCAGAAAGTCCAGGAAGGCCGCCTCGTGATTGCCTTTGATCAGATGCAGCGCGAAGCGTCCGTCGCGCCGTATCCAGTCGAGCGCAGTCAGCACGCGCGCCGAATCCGGCCCCCGATCGACATAGTCGCCGCACATCACCAGCATCGGCAGCCGTCCGTGCGCGCGCTCCGCCGCGTCCGCCGCGATCCGGCCAAGCATCTCCTTGAACAGATCGTAGCGGCCGTGAACGTCGCCGATCGCATAGACCAGTTCGCCACACACCCGCGCTGGCGTCTGGTGGAAGCGCGGCCACTCCGCCGCCTGCGCTCGGGCCGCGACGGCGCTCATTGGCCCGACCGGACCAGGAAAATCAGGACCATCGCCGCGATCAGCATCGCCGCCACGAACAATGCCCCCCAGCGCCGGCGATTGCTCCGCCGTGCCGCGACCGATTTTGCCGGCGGCGCGTCCGGTGCGGCGCGCGCAGGACGGGGCAGGGGCGCGAACACCGCCTCCATTTCCGCCGCCACCGACAAGCGGGATTCGGCCGGGCCGCCTGCAGTGGCGGGCGCTGCCGCAAGGTTCGGTGTCACGATCACCGAAACCCAACCCGTCCCGTACCTTAGGAGTTCCGCCGTGCGGGCTGGAGCGATGGTTTATCGCGACCTGCGTCTCGCCAGGGCATGTCCCGGTCACGGAGAGTTTTCAGATGCGCAAAATCGGTCCTGTTTCCTGGCGCGGTGTCAGCCTGGCGGCGGGCTTCGTCGCGCTGATCGCGCTGATACTGTTGATCCGACGCGTCCGATCGCGGACCGGATCGCCGCAGGCGTGAAAAAGGCACCCGGTTCGGACCGGGTGCCTTTTTCTTGATCAGGCCTTAGCGGCGGTCGTGATTCCAGCCGCCGTGGTCGTGGCGGTCGCGGTCGCCGTCATGGCCGCGATGGTCGTCCCGGTGGCTGCGGTCATGATCGCGATAGCCGCGATCGTAACTGTATCCGCCGCCATAATAAGGCTGGCTGTAACCGTAGCTGTAGCCGCCGCCATAATAAGCCGGACTTTCGGCATAATAACCCGCCGGGGCGTAATCATAGCCGTAGCTCGTCTGCTCATAACCGCGATGGTCCGAAGCGATGGCGGCGCCGATGCCCAGCCCGATGATGCCGGCCGCAAGCGCGGCGCCATTTCCGTCATGCCGGTCACGCGCCTGCGCAGGTGCGGTACCAGCGAGGCTGCTGCCAGCAAGAAGTGCCGCTAAAACGGCGCCTTTGATTACCGCACGCATGTTCACTCTCCTACATGTCCTTATTGGACAAGTAGCCTTCTAAGTGATTCGTTGTGAATGACTTGGAAATGATATTGGCAGCATTTGTTAATCGGCGGAGGGGGTTGGCGAAAGGCGCCGTCCTCTGTCGGGATCTTGCCGGGTGTGATTAGTGCTTTTTGTCGGAGCTTGGAAAGCAGATCGAAGACGCTCGGGCATCGCGGGAGGCCAGGCGAAAACGTGGTTAACATCCCGTTCTGACACGGGATTGTCATTAATGAACCCTAAATTAACAACCTTGCGCCGGGTCGCGCGGCTCGGCAGTCTTGGCCCAGTTCGTAAGCGACTCGTTTGGGGAATTTTCAGTGAAAAAGCTTGCTCTTGCCGCACTCCTGGCGGCGACGACCGCGTCTGCCGATGCGGCCGTTACTTACTCTTTTACTGGCGCGGAATTCGATGGCGGCGCGGCCGTCAGCGGCACGATCACGATCGACACCGATGCGCTGCTGGGCGCCAACGGCGCGACCGATCCCGCGCTCAATTATTATTACGCGACCGGCGACGATGCGAGCACCAGCCTGCTGCCGTTCCTGTCGGTCAGCTTCACCAGCGCGGGCACCAATCCGACGCTGCTCTCATTGGGCGACTATACCTATCAGATGCTGCAGGCCGATCCGTCGGACGGATCTTTCAACCTCGAGCTCGATTGGCAGACGTTCAATTCCGACAACACGATCACGAGCTCGACCTTCACGCTGGTTGGTCTCGATCTGACCACGACCGGAGCGTCGAGCGGCGTGTCGCTACCCAACCTCGCCAACGCCGGCACGGTCTATTTCACCGCGCAGAGCGGCACCGGCGAACATGAGACCTATGATCTCGTCTCCTCCGGCGCGATCAGTTTCTCCGCCGCGCCCGAGGCATCGACCTGGGGCATGATGGTGCTCGGCTTCGGCGCGGTTGGCTATGCCGCGCGCCGTCGCACCCGCGTGACGATCGTCGCCTGACATATCTGAACCATGGCCGGCGGCAACGGCCGCCGGCCGCTTTCGGCTGCCCGCAGCCGGTCCCGCAAGGGTTTGAGGGGATAGCTCGATGAACGCCTTCTTCAATGAATTTCACTATGACAATGTCGGCACCGACACGAACGAGAAGATCGAGATTGCGGCGACCGCCGGCACCGATCTGACCGGCTGGAAAGTCTATCTCTACAATGGCGGCTCGACCGCCGCGCAGGCCGCGGCGGCTACTGTCTACAACACGATTTCGCTGTCGGGCGTGGTCACGGACCAGAGCAACGGCTTCGGCTTCGTCACGATCAGCTTTCCGCAGGATGGTCTTCAGAACGGTTCGCCCGACGGCTTCGCGCTCGTCGACAATACAGGCCACGTCGTCCAGTTCCTGTCCTACGAAGGCGTGCTGACCGGCGCGGCCGGCACGATCGCCGCGGGCCTCACCAGCACCGACGTCGGCGTCTCCGAAACCGGCAGCGGCGCGACCAATTTCTCGCTTCAGCTGACCGGCACCGGCACCCAATATTCGGATTTCCACTGGGTCGCCGATTCCACCAGCAACTTTGGTGCGGCCAATACCGGCCAGACCTTCGGCAGCACCGCGCCGGCCACCACCGTCTCGATCGGCCCGGCCTCGGTCACGGTCGACGAAGGCGACAGCGGCACGACCGACATGGTCTATACCGTCACCCGCGGCGGCGACACGACGGGCACGGGTTCGGTCCATTATGCGCTGACCTTCGATGGCACCGCCAACGCCGCCGATTTCAGCGGCGCTACCACCGGCGATGTCAGTTTCGCGGCGGGCCAGACCAGCCAGACGATCACCTTCCACGTCGCGGGCGACACGAATTTCGAAGCCGACGAGACCTTCCACGTCACTTTGTCCAATCCCTCGACGGGCAGCGCGCTCGGTACTGCAGCGGCCGCCGGCACGATCCACAATGACGATGTCGCGCCGCCGCCGGCGCCCTTGTTCATCAACGAAATCCATTACGACAATGTCGGCACCGACACCGGCGAGAAGATCGAGATCGCCGGCCCCGCCGGCACCGATCTCTCGGGTTGGACTTTGGTGCTCTACAACGGCAATGGCGGCGCGGCCTACAGCACGACCGCGCTCACCGGCACGATCGGTGACCAGAGCGAAGGCTATGGCACGGCGGTCGTCTCCTATCCCCAGGACGGCATCCAGAACGGCCCGCCCGACGGCGTCGCTTTGGTCGCGCCCAACGGCCAGGTTGTCGAGTTCATCTCCTACGAAGGCCAGATGACCGCCACCAGCGGCCCCGCCGCGGGTATGACCAGCACCGATATCGGCGTCAGCGAGGAAAGCGGCCCGGTCGGCGCATCGCTCGCCGTCACCGGCACCGGCGCGGTCGCGGGCGACTTCACCTGGCAGGCGGACGCGCCCAACAGCTTCGGCCAGATCAATCCAGGCGAGACCTTTTATCCCGCCGCCGACGATAGCCATATCGGCATCACCAATGCCAGCGTCTCCGAAGGCGACAGCGGCACACACAACATGATCTTCACCGTCACCCGTTCGGGCGGCAGCGTCGCTTCGGCGACGGTCGATTATGCGCTCAACTTCCACGGCAGCGCCGACGCGTCGGATCTCGCGGCCGGCACACCGCTTGCGGGCACGGTCAGCTTCGGCGTGGGCGAGGTCAGCAAGACGATCACCGTCGCGGTCGCGGGCGACACCAATCCCGAACCGAACGAGACCTTCACCGTCGATCTGGCGAACCCGACCAACGGCGGCGCCTTCAACACCGTCATCAGCCATGGCTCGGCTACCGGCACGATCGTCAACGACGATCCGATCCCGCTCGCCACCTATCAGATCCAGGGCGATCATCTGACGTCGGACTATGTCGGCCAGCAGGTCACGACCACCGGCATCGTCACTGCCGTCGGCAACACCGGCTATTATATCCAGGATGCGCACGGCGACGGCAATTCGAACACCTCGGATGCCATCTTCGTCGCCACCAGCGCCAAGGCCGCGGTCGCGGTCGGCGACGCGGTGCACGTCAGCGGCACGATCGCCGAAGCGGGCGGTTCGGGCGCGCTCACCGTCACCGAGTTCGCGATCGGATCGAATGTCACGGTCGATAGCCACAACAATGCGCTGCCGACCGCGATCGTGATCGGCCATGACGGCCTGCATCCGCCGACCGAGGTGATCGACGACGATCATCTTTCCAGCTTCGATCCCGCCACCGACGGCATCGATTTCTACGAAACGATGGAAGGCATGCGCGTCACGGTCGAGGCGCCGCAGGTGGTCGCGCGCACCGACACGGGCGAGACCTGGGTCGTCGCCAGCCATGGCGTCGACGCGACCGGGATGAACGACCATGGCGGCATCACCGTTTCCGACGGTGATTATAATCCGGAAAAGATCCTGCTCGATCCGCAGAGCGACGTCTTCAACGGCTTCACCGGCACTTATTCGCAGGGTGATCAGATCAGCGACGTCAGCGGCATCCTGACCTATGGCACCTCCAGCGCGAACGATGTCGGCTACAAGGTCATCCCGACCGCGACCGCGGCCACCACGCTCGACGTCACGCTCCAGCCGGAGGTGACCGCGCTGCACGGCGATGCCGATCACCTCACCATCGCCAGCTTCAATATGGAGAATGCGGACGTCTCTGACGGCGCGCAGAAATTCCAGCTGATCGCCGACACCGTGGTTCACAATCTCGGCGCGCCGGACATCATCTTCGCGCAGGAAATCCAGGATGCGGACGGCGCGGGCGCGGGCACCGATTATTCGGGCACCGTGACCGCCAACGCGATCATCAGCGCGATCGATGCCGCCGGCGGGCCGCATTACACCTATGTCGAAATCGCGCCGACCGCGAACGACCAGAATGGCGGGGAACCCAACGGCAACATCCGGCCCGGCTATTTCTACAACGCCGATCGGGTCGGCTACGTCGACGGCTCCGCGACCCAGGTCACCGGCCCCGAATATGACGACAGCCGCAAGCCGCTGGTCGCGCAATTCACCTTCAACGGCCAGACCATCACTACGGTCGATGTGCATGCGACCTCACGGCTGGGATCGGATTCGCTGCTCGGCTCGTGGCAGCCCCCACTCAACGGCGGCGACGACAGCCGCACCGCGCAGGCGCAAGGTGTCGAGGATTATATCCACCAGCTGCTGACCAGCGACCCCAACGCGAACATCGTCGTCGGCGGCGACTTCAACGGCTTCTACTTCGAAGACGCGCTGAAGGTGCTCGAAAATGGCGGGCTCACCAACCTCAATAGCCTGATCCCGGCGGACGAGCGTTATTCCTACCTCTATGACGGCAATCTCGAGCAGATCGACAATCTGCTGACTAGCAGCGGCCTGCTGACCGACGCGCAGTTCGACGCGGTCCATATCAACACGCTGAAGCCGGTCGGATCGCCGATGGCGACCGATCACGATCAGGTCGTCACCAGCCTGCACATCGTCGATCACGCGCCGGTCGGGACAACCGATGCGATCGGCATCGGCGAGGATGCGACCAGCGCCGATCTCTATGCCCAGCTGATCGGCAACGATACTGATCCGGACAGCGGTGCCCAGCTCGCGATCACCGCGGTCGATACGACCGGCACGCTCGGCCATCTCGTGTTCGACGCCAACACGCACAATCTGCAATATGTCGCCGACGCCGATGCGTTCGATCAGCTGCCGACCGGCGCCACCGCGACCGATACCTTCCACTACACGGTCAGCGACGGCATCCAGACCAGCACCGCGACCGTGACGGTGACAGTGACGGGCGTCGCCGACGGCACGACCAGCAATGGCGGTGCCGCTTCCGAAAATCTGGTCGGCAGTGCTGGCGAGGACAAGATTTACGGCAATGCCGGAAACGACACGCTGGGCGGCGGTGACGGCGCCGACTTCCTGTCCGGTGGGGCGGGCAACGACACCGCCAATGGCGACAATAGCCGCGATACCTTGCTCGGCGGGGCCGGCAACGACTCGCTCAATGGCGGCGCGGGTGACGACTATCTTTCGGGCGACGCCGGTACCGATACGCTTACGGGCGGTCTCGGCGCGGACACGTTCGTGTTCGGTCAGGTCGGCGGCAAGGACACGGTCACCGACTTCGACACGAACGTCGACCACATCCTGCTCGCCAACAATATCCACCTGCAAAGCTCGTTGGCCAGCGACGTCAATCACGACGGCGTCGGCGATCTGACGCTGACCTTCACCACCGGCACCCAGGCGGTGTTGCTCGGCGTGCACGACGTGAATGCGGTGCATTTCGATTATCAGACGGGTGGCCCGCTGACCGACCCGACTTTCTGATAGATCGGCTAAACTGATCTCGGGGGAACGCCGTCGGTTTGTAACCGGCGGCGTTTCACTCTCGGGCTTCAAATTATCCCATCAGAAAGATTGATCTTTATCCAAAATGATGGTTCTTTGGTGCAATCTTTTGGGGGAGGATCTACATGAGAAAGCTCGGCCTTTTGGTCGCTGGCGCAGCCATTATGGCGATCGCCGCAAGTTCCGCGCAGGCAGCCAACTTCGATATCTCGATCATCGAATGGTACGATGGCGACGTACCGCCCGCCGATCCCGATACGAACGATGTCGCGCATTTCCAGTTCAGCGATGCGGTGAAGACCGTATATTCGAACAGTTTCTCGTTCATGACGTCCGGCACGGGATTCGCCGGATATACCGGTCAGCTGAGGGTCGATTTCTACAACGCGGATTCTGGTGGCGGGTTTGGCCTGATCTCCTACCCGGACTCACTGCCTGACTATGCCGGCATGGCGAATGGCGGCGCTTTGACCGTTGAGACCGCGCCAGTGCTCTACACCGGGACGCTCGATACGCCGCAAATCAAGACGGGCGTCTTCGACATGATTGATGTCTACCATACGGACATACATTATCGCGTGACGATCGCCGAGGGCGGTGTGCCCGAGCCTGCGACCTGGGCGATGATGGTGGGCGGCTTTGGGCTTGTGGGGGCCACGATGCGCGGCCGCAAGCGGATCGCCGTCCGCTTCGCCTGATCATAGCTGATTGATTACCGGAACGCCGTCGGTCGACGATCGGCGGCGTTTCATCTTCCTGGCTTTTAGCCCGCAGGCGGCACGCGCATCGAGCTTAGGAAGAGCACGCGCCACCGGCCGTGCGCATAAGCAAGGTTGGCGGATTCCAGCCATTGCTGGGGTGCAGTTCGCTTGGTGTCGCCGACCGCGCCGTCATTCACATAGGCAATCCAGGCGGTGTCGCATGCGATATGGATGTCCGGCAGGGTGACGCTCCAGCGGTACACCCGACCGCCCTTGTGCGCGGTCTTGATCAGATTGGGCAAGGTCATGCCGTCGAACCGGTGCCCGGCGTCGAAGGCGTAGAATCCCGGCGCGAGGATTTCGGCCATCCGTTCCTCGTCATCGTTCAGGGCTGCATCGTACATCGCGGTCATCACGTTCACGATCGCCTGCGGATCCTGTGGTGCGCAGGCGCTTTCGGCACTCGCCGCCGTCACCCCGCCGGTCGCCAACGCGACGGCGATCCCGATTCCTGCCGCTCTCTTCATGATCCGCCTCCCCCCAAAAGGCCGAAACCGACTGTCCCGGATCGAGTGCGCGAAGGCAATGTAACAATTTGACCGTTCAGACCGCCATTGCCGGCACCCCGTCGCTTGCCATCCTGTCGGCATCGCTTAGGTGATGGTGCAATGCAGCAGAAAGTGATCGCTTCCGACGCGCGCGCGGCCAAAGTGGCACATCCCGCACTGGTCCTGCTCGCGCTCGCCATGGGCGGCTTCGCGATCGGCACGACCGAATTCGCGACGATGAGCCTGCTGCCTTATTTCGCGCGGGGCTTGCATATCGACGCGCCGACCGCAGGCCATGTCATCAGCGCGTATGCGTTAGGCGTAGTGGTCGGTGCGCCGACCATCGCCGTGCTGACCGCGCGTTTCTCGCGCCGCGCCCTGCTGCTGGCGCTGATGGGCTTGTTCGCGCTCGGCAACGGCCTGTCCGCGCTCGCGCCGACCTATCACTGGATGCTGTTCTTCCGCTTCCTGAGCGGCCTGCCGCACGGCGCCTATTTCGGGATCGCCGCCTTGGTCGCCGCCGCGCAGGTGCCGCCCAACCGCAAGACGTGGGCAGTGTCTCGTGTCATGCTTGGCCTGACCGTCGCCACGATCCTGGGCGTGCCGTTCGCGAACTGGCTGGGGCAGGCGATCGGCTGGCGCTGGGGCTTCGCGATCGTCGCCGTGCTCGCCTTGCTGACCGTGCTGCTGGTTTTTCTCTACGCGCCCGTCGACAAGCCCGATCCCAAGGCAAGCCCATTGCGTGAGCTCGGCGCGCTTCGGCGCGGCCAGGTCTGGCTGACGCTCGCCACCGGCGCGATCGGCTTTGGCGGTCTGTTCGCGGTCTATGCCTATCTCGCCTCGACCCTGATTGCGGTGACGCAGGTGAAGCCGATGCTGATCCCGCTCGTCTTCTGCGTGTTCGGCACCGGCCTGACCGCGGGCAATCTGTTCGCGCCCGCCTTCGCCGATCGGGCCTTGATGCCGACCGCAGGCGCGCTGCTCGTGTGGAGCACGATCGCCCTGCTCCTCTATCCGCTGATGGCGGGCAACGTCTGGACTATCAGCCTCGACGTCTTTTTGATCGGCTGCGGCGCGGCGCTCGGCACCGTGCTTCAGGCGCGGTTGATGGATGTCGCCGGCGATGCCCAGGCGCTCGCCGCCGCGCTCAACCATTCGGCGTTCAACACCGCCAATGCGATCGGCCCATGGCTCGGCGGCCTCGCGATCGCGGCCGGCTATGGCTGGCCGTCGACTGGTTTGGTCGGCGCGGCGCTCGCTGTCGGCGGGTTTCTGCTGTGGCTGATTTCCTTCCTCGCCGATCGGCGAGGAGGCTCAAGACAAGCCTAGTTCGCTTCGACCGCGAACAGGGTGACGCCCGCATATTTGGGGTCGGCGGGATCGAATATCGACGCCGCGTTGAACTGGCGGCTGACGATCTCGCGGATCTGCAATCCCGCCAGCTTGAACGTGCCGAGCTTGGTCTCGCGCGGCGCCTGGCCTTCGCGTTCGACCGTGACCGCGTCGATGAACAGCTCGCCATGGCGCGTGTACAGGATGTGCGGCGCCAGCTTCACCGCCATGCGGTTATAGGTCGCTTCGATACATTTGCGGAGCGCGATCGCCTCCAGCACCAGCTTGCTCGGTTCCATGGGATATGATGTGTCCCTAACCGGCGTCTGATTCAAGTTTTTTGTGCGATGCAGCATTCTATTTTCGTATAGCGCCGCACCGCGCGTAATGGGTCGACTGCTCAGGGCAGATAGAGTCGCAGTCGTCGCGGCTGCCAACCACGCCGCCGCATCACCAGCGCGCCGATCACCACCGCCGCTGCCAGACAGACGATCACGGACACGATCGACGCCTCCGGTCCGAACGCGCCGCCGGTCAGGAATTGGGGTCCGCTGAGCGTCGTCCGCAACAGTGAGTGCGGGGCACTCTCGCCTGATACCTGCGCGCCGAAGATGTTTCCCTCGGTGAAGTTCCAGGCCATGTGCAGCCCCACCACCAGCCAGATATTACGCGTCAGCGCATAGGCGACGGCGAGCAGTCCGCCGGCCTCGATCGCGATCGCGGCGGTGCTGATGATCGTGGCGCCGGGATTGAACGCGTGCAGCAATCCGAACAGGATCGCGGAGACGGCGATCCCGATCGTCGTGCCCGCCGCCTCTTCGACGATGCGGAATATGACTGCCCGCGTGACCAGCTCCTCCAATACCGCCGCCGCGAAGAAAGCGACCAGTCCGCCCACCAGACCCTCGAATCCCGTGCCCGGTGCGAAGGCGACCAGACCGAGCCCGTCGAGCGTCAGATACACTGCCGCCATCAGCGCCACACCGATCAGGCTGCCGATCAGGAACGGCGCGACGCCTGGACCGATCGCCAATTCGATCGCGCGCCGCCGTTCGATCAGCCGCACCGTCCAGGCATAAGCCACCAACAGCAAGCCCGCCGACGCCAGGTTGGCCGCCATCTGCGCGCCGCGATGATAAACCGATGCCGCTGGCGGGATCAGCGGATTGGTGACGACCTTGGACAGGATCAGAACTGCGATCAGCACCAGGATGAACAGGACAAGGCGCGCGACCGCCCAATGGCTGATGCGGGCGAACGCGGCGGCAAGCCGGCCGGGCGGCGTTGGTGACAGGCGGGCCATGGGATGTCCTCGATGAGGTCGTTTTGACGCAGTAACGATGTCGCGTCGCTTTGCCGAACATTGTTTCAGGCGAACCATCTCATGCGGGCACGGTCCGCGCAGCGCTGCGGGCAAAGAAAAAGGGGCGGTGTTGACACCGCCCCCTCAGGCTCCGTCCGGCATGTCGGGTCAGCGCTGTGCCAGCGCCACGCCCCGCTCGTGTTCGATCAACATCGCCACCATCGGCTGGGCCTTGGCGGCGGCGGCGTTGCGGCACTTCGCAATGTCATTCGCTTCGACCGGATCCGCGCCGGCATAGGAGCCGCACACGCTTTCCAGTGCGATCGCCACGCGGTGCTGCAGCTTGGCGACGTCGCGGGCATTGCCGAGGTCCAGATCGGCATAGCCGATCCGCGCCTGCGGCATTTCGGGACGGCCCGCGAAGGCGGGGGCGGAGATTGTCGCAGTAGTCAGGGCGACGGCGGCCAGGATCATGGGGATGCGCATTTTGGTCTTCCCTTTTCAAGCTTCGGCACGGGTTGCGCCGAACGACCTTCTTTTCCGCCAGGGCCGACCTGATCGACAGGATGAGGAAGTGATGATTGGCTGATGATCGCCTGATTTCGGGCTGATCAGGACCGGCGATGCACCCGCAGACGGCAGGCCCCGGCCAACGCCATCACCGACATGAGAAAGGGAGCATCATCCCGTAGGACGACGCTCCATGGCCTTGCGTGGCTGGCCCGCCTTCCTCCGCGCGACGGGCCAGCCGCGATTAGCGTCCGGCGATCTGGATCGCCCGATGGCTTTGCCGGATCGCGGCGGTCTGATCCATCGCGCCACGACCGGCCGTGGCGCGGCAGTCTCGTTCCGCCGGACCTGCGATCAGTCGCGTCTGGATCTCGGGCGCGCAGACCGCCGCGATGGCGGTGAGGATGCGGTGATTGAGGCGCTGCATGCCGTCGGCCGAGGCCAGATTGAGATCGCTCGTTTTCACCACGCGTTGGGCGGGGCTCTCGGCCGAAG
>NZ_DATHFV010000043.1:0-28295 GCF_035317925.1 Sphingomonas sp.
GGGGCCGTCATAGAAGCCGACCACCTCGGTCTGCGGATAGCGATCGGTGATCACCGTCACGCCGCGGCGGCGCAGCGCGAGCACATGGCGGAAGCGGCGCAGCCGCAGCAGCGAGAAGCCGTACACGACCAAAGCCGTGAACAGGCCGGGAATGGTCTTTTCCTTGCTACGCGTCTGTTGTGCCTTGCGCGCGAGCTTGCGTTCGATCGCGGGGCCGATCAGCGGCCAGCGGCTGATGCGGTTGCCGAGCTCGCCCGAGCCCAGGCCGAGATAGCAGACCTCCGCGTTGCGATGTTCGCCCAGCACATCGCGCATGTCGGTCGACAGCGTCGATTTGCCCGACCCGTCGCAGCCGACGATCGCGATCAGCGGCGCGAGCGGTTCGCGCTCCTCCTCCGAAATCGCGTTGACGGCGCCGCTGCCGGCCAGCAGAAGCAAGGCAGGCAAGGCCATTTCCGCCTCGATCACGCGGCGTGGCGCGTGGTGCGTCAAAAGCACGAACGCGATAGCAAGGCCTACGAGCGACAAGACGAAAAGTAGCTTCAGTCGCGCACGCGGCCGGATCAAACCCCGGTACATGGTCCGGTAGATAGGGACGCGTCATCAATTTGTAACACCACCAAAGGGTAGTATTTTGATGCGCTTTTTAAGTTTTTGCGACGAAATGAGCGCCGGCCTCACCCTTGGGCGTGCTTGCGCCGGGTTTCCCAGCCCTTTTTAGCCGCTGCGGAGCGATCTGCGCCCGCGCGGGCGGTCGATGCGGTGCCGCCCTTGCGGCCGCCTTTGCGCGATGGGGCATGATTTTCAGCCTTGCCGCGGCCCGACCCGGATTTCCTGCCGCCGCCGCTCTCGGCATTCACCGTTGCCCAGGCGCGGCGTTCGGCTTCGGTCTTGCCGACGCCGCGCTCCTCATAGCCTTCCTCGATATGTTCGGCCTGGCGCTTCTGCTTGTCGGTATAGCTGCTCTTGTCTCCACGGGGCATGGGCCATCTCCTTCACGCGCAAAACGCAAAGCAAAGGGTTCGGCTCCCACGTGGGAACCGAACCCTTTGAAATCTAACCCGGGTTAAGCCACCCAGCCGAAGCTGGACCGCGGCTTATTCGTAGTCGGCGCCCAGATTCTGGGTGCGCGGCGGGGCAGCGGCGGTGAGGCGCAGCGCCTCGGCCGAGGCCGACAGCGAGCCGATCTCGTCCGGCGTATCCTCTTCGTCGACCTGGACGCGCTGCAGCGTCTGCACGACCGCCTCGCTCAGTTCGTCGGGCAGGACCGTCTCTTCCGCGATTTCGCGCAGAGCGACGACCGGATTTTTGTCACGATCGCGATCGATAGTGAGTTCGGCGCCACCCGAAATCTGACGGGCGCGCTGGGAAGCGAGCAGCACCAGATCGAACCGGTTGGGAATCTTGTCGACGCAATCTTCGACGGTAACGCGCGCCATTCTGAACGCTCCGCTTGACCAAGCATTTTGGTGGTGTTGGAAGGTGGGCCAGATAAGGCGAGCAGGTGCCAAAGTCAACGAAAACGCCGAACAAGCCCGGCCTGGGCCGCAAGAAGCACTTCATGGTCGAAGGCAATCGGCTGACCCTGCTGATTGAGGGGCATGAGCGGCTCACTGCGCTGATCGGGCTGATCGACGGTGCCAGGCACAGCCTGCGGCTGCTTTATTATATCTATACCGACGACGCGACCGGACAGCTGGTGCGCGCCGCGATGGAGCGCGCACTGGATCGCGGGGTCAAGGTGGCGCTGATCGTCGATGGATTCGGCAGCTCGGCCAGGCCCGAATTCTTCCAGCCGCTTTTGGCCAGGGGCGCCGACGTCTGCCATTTCCTGCCGCGATTCGGGCGGCGCTATCTGCTGCGCAACCATCAGAAGCTCGCGCTGGCGGACGAAGGTTATGCCATCGTCGGCGGTTTCAACGTCGAGGATGATTATTTCGACGACAAACGCGGCTGGCGCGACCTCGGTATCCGGATCGAGGGCCCCGCGGCCGAGCGGCTGGTCGGTTATTATGACGCGCTCGCCAAATGGACGCACCGCCCCAAGGCGCGGCTGCGCGACCTCAGACGCGCGCTGTCACACTGGAGCAATCCCGCCGGCGGCAAGACGCGTTGGCTGCTGGGCGGCCCGACCCGGCGGCAGAGCCCGTGGGCACGGACGTTGCGGCTCGACATACGCAAGGCGAAGCGGCTCGATCTGATCGCGGCCTATTTCGCGCCGACGCCGCGCATGATGCGCGCGATCGAAAGCGTGCCCAAGCGCGGCGGCGAGGCCCGCGTGATCGCGCCGTCCAAGACCGATCACAAGGCTGCGATCGCGGCGGCGCGGCACACCTATCACCGCTTGCTGTCGCGCGGCGTGCGCATCTTCGAATATCAGCCGCTCAAGCTGCACACGAAATTGTTCGTGATGGACGATATCGTCCATATCGGATCGGCCAATTTCGACGTGCGCAGCCTGTTCCTCAATCTCGAGATCATGTTCCGGGTCGAGGACAAGGCGTTCGCCGATCATATGCGGCGTTATTTCGACGGCGAAGTCGCCGATTCGCGTGAGATACGGCCCGCCATCCACGAACGCGCCGGCTGGATGACGCGGCTGCGCTGGGCACTGGCTTATTATGTGATGGCAGTGGTCGACGTCTCGGTCACGCGGCGCCTGAGTTTCGGCGTGAATTAAGACCCGTCATGCCGGACTTGTTCCGGTATCCACCCATCCGCGAGCGCATCGTTCGTGGCCGGTGGACCCCGGAACAAGTCCGGGGTGACGGTTTGGAATTTCCTAGAGGTCCGCGGCGTGCTCTCCGCACGCCGACTTCGCGCTGCGATATGCCCCCGGCATATCGCTGATCGCGCTCAGTCCTTCCACGCCCAGTAAAGCTGCGCCGGCGGGATGTTGATCGGCTCGAACGCGTGATCGATCCGTTCGAAGCTCATCGCCAGGAAATCGCGCACCTTGGGCGAGAATTGATAGACCAGGAAGGCGCCGCCGGGGCGGAGCACGGCCTGCGTTTCGGCCGAAATCTTGGGGCCGAGGCCGGGGGGCAGGGTCGAGAAAGGCAGGCCCGACAGGACATAATCGGCCTGTTCGTGGCCATGATCCTGGACGATGCGACGCACGTCGGCGGCCGATCCCAGCACCGGAACGAAGCGCGGATCGACGATCGTGCGGGCGAGATAGTCGATGAAATCCGGGTTGGTGTCGATCGCGATATAGGTCGCGTCGGGGCCCATCCGATCGAGAATTTCCTGGCAGAAGGTGCCGACGCCGGGGCCATATTCGACGAACAGGCGGGTATTTTCCCAATCGGTCCGCGACAGCATGTGGCGGATCAGTTTCTTCGACGACGGGATGATCGATCCGACCATCACCGGGTGACGCAGGAAACCCTTGAAGAACATGGCGAGGGGGCCAGGTCCGTTGCTCGGGCGGCGGCGCTCGATGCGCTTAAGTGCCTGCTCGGCGACCGGTGAATTCATCGTGGAACGACCCCTGATACCCTAAACGTCTTTGATCCGTCGCAAAACTGACACCGTATGGCAAGCGATCAGACGCCTGGCCGTAACAGACGGGTTCACCTGGCAGGGGCAGCGGTGAGACGAAGCGTTGCGCCAGCGCGGTGATCGCCCCGGAGGAGCGGACTGGTGGATCGCGGGCAAAAAAAGGGCCGATCCCGAGGGACCGGCCTTGAAAAGTTTAGGAGAGGATGCCTGAAAGGCACTGTCTGTATGATGATTGCGGTACCATTGTGCAATTGCGAAGGATTGTTTTGCGGTTGCGAATTGCGCAATTCGCATTCACAATCCGACTCGTTACGATGCCGTAGCCGGCGCGAAGGAGGTGCTCCGGCCTGTATCGAGGGAGAATAGTGTGCGTCGGCTTCCCCCGCTCACGGCCGTTGAGGCATTCGTGCAGGTCGCGCGGCTCGGCTCCGTGAAGGCGGCCGCCGAGGAGCTGGCTCTGTCCTCGCCCGCCCTTAGCCGCCGCATCCAATCGCTCGAGCGCTTCGTCGCTCGCCCGTTGTTCGAGCGGCGCCACCAGGCGATGATTCTCAACAATGACGGGGAGCAGTTGCTGGCCCGCGTCGCGCCCGCGCTCGACGCGCTGGCTGTTGCAATCGACGCAACCACTGGCGAGGGGGATCTGTTACGCCTCCGGCTCAATGTGCCTCCTCTTTTTGCATCGCAGCGATTAATCGGCCGCCTGCCCGAGCTGCGCGCGTTGCATGAAGATTTCCATATCGACATCGATACGCAGCCGCATGCGCTGGCGCGGCTGGGCGAAGGGCTGGATGCCGCGATCGTGATCGCGCGAGAAATCGATCCGGCGCTTTATTCGCGCAAGATCGCGCAAAGCCGTGTGGCCGCGATCGGCTCGCCAAAACTCAAGGAGGGTCCGAACGCGATTCTCGAACCTGACGATCTCAGCCGCGCCACCATCCTGGTCCACCGCGACATGCAGGAGCTTTTCAACATCTGGCGCGAATCGATCGACCGGCCCGATCTTGAGCCGCTCGCGATCGACCATTTCGACTCGGGGCAGTTGATCCTCGACGCCGCGGCGCAGGGCCTTGGCGTCGCCTTCATGCTCGACGAGCATGTCGAGGGGTCGCACGATCCCCGGCTGGTGCGCATCTTCGACCATGTCGCCGATGCGTCTTATTCCTACTGGTTCGCGGCCCGCCGCACCGGTCTTTCCAACCGTGCGGTGCGTATCTTCCACGACTGGCTGTTCGAAACGATCGCGGATTGACCGAACTCCGTCATGCCAGCGAAAGCTGGCATCTCAGGAGGCGAGGCGACGTGCATGCCTCCTGAGACCCCAGCTTTCGCTGGGGTGACGGTTTCAGGTGGTCAGTGAATAGGCGACTTACGAGACCGTCGCCTTGACGATCTTGCCCGGGTTGCGCGGCGGCTCGCCCTTGGGGAGCGCGTCGACATGCTCCATGCCCTCGGTCACTTCGCCCCACACCGTGTATTGGCGGTCGAGGAAGGTCGCGTCGTCGAACACGATGAAGAACTGGCTGTTGGCGCTGTTCGGATTGGACGAACGCGCCATCGAACAGATGCCGCGCACGTGCGGCTCGGCCGAGAATTCGGCCTTGATGTCGGGCTTCTTCGATCCGCCCATGCCGGTACCGGTCGGATCGCCGCCCTGCGCCATGAAGCCGGGAATGACGCGGTGGAAGATCACGCCGTCATAAAAGCCGTCCTTGGCGAGCTCAACGATGCGCTCGACATGGCCCGGCGCCAGATCGGGGCGCAGCTTGATCACGACGTCGCCGCCGGTGTCGTTGCCGGTATCGAGGGTGAGCGTCAGCGTGTCGTCGGCCATATTCTTCAGTCTCCAGATTCGATTTCGGTCGGATTAGGCAGCCGCGGCTTGGCGCGCCAGCCCATATTCGGCGGCGAGCAGCGCGTAGGAGCGGCGGCGCGCGTCGTGATCGGGCAGGATGTTGACCAGCATCAATTCGTCCGCGCCATAATCGGCGGCGACCTCGTCGAGCCCGACGCGCACCTGCGCGGGCGTGCCGAGCACGGTGCGGCGACGCATGCGGTTATGCTGCGGATTGGCCTCCAGCCAGGCAAGCGCGTCGTCGACCGAGGGAATCGGGATCGGTGTGCCCGCGATCAGGTGCGCGAACATCATTCGCGCGGGCGCGGCCAGACGTTCGGCCTCGTCCGCGGTCGGCGCGGCGATCGTCCAGGTGGCGGCCATGACATAGGGCTCAGCCAGCCGTGGCGAGGGGCGGAAGCTGCGGCGATAATGCTGCGCCAGATGCGCGCCGTCCGAATTGATGAAGTCGGCGAAGCAATAAGGCAGCCCACGCTCGGCCGCCCAGATCGCCGATTCGGGCGAGGAACCGAGCATCCACAATTCGGGCATGCCGCCGCCGGTTGGAAGCAGATGCTGGAGCGGCGCGAAGGCGTGATCGTCGGGCAGGGTGCCTTCGAGATAGCCGGTCAGCTCGTCGAGCAATTGGGGGAAGTCGTTGGGCATGTGCCGGCTGCGGTCGCGCTGGAGCGCGAAGGCGGTACGCTGGTCGCTGCCCGGCGCGCGGCCGAGGCCGAGGTCGATCCGCCCGGGCGCCATCGCCGACAGCAGGGCGAAGGTCTCGGCGACCTTGAACGGCGAATAATGGGGCAGCATGATCCCGCCCGATCCGACGCGGATGCGGCTGGTGGCGAGCGCGACCGGGCCGATCAGCGCCTCGGGCGCGACGCCCGCGAGCGAGCGCGAGGCGTGATGCTCGGCCAGCCAGTAACGGTGGTAGCCGAGCGCGTCGGCGGTCTGGGCAAGGTCGATCGTGTTGCGGATCGCCTGCGCGGCATTGCTGCCGGCGGCGATCGGCGACTGATCGAGCACGGAGAGGCGGTAGGTCACGCCCGCCATATGGTGTGCTTTTCCGGGCAATGAAGGGCTGACAAGCGCGGCAAGCCCGCTTAAGCGGCAACCGCGTCTTCAGGAGGGTGGCCATGAGCGAGCGCGAAAACGACATCGCCGAAGCCGCCGACCTCCGCGCCGGGCCGGATACCAGCGCGCCCGAGCCACACGCCGATTCGACGCATGATGAGGACGACCGGCTGACCCCCGATTTCGTCGATGCGGTGATCGAGCAGGTCGAGGCCGGCAATGTCGAGGCCGCGCGCTCGCTGGTCGAGCCGCTCCATCCCGCCGACATCGCCGATCTGTTCGAACTGGCGCCGAAGGATCAGCGCCAGCCGCTCGCGACGGCCTTGGCCGAACTGCTCGACGGCGACGTGCTCGCCGAGATGAACGACTGGGTCCGCGACGAAGTGCTCGAGGCGCTGAGCGCCCAGCAGGTCGCCGATCTCGCCTCCGAACTCGATACCGACGACGCGGTCGCGATCATCGAGGACATGGATGTCGAGGACCAGCGCGAGGTCCTGCGCGCGATGGATGCCGACGATCGCGCCGCGATCGAAGAGGCTCTGTCCTACCCTGAGGAATCCGCCGGCCGCTTGATGCAGCGCGAGCTGATCGCGGTGCCCGAGCATTGGAATGTCGGCGACGTGCTGGATTACCTGCGCGGCAATGGCGATCTGACCACCGATTTCTGGGAAGTGTTCGTGGTCGATGCCGGCCACCATCCGGTCGGCACCTGCAAATTGTCGTGGATCCTGCGGTCGCAGCGCGACGTGCCGATCGCCGAGATGATGCAGGACGAGCAGACGCTGATCCCGGTCGACATGGACCAGGAAGAGGTGGCGCTGCGATTCCAGAAATATGCGCTCATCTCGGCGGCGGTGATCGACACCAACGGCCGGCTGGTCGGCATGATCACGGTCGACGATGTCGTCCACATCATCCAGGAAGAAGCGGGCGAGGACGCGCTGCGCCTGTCGGGCGCGGGCGACGGCGATATCAACGAGCCGCTGCAGCTGACCGTGCGCACCCGCTTCCTGTGGCTGTTGATCAACCTGCCGACGGCGATGCTCGCGGCGGTGGTGGTCGGGCTCTTCGACGCTGAGATCGCGCGCTACGCGCTGCTGGCCGCCTTGATGGGGATCGTCACCGGCATGGGCGGCAATGCCGGCACCCAGACACTGGCGGTGGTGGTGCGCGCGCTCGCCACCAATCAGCTCACCGATTCCAACACGCTGCGTATGATCGGCCGCGAATTCAGGATCGCCGCCGCCAACGGGATCATGCTCGGCGTGCTGATCGGCGGCGGCGCCTATCTGCGTTATCATTATCTCGATCTGGCGCTGGTCTTCGGATTGGCGATCCTGATCAACAATCTCGTCGCCGGGCTTTCGGGCGTATTCGTCCCGCTGGCGCTGGAGAAGTTCAAGGTCGATCCGGCGGTGTCGTCGGCGGTGTTCGTGACGATGTGCACCGATTGCATGGGCTTCCTGTCGTTCCTTGGCCTCGCCGCGATCTTCGGACTGCACGGCTGACTTGATCGCGGGCGCGCATGCGCCAAATGGGAAGGCGATGGCGTCTCTCCACATCACCAAGGTCGCGGTCGGTTGCCCCGATATCGACGCGCTCGCACGGCGGCTGTCGGGCCGCGCGATCGGCGGCGAAACCTATGTCACGACGCGTTATCGCCCGACGCGCCACGCCGAGCTGATCGGCGGATCGCTCTTCTGGATCGTCAAGCATCAGCTGATCGCGCGCAGTACGGTCCTGCGCTTCGAGGAGGATGAGCGCGGCCATTGCCTGATCCGGTTGGAGGATCCGCTGGTGCAGGTCCGCGTCCGGCCCAAGCGCGCGCACCAGGGCTGGCGCTATCTGCCCGGCGCGGATGCGCCCGCCGATCTCGGCGGCGAGACCGACGATCTCGCTTCGCTCCCGACCGGCATGGTGCGGGAGCTGGCCTCACTTTATTTGATCTAGCCGCGTCATGCCGGACTTGTTCCGGCATCCACCCATCCACGAGCGCTTTGAACGTGGCAGCGTGGACCCCGGAACAGGTCCGGGGTGACGATTCGCTTATCTCAGCCGCAGGTCACGTCGCCCGGCCCGCTCTTCTGGATCGAGCAGCGTGCGCCGCCGCTTATCCGCACGTCGCCCGGCCCCGACAGGCGGACGTCGGCGGTGCGGGTGACGGTGGCATCGATATCGCCGGGGCCGCTCAGCGTGACGCTCGCATCGGCGAGGTTGAGCTTGCTCGCGTGGATATTGCCCGGGCCGGCCAGGTTCATCACCGCGCGACCGGCATGGCCGGCGATCGAAATATCGCCGGGGCCGCTCAGGTCGAGCGTGATGCCGCCGGCTTCGACCAGGCCGACATTGATGTTGCCGGGGCCCGAAAGATGCGCGCCGAAATCGCGGGTGCGGACCACGTCGATGGTCAGGTTGCCCGGGCCGGCGACGCTGACTTCGCCCACCATCGGCACGGTCACATCGATGCGCAGGCGCTGACTGCCATTCCAATGCCAGCCCGAAAACCAGCCGCCGGACTTGGTGCGGATCCGCAGCTCGCCGCCGCGATTGGTAATTTCAAGCCGGTTGAGCGCCTCGTCGGTGCCGACTGCGTGCACCCCCGGCGCCTTGCCGGTGTGGACATAGACGTCGAACGGCGTGCCGTTGGAAACGGCGTGGAAATCGCCATCGGTCGGGAAATTGCGCTCGGCGGCCTGGGCCGCGCCCGCGCCGACCAGCACGATGGCGGCTGCTAAGGGAAACAGACGGGACATACTTCCTCCTCTGGCGGGCTCAGCCGCCGCAATGGACGGACCCGAGTCCGCTCTTGTGAATCGTGCAGCGCGCATTGCCGAGCACGTCGACGCTGCCGACGCCGTTCATCGTGACATCGGCGGGTCCGTCGACGCGCGCCTTGATCGATCCGGTGCCCGACATGTCGAACCTGCCCGCGCGCGCGGCGAGGGCCGCAAGCTCGAGCGACCCGAAGCCGCGCACATGCGCATCGACCGATCCGGCCGAACCCGCCGCGCTGATCTTGCCCGCGCCGCCCATTTCGAAATGCGCGCGGTCGGCATGCAGCGCCGGCAGATCGATCGTGCCCGCGCCGCCGATCCTGCCCACGAAATCGGGCCCTTCGGCGCGGTCGACTATGATCGTGCCCGCACCCGAAAGCGTCGCGCCGCTGATTCGCGGCATCGAGATCCGGATGTGGATCGGGTTGTGGCTCTTCATGTTGATATGCTCGCGCGTCCAGCCGATCACGAGCGTGCCCTGCACGACGCGGATGTTGAGCAGATCGAGCCATTGCGGATCGCCGCTGGCCTCGACCGCGAATCGATCGCCGGTGTGGATGGCGACCTGGCCCGCGGCGGCGAGATCGACCTTGTCGAAGCCGCTGGCGGGAAAGCTGCGATCCGCCGCTTCAGCGGGCGCGGCGCTGAGCAGCAGGGCGGCAAGCAGGAATCGGCGCATCGGCATCTCTCCACTGTATTATCCAAGCGATACACCTCTATTACAGATGTAGTCAAGCGCGCCGGTTGATTGGGAGGCGCCCAGGATGGCATGATGCGCAAGCACGATGGAGGCATGACGATGCGAAGCGCGACACTCGCGGCAATCGGCCTGGCGATAGGCGCGAGCCTGGCATCCCCGCTGCACGCGCAGGGCGCGGTGGCGAGCTCGCCGCCCGAACTCGCGCGCATGGCTGACAAGCTGAAGCCCGGCCAATGGATCTGGGCGCCGCAGGTCGCGCCGGCGGGGCCGTTGCTGGTCTATGTCGATCTCTCGCGCCAGCGCGCGACCGTCTATCGCAACGGCGTCCGCATGGCGGTCAGCACGATCTCTTCGGGCAAGGACGGGCATGAGACGCCGACCGGGGTCTTCACCATCCTCCAGAAGGACGTCGACCACAAATCCAGCCTCTATAACGCCGCGCCGATGCCCTATCAGCAAAGGCTGACGTGGGACGGGGTCGCGCTCCATGCCGGCGGCCTGCCCGGCTATCCCGAAAGCCATGGCTGCGTGCATCTGCCGATCGGCTTCGCGCGCGAATTGTTCGGCATCACCAAATTGGGCGCGACCGTGGTCGTGCAGGGCAATGCCTCGAAGAAGGCGCTCACGAGCGAATCGAGCCTGTTGCTGCCGATCGATCCCAAGGGACAGCCGGTGCAGCAAAGCGATCTCGACGCCCAGGAATTTCGCTGGACGCCGGAGCGCGCGCCGAGCGGACCGCTCACCATCATCATCTCCAAGCACGATCAGCGTGTCGTGGTGCTGCGTAACGGCTTCGAGATCGGGCGCAGCGCCGCGATCATCAACGACGACGATCCCGGTTCGCACGTCATCACGCTCACGGTCGGCAAGGATGGGAAAGCCCGCTGGCTCTATGTCGGCCTGCCCGGTCATAGCGACGATGCCGGGCGCGAACTGGACGAGGCGACGATCAACCGCGCGCGCTTCCCGCGCAAATTCTACGAACTGGTGAAAGCCGAACTGCGGCCCGGCACCACCATCCTCGTCACCCAATCGAGCGTGGGCGCGGACACCGGCAAGCATATCACGATCATGGACAGCGTCGTGCCGCGGATCTGACAAGAAAAAGGGCGGCGTTCCGTATGGAACGCCGCCCCGATTCGTTGGGCCGAAGCGCCGGCAGCTTACGCCGGAACCGCGACCTTGTTGTGGATCGCCGCCGCCGCGCGGAGGATGTCGAGGATCTTCACCTGCGCGGTGGGCTCGTCGACCTGCTCCATCGCCGCGAGCTCGCGGGCGAGGCGGCTGCACGCCGCTTCGAAGATCTGGCGCTCCGAATAGCTCTGCTCGGGCTGGTCTTCGGCACGGAACAGATCGCGGACCACTTCGGCGATCGACACGAGGTCGCCCGAATTGATCTTGGCTTCATATTCCTGCGCGCGGCGCGACCACATGGTGCGCTTGACCTTGGGCTTGCCCTTGAGCGTGTGGAGCGCGTCCGACATCTGGGCGTTGGACGACAGCTTGCGCATGCCGACGCTTTCCGCCTTGTTGGTGGGAACGCGGAGCGTCATGCGCTCCTTCTCGAAACGGAGCACGTACAGCTCGAGTTTTGCCCCCGCGATCTCCTGGCTCTGGAGTTCGACTACGCGGCCGACACCATGCTTGGGATAAACGACATAATCGCCGACGACGAAGCTCAGCGCCTTTGCAGCCATTTAGAGAGACCTTTCTGCTCAAGCGGACCGCGGCTCCGACAAGTCCGCTCGAAAGAGAACGGCCTGGCGGCAGCGGAGGCGGTCGGAAAGTCTGTTTCCTTGTGAAGACGCCCGCACGGCGCTCACTTCTTGCTGGCGCTTGTAACAGAATTACAACGCGAATGCCAGCTTTGCGTAAAAAGCTGCCATTTGGTTAAAGCTTAACCCGGATCGTTAATCCGATACGCCCCCGATCCGATCGGCGCGCCACTCAATCCCCCTGGCCGGGCTCCGGCGAGAACTGGCTGTCATACTTGTCGGGAACGCCCTTCCACTCGTCCGCATCGGCCGGCGCTTCGCGCTTGCGCGTGATGTTCGGCCATTGCGCGGAGAAGGTGTTGTTGAGCTCGAGCCATTTCTCCAGCCCGTTCTCGGTATCGGGCAGGATCGCCTCGGCCGGGCATTCGGGCTCGCACACGCCGCAGTCGATGCACTCGCTCGGGTTGATGACGAGCATGTTGTCGCCTTCGTAGAAGCAATCCACCGGGCACACTTCCACGCAGTCCATATATTTGCAGCGGATGCAGGCGTCGGTAACGACGTAGGTCATTGGAAGCTCCTAGAGTGGAGCGGCGCATATGGCGCACAGTCTATTGGGTCAACTGTAGCGCGAGTTGCAGCCCCACCAATTCTGCTTGTCGCCACCCCAGCTTATTGTCGTCAGGCCGCCGGCGGCGACAAATCGGTATAGCAGGCCTGCGCTTCCGGCACCGGTCCGCGCCGGCTCGGCAGACCCTCGACCCGCAGCACCCGCACCCGCTCGTTGAGCAGGAAGGTCAGCACCGATCCCACCTTCACGTCGGCGGCGGCACGGTCGATCACGCGGCCGTCGATCCGCAAATGGCGCTCCTCCGCGATCCGCTGCGCGGCGCTGCGCGATTTCACCATCCGCACGAAGAACAGAAATTTGTCGATCCGCATCAGATGCGGAGCCCCGCCAGCGCGCCAAAGGCATTGCCCGGGCGCGGCTTGTCGGGTTTGCGCTTCCGGGCGGGTGCGTGCCCCGGCGCCGTCTTGCCCTTCCACACCCAGCCCTGCTCGGCGGTGCGGAACCCCAAAGCGAGCATCAATTGCGCGAAGCTGGCGGGCATCAGCCCGAGCGAGGTGGCGAGCGCCGCGTCCGGCGCGAACGTAGCGCGGCCGGAGCGGGTGTCGTGCGCGTTGCGCGCCAGCCGCTCGACCTGGTCGACCCGCAGCATCTGCGCGCCCAGCGGCCGGAACCCCGCCATCACGAACGCCTGACAGGTGGCGGCATCGCGCGGCGTCGGGGTCGAGACCGCGCCGATCGGCGGCAGCATCGGCATCACCGCATTGTCCTGTGCGGCGGCAAGCGCGACCCGCCAGCGCGCGGGTTCGGGCTTGATCAGCGAGGCCACGAAGATGTCGAGCGTGCCGATGCGGATCCCCCATTTGGCGAGCGGCGCACGCGCCTCGCGGTCGAGCGCCCCCAGCACATCCTCCAACTCGGCCCGCGCGATCACGCCGCCCGCCTGGGCGAGAGGCGCAAGCAGCGCACGCGCGGGGCCGGGCTGTTCGGGATCGCGCGCGCCCGCCGCGATATCGGCGAGCGGCCCGAGGTGGCGCGCAACCTGATCGTCGAGCCACAACTGCAGCCGCCGCGTCACCGCCTGGCGGTCGATCGCCGTCAGCGCGTCGAGCGCGCGGTGCAGCTCGATCCGCGGATTGAGCAGATGCTTGCCCTTGGTCAGCCGCGCGACGACGTCGCCCTGCCAGAACAGGGCGACCGGCCGGCCAGCATCGGTGGCGAGGCTGAAGCCCGAATCCTCGTCCACCGAAAGCGCCCGCGCCCGGCGCGAAAGCTCGTCGCCCAGCCGCCGCTCGGCCGCCGCCATCAGCCGCTTCATGTCGCCATGGCGCGCCAACGGATCGGCCTTGAAGCGGAAGCCGATCAGCACCCCGATCGATTCGCCGTCGACCGTGACCGCGCCATCCTCGCCCACCTTCATCGGCAAGATGTCCGATCCCCGTGCGCCGAGATCGCGCATCAATACGGAGGTGCGGCGATCGACGAAGCGCTGGGTCAGCCGCTGGTGGAGCGCGTCGGAGAGCTTTTCCTCCAGCGCGCGCGTGCGTTCGGCCCACACGCCGGGCTCGGCCAGCCAGTCGGGGCGGTGCGCGATATAGGCCCAGGTGCGGACCGCGGCGAGGCGATCGGCGAGCGTCTCGACATCGCCCTGGATCGTGTCGAGCCGCGCCAGCTCGTCCGCGAACCACGGCACGGGCAGGTGGCCCTCGCCCTCACTCAAATGCTTGAACACGCGGCCGACCAGACGGCTGTGCGGCTCGGGCCCGGTCTTGCGGAAATCGGGCAGCCCGCACGCATCCCACAGCCGCCCGACCGAGCCGGATATCGTGGTGCGTTCGCGCACCCACGGCTCGTCGGCGAGCCGCTTGAGCACCGCCAGGTCGATCGCCTGCGGTGCGGCGCGCAGCACCTGCGCGGTCGGCTTGCGTTCGAGATCGGCGATCAGCGCGTCGAGCGAAGCGAGGCTCGGCTTGCCCTCGCGCCAGTAAAGATGGTCGAGCGTCGGAAAGCGATGCTCCTCGATCGAGAGCACCTCCTCATCCTCGAACTGCGCGGTCTGCGTCCCTTCCAGGCTGAGCGTGCCGAACGTGCCGTCGCGCTGGTGGCGTCCGGCGCGGCCCGCGATCTGCGCCATTTCCGAAACCGTCAGGCGGCGCGTTTTGCGCCCGTCGAACTTGCGCAGGCTCGCGAAGGCGACATGCGCCACGTCCATGTTGAGGCCCATGCCGATCGCGTCGGTCGCGACCAGGTAATCGACCTCGCCCGCCTGGAACATCTGCACCTGCGCGTTGCGCGTGCGCGGCGACAAGGCGCCCATCACCACCGCCGCGCCGCCGCGCATCCGGCGCAGCATCTCGGCGACCGCGTAAACCTCCTCGGCCGAGAAGGCGACGACGACCGAGCGTTTGGGCAGGCGCGACAGCTTGGCCGGGCCGGCATAGGTCAGGGTCGAGAAGCGCGGACGGGTGATGATGTCCGCATCGGGCGTCAGCGCGCGCAACATCGGCCGCAACGCCTCGGAACCGAGGATCATCGTCTCCTCGCGGCCGCGCGCGCGCAGCAGTCGATCGGTGAAGACATGGCCGCGCTCGGGGTCCGCGCTCAACTGCGCCTCGTCGAGCGCGACGAACGCGAATTCCTTGTCGAGCGGCATGCTCTCGGCGGTGGTGAGGAACCAGCGTGCCTTGTCGGGCACGATCTTCTCCTCGCCCGTCACCAAGGCGACCGAATCCACGCCCTTGATCGCGACGACGCGGTCGTAAACTTCGCGCGCCAGCAGCCGCAGCGGGAAGCCGATCAAGCCTGACGAATGGCCGCACATGCGCTCGACCGCCAAATGGGTCTTGCCGGTGTTGGTCGGGCCGAGCACCGCGACCAGCGGCTGGGCGGCGAAGCGCGTCATACTGACGGGGAATGTGGCCTAAGCCGTGACAAATGCAAGCGATGGCGGCGGGGAGTGCATCAGGCGGCAAAGGTTGGCTGCTGTTCGGCGGCTTTGCACCCAGTTGTCGCCGTTCACGAGCCCCCTTTTGGAACGCGGTCGTTTTTTGGTCACCGGCCTATCCGCTTGCTTACCCTCAAGCCTTCGATCATGTCTCGGCGAGATTATCAGAGCGTGGCGAGTGGATGGGCCGACCCCGACAGGACGAAAACCGCCTCACAATCCAGGCTGTCGCCAAGCGGGCGGGCGTATCCGCCATGACGGTCTCGAACGTCATCAACAGCACGGGGCGGGTGAGTGAAGCGACGCGGGAACGTGTGCTCGCAGCCATTGCGGACCTCGGCTATGTGCCCAACCAATCCGCGCGCCGGCTTGTCGGCTCGGCCGTTGCCTGCGTCGGGCTGATCTATCCCGGTGTCGAAAGCATCTTCATTGATGCGATGCTGGCCGCCGTGGCGGTGGTTGCAGCCGAGAAAGGGGTCCAGCTTCAAATCCGATCCGTGGAGGATGCGTCACCGGAAGGAACCGCTGACGTCGCACGCGATATGATCCGGAAGGGCGCGCAGGCATTGCTTCTTCTGCCGCCCTATGCCGAGATACTGGGCGAGCAAGCCGAAGTCCTTGGCCTCGGCGTGCCAACAGCCGCCATTGCGACAGCCATGCCGCTGCCCAACATCACGACGATCCGTATCGACAACCGGGCGGCATCACGTGCTGTCACGGAATACCTCATCGCCAACGGCCGCCGGCGGATCGCGGTATTGGCCGGGCCCCTACGGCATTCGGACAGTGTTGCGCGTCTTGAAGGCTATCGCGACGCCCTGCGCGCGCACGACCTGCCTATCGACCAGGCGCTCTGCGTCGAGGGCGACTTCACGTTTCCAACGGCCCTTGCTGCTGCCGAGCGGCTTCTGGACCTGTCACCTCCCCCGGACGCTATCGTGGCTGGTAATGATGACATGGCTGCCGCCGTGCTCTGGGTAGCGCATCAGCGCGGAATCAGTCTGCCGGCGGACCTGTCCGTCACCGGCTTCGACGACACGATGATCGCGACACGGGTGTGGCCCCAGCTCACCACCGTGCGGCAGCCGATCAGAGAGATGGCGGCAGAAGCGATGGAATGCTTGGCGCGCGCCGTCAGAAATCCCGAGCAAAACAGCGCGCCCACGGATGTCGTTTTTCCGTTCACGATGGTCGAACGCCACTCGGCCTAGCGGAAAAAACCATTTGTGATTTATCGTTAAATCACCCAATCCCTTAACGTCATAAAGGTGGAGGGGTTTTGGGTGGCGGACGCTGCGGGGCAGACAGAAGCGCTTGATATGTCGGGGACGAGTTCGAGTGAGCCCACCGCGGCACCCGACCGGACGGCGACAGGCAAGGAGCATTTCGAGGTTCTGGACGGCCTGCGCGGATCCGCGGCTATGCTTGTGGTGCTGTTCCACATCCAGGGCATCACCGTCTCCTGGGAAGGCGCCAAGGTCATTCTTCACCATGCGCCGCTGGCGGTGGACTTCTTCTTTGCGCTGTCCGGCTTCGTCATCGGCTACGCCTACGACGATCGCTGGGGCCGGATGACTGCCGGTCATTTCCTGACCCTGCGCCTCATCCGCCTGCACCCGCTGGTCATCCTCGGCGTGCTGCTCGGTTTCGCCAGCTATCTGCTCGACCCCCTCGCCGGGACGGCGCAAGTCGTTCCCTTGCAGAAGGTTCTTGTCGCCCTGGTGCTGGGCCTGCTCCTGCTGCCAGCCCCGTCGCTGCCAAACCGCTGGTCCGACACGCACCCGCTCAACGGCCCGTGCTGGAGTCTCCTGCAAGAGTATATCGGAAACGTCGCTTACGCCTTTGTGCTGCGCCACCTGTCGGCGCGCGCGCTGGGTGCCCTTGCGGTGGTGAGCGGGGCGGTGCTTGTCGCCTGCGGCGGCTATCTCGGCAGCCTCGACCAGGGATCGGGCTGGGACAGCCTGTGGATGGCGCCCGTTCGTCTCTGCTTCCCGTTCGTCACCGGCCTTTGGCTCTACCGCATGAGGGACCGGCTGCCGCGCACCCGGCTTGGCTGGTTCCCGCTGACCGTCATCATGGTCGCCGCCATGGCCTTCCCGACGCTGCCGGCTGTGGACGGGGTCAAGATCAATGGCCTCTACGAAGCGGCCTGCGTGGTGCTGCTGTTCCCCTTCATCGTGTTGGCAGGCAGTCACTCCGATGCGGGGCGCGGCATGATGCGACTGTGCAAGGCGAGCGGACGCATCTCCTACCCGATCTACATCACCCATTTTCCGTTCCTCTATGTGTGGATGAATTACGTTGCCAACGGGAGCCCCTCGCAAGCGCGGCTCGTCGGCATCGGGCTGGCGCTGATCCCGTTCCTGATCCTCGTGGCCTGGGCGGCATACACCTTCTGGGATGAGCCGATCCGCAGCCGCCTTCGCGGCGCCCTGCGGGCGCGCCGCTGAACGACGGACGCCCGACCGATCCAACAAGGAACCGACACCCAATTCCGCTTCCCGGCAGGCTCGGCCGGGAACGCACCATCACGGCAGGAGAAGAACCAATGAAGGCAGCACGCACATTTCGTTGGACGGCACTCGCGAGCGCCGCCTTGATCGCGACGCTTGGGAATGGCGGGAGCGTTCTTGCCCAGCGCACCGCGTTGCGTAGCGCCCCACTGAGCGACGAGGCGGTTCGTGCCCGCGCGGATGCCCTGATCGCGCAGATGACGCCCGAGGAGAAGGCCGGTCAGATTACGCAGTATTTCGACTTCACGACGACTCCGGAAGAGTCGAAGCGCGTGACGGACGAGATGGCCGCGGGGCGCGCCGGCTCGCTCCTGTTCGTGAACGATCCGGTCGAGCTCGACCGATTGCAGCATATCGCGGTCGAGAAGACCCGCCTCAAGATCCCGCTTCTGTTCGGCTATGACGTGATCCACGGGCTGCGCACGATCATGCCCGTGCCGATCGCGGTCGCCGCGAGTTGGGACCCCAAGGTCGCCGAGGATGGCCAGACGGCCGCCGCGGCCGAGGCGCGCGCGGTCGGCCTGCATTGGGCGTTCGCACCGATGGTCGACATCGCGCGCGATCCGCGCTGGGGCCGCATTGTCGAAGGTGCCGGCGAGGATCCCTATCTCGGGTCAGCGATGGCTGCCGCGCAGGTTCGCGGGTTTCAGGGTGCCTATCTCGGCAGTCCGGGCCACATCATCGCTGGCCCCAAGCATTTCGCGGGTTACGGCGCTGCACTGGGCGGGCGCGACTATGATGAGGCGAACCTGTCCGACAGCGAATTGTGGAACGTCTATCTCAAGCCATTCAAGGCTGCCGTAGATGCCGGCGCCGGCAACATCATGAGCGCGTATATGGGCCTCAACGGCACGCCGGCTACGGGCAACCGCTGGCTGTTGACCGACGTGCTCCGCAACACCTGGGGCTTCAAGGGCTTCGTCGTCACCGACGCGGGCGCCGCACACGATCTGCTGACGCACGGGTTCGCATCCAGCAACGAGGACGCCGGCGTCCGCGCGTTGACGGCCGGGGTCGACATGGAGATGGCGCCGCCCTTCGGCGTCTCGGCGTTCAAAACGCTCCCGCAGTCGCTTGCCGAGGGCAAGATAACGACCGCGCAACTGGACGATGCGGTGCGGCACGTCCTCGAAGCGAAGATCCGCATGGGGCTGTTCGAGCATCCTTATGTCGATTTGAAAGCCGCGCAGCGTGTGCTCAACGACCCTGGCCATCGCTTGACGGCTCGCATCGCGGCGGAGCGCACGGCGGTTCTGCTGCGCAACGAAGGCGGCCTGCTGCCGCTCGACCGAAAGGGCGTGAAGTCGATTGCGGTTATCGGGCCGCTGGCGGACTCGGCGCGCGATACCGTGGGGCCTTGGGTATTCGACCAGAAGAACGACGAAACCGTGACGGTGCTTGCCGGCATCAAGGCGAAGGTCGGCTCTGGCGTGCGCGTCGACTATTCGGCCGGCGTCAGCATGCCGCCCCGGCTGTTCCCGTCGATCTTCGAGACTGGTCCCCACGCAGCGATGCCCCGTGTCACCGTCGATGACACGGCCGAAATCCAGCGTGCCGTCCAGATGGCGCGGGCGGCCGACGTTGCCGTGCTGGTGTTGGGCGAGGGGTGGAACATGATCGGCGAGCAAGCCTCACGTTCCTCGCTCGACCTGCCGGGCCGCCAACAGGAACTGCTCGATGCCGTGACCGCCACCGGCAAGCCGGTCGTGGTGCTGCTGATGAGCGCGCGCCCGCTGGACCTCAAGGGCAGCAAGCCCCAGGCGCTCATGGACATCTGGTATCCGGGGTCGCAGGGCGGAGCGGCGGTCGCCAACCTGCTGTTCGGTGAGGTGTCGCCGGGCGGCAAGCTGCCGTACAACTGGCCACGCAACATCGGGCAAATTCCGCTGCCCTACGCGCATCTGACCTCGTTCCAGCCCAAGACGATCGAGCAGCGTTATTGGAACGAGCCGAACTCGCCGCTCTACCCGTTCGGTTACGGGCTCAGCTACTCGACGTTCGCCTTCTCCAACCTGAAGACGGACAAGGCGAACGTGGCACCCGGCGAGGCCGTGGCCGTGTCGGTCGACCTGAAGAATACGGGCATGCGCGAGGCCGACGATGTGGCGCAGCTCTACATCCACCAACGATATGGCACGGCTGCCCGCCCTGTGCGTGAGCTCAAGGGCTTCCAGCGCGTGACGCTCGCTCCCGGGGAGACGCGGACGATCCGGTTCACGCTCAAGCCCGAGGACCTGACCTATTGGGCATCCTCGACGAGGAGCTTCGTCCAGGATCAGACCACGTTCGACGTGTATGTGGGGGACGACTCCACCGCCTCGCTGGCAGGCACGTTCGAGGTCCGCAAACCCTGACCTCAGGCGGGGCGGCGCTATCGTCGCCGTCTCGCCTTTTGCCCGCGCCGGCCGCCTGCTGACGCAGCGGCCCTGCCGCCTCGATCGGATTAGATGGATGGACGAACAAACCACTCACGCTGGCAAACCTCACTATCCGGTGCTCGATGGTCTGCGGGGGACCGCGGCCCTCCTCGTTGTCATGTTTCATATCATGGAATCGGTGACGGCCGATCAGTCGGCCAACCTGCTCCGACACGGCTATCTGGCGGTCGATTTCTTCTTCGCGCTGTCGGGGTACGTCATGGGCTATGCCTATGACGATCGTTGGTCGCGGCAATCCGTGGCTTCGTTCTTCAAGACCCGGCTAATCCGGTTGCACCCGGTGATCGTGGCCGGCGTGGTGCTGGGTGCCATTTCCTACTTCGTCGATCCCTTTCCGGCCGTGCCGCACACGCCATCGCTCGCGGCTGCGCTGACGGCGTTCGTCGCCGGCCTCCTACTCCTGCCCTCATGGACGCTGCCGGACAGGGGCACCGACTATTTCCCGTACAATGGCGTCTTCTGGACGCTCTTCCTCGAATACCTCGCCAACGTGGCCTATGCGGTCGTACTCCGTTTCCTCTCTACGCGCATACTCGCCATGCTCGTGGCTGCGGCTGCGCCCTGCTCGTGTGGCGGGCGGCGGTCTATGACACGCTGCATCTGGGCTATGACTGGCATACCGTGGATATGGCGCCGGTCCGGATCGCCTATCCCTTCTTGGCCGGCTTGCTGCTGTACCGTACCCGGCGCGCTGGCGCCTCGATGCGGCTTGGCTGGGCTCCGCTGTCCGTCCTTTTGCTCATTGCCTTTGCCATACCGCACCTGACCGCTGCGGGAGGCGTGTCGTGGAACGGGCTCTATGATGCCGGCATCGTCATTCTGCTATTCCCGGCGATCATCGCAGCCGGCGCACATCCGGTCGCCAGCAAGGTATGGACCTCGGTCTGCGAACAGTTGGGCCGGCTTTCCTATCCGCTTTATGGAACGCACTATGCGCTGATCTACGTCTATGCGGACTGGATCAAGGCCGCCTCGCCGGGTCGCGGCGCTATCGTCGCGGTGGGCATCGCCACCTGGCTCGTCGCGGTCCTGATCGGATGGGCAGCAGTACACCTTTGGGACGAGCCGATCAGACGGGCCCTTCGGTCCCGCAAACGCCGCTAGGCGGCTGGACTGACATTGCTTCTCGGCAGCCCTCCCTCCTGAACGGAAGGCAGCTTTCAGGTAGTTGGCAATCTCGCGTGAGCGACGGAGATTGGTCGGAAGCTGCGGGTTGGCGGTGCCCTTCCAAATGGCAGCCATTCCAGACTCAGCGCCCGGAATCAGTCAGACAGCTATCGGCCAAAACAAGTCATTCGCCCTCCAACTTCGTTCCCTCGCCCGACTCGATTCGCCCGGAAATTGACTCACCTCATCGCAGCTTTCGCCCGTAAACCGTGGATTAGTTTGACTTTAAGGTTTGTTATCCACAGTCGCCTACCCTGCCGGCGAAAGACCGGCTTATCAGGGCTGGGACGGGGCGTTGATGTATCTGCGTGATAATGACGGGTTTATTGGCGGCGGCGGCACGGTCGCGCTGGCCCCGCCGGCGCGCCGCCGTTTCGATCGCAACACGCTCCGCCGTCACATCGAACGCGCCGCCGATCTTGAGCTGGTTATCGATCTCGGCCAGCGCATCGGCAGCCGCGAATGGTGGCGTGGCCTCGCCACCTGCACCGCGCTCTGCGCGCTCGCCATCTCGTTCGCCCCGGGGATAGCGCCGTTGCACGGTCCGGTCGCGCCCGCGCTCGGCGAACGCCAGGAACAGGAAATGCGCGTCCAGGCGATCGCGCCGTCGGCGTACGGATCGGATACCGGCCGCCGCATGGTCGCGACCAATCTGGTCGAGCGCCTCACCGATACGCCCGAACGCCCGCAGATTCAGGTGACCGCGACGCTCGGCACCGGCGACGGCTTCGCCCGCGTGCTGCAACGCGCCGGCGTCGGTGCGGATCAGGCCAAGTCGGTCGCGGCGATGATCGCCGACCAGACTGCGCTCGGCGATATCAAGCCCGGCACCAAGCTCGATCTCACGCTCGGCCGCCGCCCCAATAAGTCGGTACCGCGCCCGCTCGATCATCTCGGCTTCCGCGCGCGGCTCGATCTCGCGCTCTCGCTCGATCGCGTCGGCAACGATCTGCATTTGAAGCCGCTGCCGATCGCGGTCGACGACACGCCGCTCCGGATCGAGGGCAAGGTCGGCTCGTCGATGCTCTCCTCGGCGCGTGCCGCGGGTGCGCCCTCGGCCGCGGTCCAGGCCTGGCTGCGGGCGATGGGCCAGCACGTCTCGATCCAGGGCATCCATTCGAACGATCAGTTCGACATCATCGTCGAACATCACCGCGCCGCCGACGGCATGAGCGAAACCGGCAACCTGCTGTTCGCCGGGCTGCAGCAGGGCAAGAAGGAACTGCGCCTGCTCAAATGGAATTCGGGCGGCAAGGATCAGTTCTTCGACGCGGCCGGCGTCGGCGAGACGCGCGGCAGCATGAAGATGCCGGTCCAGGGCCACCAGACGTCCAGCTTCGGCATGCGCTTCCACCCGGTGCTGGGCTATAGCCGCATGCACAAGGGCATCGATTACGGCGCGCCGATGGGCTCGCCGATCATCGCCGCCACCGACGGCGTCGTGAACTTCGCCGGCTGGCACGGCGGCCACGGCAATTACGTCCAGATCCGCGCGTCGGGCAACATGGGTACCGGCTACGCGCATATGAGCCGGATCATCGCCAAGGTCGGCGAGCATGTGCATGCCGGCCAGCTGATAGGCTATGTCGGCTCGACCGGGCTGTCGACCGGCCCGCACCTCCATTTCGAGGTGTTCGTCAACAATGTCGCGGTCAATCCGGCGAGCGTGAAGTTCATCCAGGCCGCCCAGATCGCCGGCGCGGAACTCAGCCGCTTCAAGGCGACGCTGGCCCACCTGATGAGCCTCCGCGCTCGCTGAGCCGGCGGGTCGTGCCGGGCTAGGTTGCGAACGCACGAATGCCGGTCATCGGGCAAGACGCCTAAATGCCGGATTGGGTGGTTTGCGGACTGGCGACTTTTGGGACGCGTTCGAGCGAAACCTGCCGTTCGGATCGATTCCGGCACAAATGGTGCCTTTGGCCATTGCCGACATAAGCCGCTCCTGACATTGCGCGGGGATGGGCATGTTCGACAGCCACGAGGAACTTGCCGCTGCTCTCGCTGAAAGCGGCATCGAGTGTTCGGTCGCAGGCAGCTTCGTGCAGCTACCGATTGAGGACGTAGAACTCACGGGAACGCTTCAAATTGTCGAGGGATGGCTAGTCTTCAAAGTGTATCTTGGAGAACGGCGCGAAGGCTTGAAAGATCCAGCATACCAAACACTGCTACGTCTGCATGACCGCCTAATCGGGTTGCGATTTTCCTTGGCCGATCGCGATTTTTGGATCGTTCAGGACTTCCCGATAGCCGCCCTCGGGAACGACTTCGCTGTCTATCTTCGCAATGCCTTTTGGGTGCTGGGGGCCTTCGTCCCAGCGCTGGATCAGCTTTTGTCTCGCGATACTCCGATGTCGGAAGACGAGATTGATGCGATGTTTCAGAGGTTGGAAGCGACGCGCTTGAACTGAGCAACCGTTACGACGTGAACGGCGGCCCTCAGGCCCAGCGCACGCTAACTCGAACGACCGACTTTGGGTGGTTTGCAGGCTGGCAGGTTTCGTTAGTGTCTTTCCGACAGCCGGGATTGCGGACCTAAGAATTTTGCGACTAACTCCCGCAGTGAACTCTCCGTCCAAAGTCGGTCGCGGCGAAGGCGATCTTCCCACTCCGTCATGCTGAACTCGTTTCAGCATCCATCCATCATCCCCACCGCCGTGCCTGGGCAGGATGGACCCCGACAGAGCCGGGACACTGGACGCGGCGCGCGCGTCGCCCTCGCCCGCTTGCCGACGCGATTCTCCGAGCTTGCCCGGTCTTGACTTTGTTCCCGAAATGTTCTACGCGGCGCGTCGCTCATAATCGCGCTTTCGCCACCGTCCTTTAGTTCGTTTCCGGTGTTTTTTATTTTTTCCCTTGGCGAAGGGGCAGGGAGGTGTCGCCCGCTTGCATCTATCCGTTCACGATCGTCCCGCCATTCGGGTGCAGCACCTGCCCCGACATGTAGGAGGAATCCGCGCACGCCAGGAACAGGAAGGACGGCGCGACCTCGTTCGGCTGGCCCGGCCGGCCCATCGGCGTCTTCTCGCCGAAGGTCGCGAGCTTCTCCTTGCTGGCCCCGCCCGACGGGTTGAGCGGGGTCCAGATCGGCCCCGGCGCGACGCCGTTGACGCGGATGCCTTCGCCCACGAGCTGTTCGCTCAGCGAGCGCGTGAACGCCACGATCGCGCCCTTGGTCGCGCTGTAGTCCACGATCTCGGGCTCGCCCTGATACATCGTCACGCTGGTGCAGTTGACGATCGCCGCGCCCTTCTTGAGGTGGTCGCGCGCTGCCTGGACCATGAAGAACTGGCCGAAGATGTTGGTCTGGAATGTGCGGCGCAGCTGCGCCTCGGTGATGTCGCGGATATCCTTGTCGGGGTGCTGCTCGCCGGCATTGTTGACGAGCACGTCGAGCTTGCCGAACGCGGCGATCACCTGATCGACCGCCCGAAAGCAAAAGTCCTTGTCGCCGACATCGCCCGATATCGTCAGGCATTGGCCGCCCTCGCGCTCGACCAGATGCTTCGTCTCCGCCGCATCCTCATCCTCGTTCAGATAGACGATCGCGACATTGGCGCCCTCGCGCGCATACAGCACCGCCACCGCCCGCCCGATCCCGCTGTCGCCGCCCGTGATCAAAGCGACCTTGTCTTGCAGCCGGCCCGACCCCGCATAGCGCGGCTCGAAGATCGGCCGCGGGCTCAACGTCGCCTCGCTGCCGGGCAGATCGTCTTCGTGGATCATCGGCTCTTTGGGGTGCGATTCCATAGTGTCTCCTGGGCTGGCCCCACCAACGATCCATGCGCGCTCCGGCTCCCCCACACTCCTCGTCATGCTGAACTTGTTTCAGCATCCACCCATCATCCGCACCGCCGCTCCTGTGGCACGGTGGACCCTGAAACGAGTTCAGGGTGACGTTGGTGGGGTAGCAATGTTTGCGCATTCCCCAAGGCGCCCTATCTTGAAGGACGATGCCGCCCACGCCCGCCGAAACCACACCCAATCCAGAGAACGGCTTCGCCGCGCTCCGCCGTTTCCTTCCCTATCTGTGGCCGAAGGACCGGCCGGCTTTGCGCTTCCGCGTCGCGGTCGCGATGCTGCTGGTGATCGGATCGAAGTGCATCACCTTGCTGATGCCGTTCGCCTACAAGGGCGCGATCGACCGGATGAGTCCCGGACATGAGGCGGTCGGCCTCGCCATGGCGTTGGTCGTCGCTTACGCCGGCGCGCGCTTCGGCGGCCTGCTGTTCGACAATCTGCGCAACGCCGTCTTCGAACGCGTCGGCCAGGAAGCCGCGCGCAAGCTCGCGCTCGAAGTGTTCGCGCATCTCCATCGCCTGTCGCTGCGCTTCCACCTCGAACGCCGCACCGGATCGCTCTCCAAGGTGGTCGAGCGCGGCACCAAGAGCATCGATACGATGCTCTATTTCCTGCTGTTCAACATCGCGCCGACCATCTTCGAGCTGAGCGCGGTCTGCATCATCTTCTTCACCAAATTCGGTCCCGGTCTGGTGGTCGCGACCGCGTTGATGGTGGCTTTCTACATCCTGTTCACGCGCACGATGACCGAATGGCGCATCGGCCTGCGCCGCTTATGGGCCGCGTCCGACGGCGAGGCAGCGCAGAAGGCGGTCGATTCGCTGATCAACTACGAGACGGTCAAATATTTCGGCGCCGAGGGCGTCGAGCAGCGCCGCTACGGCGAGAGCGTCAAGACGCTGATCGACACCACCACCAAGCTGGAGGTCAGCCTCGCCTGGCTCAATATCGGCCAGGGCTTCATCACCAACGCGATGATGGCGGGTGCGATGGCCTATAGCGTGTGGGGCTGGAGCAAGGGCCAGTTCACCACCGGCGACGTCGTGTTCATCAACACGATGTTGAGCCAGCTTTTCCGCCCGCTCGACTTCCTCGGCATGGTCTATCGCGAGATCCGCCAGGGGCTGATCGACATGGAGGCGATGTTCAAGCTGGTCGATACGCCCGAGGAGGTGGTCGATTTGCCCGACGCGCCTACCCTGATCGCGCAGGGCGGTGCGGTGCGGTTCGAGGCTGTCGATTTCGCCTACGATCCCGAGCGCCAGATATTGAAGCAGGTCGATTTCGCGGTGCCCGTCGGCGGCACGCTCGCGGTGGTGGGTCCGTCGGGTGCGGGCAAGTCGACGCTCGCGCGGCTCTTGTTCCGTTTCTACGACGTGACCGGCGGGCGCATCCTGATCGACGGGCAGGACATCAGGCAGGTCAATCAGGCGTCGCTACGGCGTATGATCGGCATCGTCCCGCAGGACACGGTGCTGTTCAACGACACGATCGGCTACAACATCGCCTACGGCCGCGAAGGCGCGAGCCAGGCCGAGGTCGAGGATGCGGCGCGCGGCGCGGCGATCCACGATTTCATCGTGTCGCTGCCCGACGGCTACGACACCAAGGTCGGCGAACGCGGGCTCAAGCTTTCGGGCGGCGAGAAGCAGCGCGTCGCGATCGCGCGCACCTTGCTCAAGGATCCGCAATTGCTGATCCTCGACGAGGCGACCAGCGCGCTCGACAGCCGCACCGAAGCCGCGATCCAGGATACGCTCAACCTGCTCGCCCAGCGCCGCACCACGATCATCGTCGCGCATCGCCTGTCGACGATCATCCATGCCGACGAGATCGTCGTGATGGACAAAGGCCGCATCGCCGAACGCGGCACGCATGCCGGGCTGGTCGCGCGCGGCGGTCTCTATGCCGAAATGTGGGCGCGCCAGCAGGCCGAACAGCGCGAGGCGGAGGAAGCGGCCGAGGCCGAAGCCGCCTGACACTTTGCTTGACGCATAGGGTGCGCGCCCATATGTGCGCGCCTTCGCGCAGACGGCCCCTTCGTCTAGCGGTTAGGACGTCGCCCTCTCACGGCGAAAACACGAGTTCGATTCTCGTAGGGGTCACCAAGCGATACTTTCTCCAGACGCGCTGCGTCGCCAATTCACGCGGTGTTGCGCGGCGGCAGCGCAAGGATCGCAACGGCGGCGGATGAGAGTGTCTCCGCGCGAGCGGTCAACCGGATGTTGCCTCCGGCGGTGCCGGCCTGGACGATCGCCTGACACATCCCATTGAAGCTCGTACGCGATGATCCCTGATCGGCTTCGCGGCTGTTCGGATCGCCGTTTCCAACGCCGATAAGGCGAGCATCGCCTGCAATCTCGAAATGCACCGGAACGTCCGCGCGCGGTACGACCACACCGCGGCGATCGACCACTTCGACGGTGATCATTGCAAGGTCGGAGCCATCGGCCGCGATGCGATCGCGGTCTGCGGTGAGGCGGAGGCTGTGGGCAGGGCCCGCCGTTTCGCGCATGCTCTTCGCGATCTGCCGGCCGTTTCGATAGCCGATCGCCTCAACCCGGCCCGGACGATATTCCACCGTCCATGCAACGTGACGGTTGCGCGGCATCGGCTTGCGGCCCGCGCTGACGCCGTTCACGAACAGCTCGACCTCATCGCAATTGCTGTGTGCCCAGACCTCGATCGGCTGGCCTTCGCTTCCTTCCCAGTTCCAATGGGGTAGCAGATGGACCAACGGAGCCGACGGCCGCCACCAGGCACGATAATAATAATAATTGTCCTTGGGGAAGCCGCACAGGTCGAGCACGCCGAACTGGCTCGAGACGCTCGGCCAGGTCGGGTACGGGGTGGGCTCGCCGCGATAATCGAAGCCCGTCCAGATGAAGCCGCCGGCGATATAATCGCGCTCGGCGACGATCGGCCACCATTGCTCGGCGGTGGAGGCCCAGAACGGATATTCCGTATCGTAAGCGCGCACGATGTGGCGGTCGGGATCGTTGCGATATTCGCCGCGCGTGGCGACCGTGCTCGCGGTCTCGCTGCCGATCACGGGCAGCTTCGGATATTGCGCGTGGAAATCGTCGATCTTGTCGGTGCGATAATTGAGACCCGCGACATCGACGACATGCCAGGCGCCGGCGCCATAACCCTTGTCTTCGCCATAGAAAGCCTGGGTGACCGGGCGCGTCGGATCGAGCGCGTTGATGCGGCGCTTGAGTTCGGCGGTGATCCATTCGCCCCGTTCGGTGCCCTGTTGCGGC